>JBGQAL010000061.1:0-14156 GCA_041494285.1 Methanotrichaceae archaeon
GAAAATCAAGCTTATAAATCGGCATGGTTACTACTCTTAACCATGACCTATTACCTATCGGACCCTTAATTGGGGCTGATTTGGGGAATTAACTATTCTTAGTGCGCCTTTGGTTAATAAAGATGGCGGAGTTTAGGTTCGTTGCTTCAATTGAAGATAAATGATTATGGGAAGATCGTGCATGAAATCGAGAGCAGAATCAATGAATTCGAAAGAATTCCTATTGACAAAACTTCTCCAGAATTCCTTCATAAAACCTTCCTTTTTAAGAAGGAGATTCAGCAAGTTAGCGATAACCTGTGGCATTTCCACCAAGTCTTAGACCAAATAATAAATAAAGAAGATTTGCTTTCATTAGGAATCGATGATAATCATCGCCGCAACTTCAATACGCTTCATTCAGAATCAAAATACATTTGCAGAACTGCTCGCAATGTTAGGGAAAGCCTAAGCTCCCTCATTGAGTTGCATATAAATACAGTGTCATATGACCTGAACCGGGTTATGAAGGTAATTGCAGTTATTACTTGTCTTGCAATCATTCCGTCTGTAATTGGTGGGCTACTCGGTGTTAATCTCGTGACGCAAAGTGGAAACTCAATTGGTTTTCAATTATTCATACCGGAAGTAGTCTTTCTTGTGTGTTCTCTCATGCTTTTGGGTCTTTATGCATTCTATAAAATAGGATGGCTAAGGTAGTCATTTATACTAATGAGCTTTGCTTCTCGACGTGGCGCGTCACTAACTCCCGCTTTGCTGTGGCTCTTCTGCAACGCGCAATACTATCTTTCCTCGAGTATGACGACTCTCGCTCATCTCATGTGCCTTTCTGGCATCAGCCAGGGGAAGCACTGTCGTCACGATTGGCTTGATGTGTCTTTCATCGATGATCGCCGCGATTTGAGCAAGCTCTTTTTCGTTCGCCTGGCTCATGATATGTTTTGCACGCACACCATGAGATTTTGCGGCACCTTCAGGAACGTTGGCTACGGTGGTCACGAGGATTCCGCCAGGCTTCAAAGTGCCCCATGACCTTTCGAAGGTATCCTCCCCAATTGTGTCCAGTACCACGTCCACATCGTGTACGACATCTTCGAACCGCAGTGTCTCGTAGTCTATGACTTCATCAGCACTTATGCTCCTCAAGAACTGCGCGTTATTAGCGGAAGCTGTGCCGATGACGTGTGCGCCCTTCCATTTGGCGAACTGAACTGCAAAGCTACCAACTCCACCCGCTGCACCATGGATTAGCACCGAATTCCCCTTTTCGAGTCCTGCGACATCGAAGAGTGATTGCCAGGCCGTAAGACCGGCTGTTGGAATCGCGGCTGCTTCAACGAACCCGATGCTCTTGGGCTTAAGTGCTGCATGTGAAACATCGACCAAAGTGTACTCGGCATATCCGCCATGAGGTGGAGCTACTTTAGCAAAGATGCTATCCCCGAGATGAAAGCTACCATCGTCCGACCCCACAGCATTCACGATGCCTGCTACATCAAAGCCCAAGGTCATCGGCAAGGGGAGCTTCATACCTCCTCTCCGTATCTTCCAATCAACCGGGTTGACCCCCGCAGCAATAACTCTGACCTGAATCTCATTCGGACCTGGCTGCGGTTCCGGAATGTCTTCGTATTTCAGAACGTCCGGTCCGCCGAACTCATGAATCCTAACTGCCTTCATTTTTAACCTTCATCAAAGCTTCTTTAATAAGAATCAGTAGATAGGTCTTCTCAATTGAAGTCGCCTGTGTCAGATCGATAGTGAAGCAGAACGACGCCATTACTAAACGTCTTTGTATTTGTAAGTTTCAACTTATGCCTGTCATTTAATTCTTTGAACAAAGGTTTTCCTTTGCCTAAGACGATAGGATTGACAAAAAGCTGATATTCATCAATTAAGCCAAGATCTGTAAAAGCTGATACAATGCTGCCACTGCCCAATATCACCATGTCCTTGCCGGGCTGTCGTTTCATTTTTTGGATTTCTTCTGCAATGTTGTCTTTAATCAGCCTTGAATTCTTCCATTCAGCCTTTTTCAGCGTTTTTGAAAAAACGATTTTGGGTAAATTATTCATCCAGTCAATGAGGATTGGATCTTCGGTAGGTGCGGAAGCGGATGGCCAGTAACTTGCCATCATTTCATAAGTTACCCGTCCAAATAGAATAGTGTCCGTTATACCTAACTGATTGATGGCATATTTTGCCATTTCTTTATTCGGGGGTTTAAACCAATCTATTTCCCCGTTTGGTCCCGCAAAGAGGCCATCAAGAGTTACATGTTCTGCTGCAATTACTTTTCTCATAAAACCTCCATGCAATTTTCTGGCAATGTGTGACCTCCTGTGTCACAAAAGCGTTCTCGCTTCCAGGTAACCTTTTCATCAAATTCTCCACTAATAAAATGGTTATGTGTCCGATGATATAAATTTTTTTTGATGCGAGCACGCGCATTCGATCACGTTTTCGTAGAGTGCGCGCAGTTCCTCGAATGACGCATCGGACGACATGGGTGAAAAATGAGTGCGCTTTCTCATTACTTTTTTCTCATGACCAGGGCATTTTTGACAAGATGATCTCAAACGTCAGTATTTGCCGGGGTTCTACTCTCCCAGAATCCGCAGTCTTCGAGTGCCTGCTGATCCAATTGATGGTTGATTAATAAGTTCCAAATGGTTGATCTTGCCTTCAGGATCTATAACATAGACCCGCAGAACGCCTAACCTTGACTGCTTGATCTTACGACTGATGTAAAATTCAATTCCTTTTCTCCGAAAGGCTTTTTTACTTCGAGTGTATAATAAAAGATCAAAATTATAAACATGTCGGGGGAGAAAGCAATGAAGACTGCAATGGTTATGGCTTTGATGCCGATGCTGCTGGCGGCAACTGCATATGCGGCAGGCGCTGGTTTTGGAGATGTAGATATCGTCGGGAGTAAATTGTCCAATATACAGATTATCTCGCCCCATGCTGGAGCGGGCGACTTTGAGAATAAGCTTGACATCGTTGGTAGCAACCTGGACAAGATCCAGATCTTTTCAGACGATGCTAATTTAGGGGATACAGAAATCGTTGGTAGTACAGTAACCAACGTCAAGATATCCCCAATTCCAAAGCCCGAAAAGAAATGTCTGCAGGAAAAATCTCGATGTGATGACGTAAAATGTTATTGGGACTCAGGCTGTATAGACTATCCGCATGGTAAGCCAAGCGTCACCTGCCCAAAGCCTCATTTGGGCGTCGATGCATGGTATGGAAATTACTGGTTCAACAATCAAATCTATACGCCGAAATGGCCACAGATGTATTGAGCAGATCAAAGTTCGATGCTGCAAGATCTGGCCTGAACTCTTTTTTTGAATCTGCTAAAAATACTCGACTTGGTGACGGCGATGATGGGACTAAAGAATGAATCGGGCCATCTGTTGCTTCTATTTGTCCTTTGCGCTTCAATAATGTTGATTATATCATGACCTGCCATGGGAAGCCATGATGAGAAAGCGAATTCAACAAGCACTAGTGTCGGACCTGAATTTCCGGATGCCCCTTTGGTCATCACAGACAGTACTCTTGGCTCAGCTCTTGAGAAATACTCACCTTTGGTTCTAGACTGCTGGGAAAAAGGTTGTAGACCTTGCCAGCTCATCGACCGGAAGATCGGTGAAATGGCTGCTGATCTAAAGGGTCAAGTGGTTTTTGGCAAGTTGAACATAAACCAGAATGCCAAGACAACGACAAAATACAAAGTCTTCAATTACCCTACGATCTTGATCTTCAGGAATGGCACTCTTATCTGCAGGCACATCGGAGACATTCCCAAGGACGAGCTGGAGAACTTGATCTTAAGTAAGCTGGCTGTCAAGTGAAGCGAGATTCGAAGCGAGCCGGTAATCCTGCTAACCTTTGTACGCTTCACCCACCAGCTCGCGGATCCTATCAGCAATCTTTGGCCCGACCAGATCCACCTGTTGAAGCTCCTCCTTTGATGCGGTCACGATCCTCTCGATTGTGCCGAAATGCTTGAGCAGGTTGCGAGCCACCGCCGGACCGACGCTAGGTATAGCTGAGATCAGATACTCCTGCTGCTCTTTGAGCGTTCTGGCAGTTTTGTGGCCGTGAACTTTGAGCTCGTGCCCTTCTTTCTGCTCGCGTCTGGCAAGCATGGCGATTACTGCAGCGGTCTCGTTCCGGTCTTCCGTAGGAATGATGGGAACGCCGTAATCTACGGCGATGGAGGCCATTGCGCCTCGTATAGCATTGGGATTGACCTGCCTGGTGTAAAAGTCCCTGCCTTCCAGTATCAAGACAGGCTTATCATAGCTTCTGGCCAAGTCGGAGATCTGCCGGAAAAGGTTGCGCTTTGGATCGATTATCGAAGCCACAAAATCCTGGGCGGTCTTTCGCTCCACGGCGACGCGATCGCTCACGACGTAGTCCCCTACTTCCAGGACTTTCATGGTTATCTCTGCGCCCAGAGCCTCCAATAGCTTCCCCATGTCCCTCTCTCTGGGATCTACGAAGACGCTACATGATTCCTCCTTTGACTCCTCCATAACGTGGGTGATCTGCATCTGTCCCGGATGGAACTCAATGGCTGTTTGGGCGAGACCTGCCTTGGACTGGCCGGAGAGGCCCCGGATCTGCTTTTGCATGGTTTTTTCTTTTCGGTCGCTGATCCAGTAGTAGGCTTCGTCTCGCGTGCCCTTGGCCATGAGCACTACTACCCTTCCAGCCCTGGCACGACCCGTCCTGCCCTTTCGTTGGATGCTACGTATCTCTGAGGGGACCGGCTCGTAGAACAATACCATGTCTGTTGCCGGGATGTCGATACCTTCTTCACCCACAGATGTGGCGATGAGGACATTGTGCTCGCCGTTGCGGAACTTTTCCAGGATCTGGGCCTGCTTCTTCTGGGTGAGACCCTTGTCGTCCTGGTGGCTGGACTGGCCAACGAACCGAACAGCTCGGATGGTCTCCTCTTGCTCTAGGGATTTCAATAGGGCCGAGGCAGTATCCCTGTAGTTGGTAAAGACAATGATCCTGGAGTCAGGCTTGGAAGCCAGTTGCTCCTTTAGAATCTCCAGGACAATGGCCAGCTTGGGATGCTCGATGGTCGTGGCGGCCAGAGCGTCTATTGTCTTACGAATTCTGGGGTCATCCATCAGCCGACGAGATGCCTTGGACCCGCTCCTGGACATTGCCTCGCTCTCTAGTCTGGAGAAGTATCGGGAAAGAGCATCTGTCCCTTGGGTTTCGGCCAGCTCGACTGCGTGGTGCAGCTTGAGCACCTCGGCCATGATGGATATGCCTTTGAAGAGCGACGGATTTGGCTGCCTGGCAGCCGATGACCTCATGCGAACCTGGAGCTCGAGCAGCTCCCTCTTAGATGCCCGGGGATCAATCCTTGCCTGCGAAAAGCCCATAGACTGCCCGACCAGACCAAGTCTGTTGATGTCTTCTATCCGGTCCTTCAGGACATCCTCGATGAGCGCTCGAAGCTTAAGGATCTCCTCAGGAACCACAACTTTCACCCACTCGATCTCCCGGTGATGGACATAGGGCGCAACATCGAGATCCTGATCGGTTCTTGTCTGAATGCTGGCAAACCCGAGGTTAGTGCAGATCTCCTCGATCTTGTCGCTCTGGCTTCCCGGGCTGGCTGTGATCCCCAGTGCCAGAGGGCTTGTGGCCTCGCGACCGTACCTTTCGGCTATGTAGACATAGGCATAGTTCCCTACACCTCTGTGGGCCTCATCGAATATCACCAGGGCAACATCTTTCAGGTCGATCCTCCTGGAGAGTAGGTCGTTTTCGATTACCTGGGGCGTTGATGTGATTATCCTTGCCTTGCTCCATATCTCCGCTCTCTCCTTTGGAGGCATTTCGCCTGTCATGCAGGCGACAACGCTCCCGTCCAGGAGGACGTTTTCCAAAAAATGGGCGTGCTGCTCCACGAGGGGCTTGGTGGGAGCTAGGAAAAGGGCCTTGCCCTTGTCCAGACGGGCCAGCAGGACCATCAGGGCGATCACAGTCTTGCCTAGGCCGGTTGGAACCACAACTAGCGTTGAATCCTTCAAAGCTTTGGAGGCCAAGTCAAGCTGGAAGAGACGCTTCTCTACAGAACCGGGCTTGAGGAGAGGATGCTCCAGATAGGAGGTCATCGCAGGATGGTTGGATCTCTATTCTATTTAAGGCATAAAGATATTGGAAATTGTGAATCGCATTTTCAGCCCTTTTGTGTCTCAGCTCTTAAAGACAGATCAAAAACGGTATCGTTCTTGTGAGATTCGAGCCCAGGAAGATACGAAAATAATTATACCTCCATTCGTAATCTTTATGATAAATGACCACAAAATAGAGGCAAAATGGGGGAACGCCAATGTCCAAGAAGCACAACAGCAGCTTGTACAATGCACCTCGCACCGTAGACGATATCGAAACTCTTGCATCAGACGACTATATTAGGATCGACAGGAGAGCAAAGAAAAAACTACTGGGACGACTAAGAGACAAGACGTTCAGGTGGTAAGGTGGACTGATAGGAATTTGACGCCCGAGGGCGAGATTCTGACCCGGGTGACTCCGACTACGACCTGTGGAGGACCCGAAGAACTACGTGGTCAAAACTTTCCAAGCTCGCGAAGTGTGCGCAGATTTTGAAGAACTACGTGGCTTCCAAGGAGACTGCCCGCGAGAGGGTATTTCTAATGAAGGACCGGGCGGCGGTCGAGGGGGCAGTGGGATTGGGGGGGCTGGTGGTGGAATGGAATGTAGGCTTCTGATTATGCTCTTGTTAATTGGCATTTTTTAAGGAATTCGCATATATATGTCACAAAAATATTACACGCACCAACACTGTATGTTGCTCAAAGCTATTATACAACCATTAAGATCCAGCCAAAATGCTTTTTAGCTTGCTAATAATACCAAAGACTATAAGCACGAATCCGCTAGCTCGCTGCTATTGATCGATGTTGGCGTCGCATAGTGTTTTTGATTACATAGGACCTGGGAAAGGCAAAGCTTAATTCACCAAGTCTGTTATTGATAAAAATATTATTTTAAAGTTTTAGAATGACCCCGTTTTTTTGTCTTTTTCTCCTGCAAGGAAACTTGACAAACCTGACCGCATAAATGCCTTTCTTCTGTCATTTGGGCTGGCTTTGAGGTATAGGTGCTTTGATCACCGTTATGATCACCGTTATCCTTCAGATCACGGGGAGGCGTGCATATAATCGGGACTATCATTGTGCAGATATTTACGACACCAACTAGCCATAGAGTAGTACCAATGGTGGCCACGGCCAAGGTAATGTGTCTTGGCGTCCATATTTGGAGTGGAATCGTTAATAGCCAAAGAGTCGAGCCAAGAATCATTTCCTTCCATCCACATAATAAAACGTTCTTGGTGTCATTCGTCATTTGTCGAAAAATGGTACGTTTAGAATATAAATATTTCGGTCATTATGCAACAACGAAGAGGGTTTAATTATCGATTAACGTAGGCCGTCAGCCCGATTAATAGGTCCTGCCCGATCTTTCATCGTTCAAGACTGCTCTCCCGCAAGGAAATCCGATAAGCTCGACCTCATAAACGCCTCTCGCCTGTGGTTCGGACTGGCCTTGAGGTAAATACCTTTAGTAGCCAGGGAGATGTGCCCGAGCTGATCCTGAAGATCGCCTACTTGCACGCCACTATCGAGGCTCCAGACGGCAAAGCTATGCCTAAGCAAGTGTGGATGTACACGGTGCCTATTCTTGCCTGCTTTATCCTTGCGCTTGACCTCTTGCAAGCCAGCTCTGGTTGCAATGCCATCGAGAATATTTCGGACCTGTCGCGAGGAGAGATGCCCTTCACGATAGCTCGGGAAAAGCCAGCCCTTAGGGCGTCCAGCGAGCTGTTTCTGCAAGATCTCAGCAACTGGGGGTAGCAGGACCACAGTGCGAGGCTTCTTGAACTTGGCACTGTTGGCCTGGACGTGTAGGTAGCCTTTGCTGAAATCAATATCTTCTGTTTTGATCTGGGTCATCTCACCCACACGTAAGACCGCCCCGGCCAGCAAGAGGAGAATGCATCGCTACCTGTCGTCCTTGGCAGCCTTCAGCAGAGCGTTGAACTCTGTGTAGTGAGAAATTTCTCAGGCTCCATATCTCAAGAATAGTCCTTCAAATTTCTGATTATAAGTGAAATCAGAAATTGTGACCGATAGCTGGGAGCCCATACAGCCTCAGACCCATCGGGTTTGAATCCGAGGATGTGAAGAGATCCTCACAGATTACAAATTGGCATTTTAATTTTGCCAGCCCATTTGATTTCAGGATCAATGCTGCTTATTTGCAGCAAGATAAGACCTCTGTTCGGGCCGCATATCGTTTACCTTGCAACAGTCCTCCTGGCTAAGACTTCGCTGGCTTGAACTAATTTTGGGGTTCATCTGACATGCTTAAACTCGCTACAAAAAAGGATAATGAATCCGGTGTCTGCCAGACCCAATCCGTCCAGAGTGTTCCACCTTCTGCACTCCTTCTCTTCTTACCGGATCATATAACTCTGACTAGGAATGTATAGTCTTTGCCAGCGCGAACATACCAGTAACCAGCAGTTGTGGGGCCAAACGGCTCAACTGTTATTGTATAACCGGCCATGGCAAACGTGACCACGTCGCCTTTCTTGACCGAGCCGATTAATTTGCCAATACCAATACTTGGTATTATGCCGATTTGATAAGGAACTCCATTTATATTCAGGATTCCGGTTCGTGTCTTCGCACTCGGTAGTGATATGTAGAGCATTCCTGCTTTCAGAACAGTTAAGGTTCCAGGAACAGCTACTGGAACCATTGTGATAGTCAGAGTCGTGGTTTGATTATTAACCACAGTAAAATTTACTGAATAGTTCTGGTACCCTGCTTTTTTCACAATTGCGCTATAGCTTCCGGCATCCATCTTGATAAAGGAATCAGTCTGACCAACTACAGAATTATTTATGACTACATCAGCCTTCAATGATCTTGTGGTATTGATCAGAACGCCGGTTTGACCGATAGGAGGAACAGAACCTACCTGTTCGCCATAAGCCACGTAGTTCCTTCAGATTCCACATTCACCATAACCGATTCTGAAGAATCCTGATGCTCCCCAGGATGAATAAGGCAATATGCGATCAGAGG
Source organism: Methanotrichaceae archaeon (assembly GCA_041494285.1). Taxonomy (GTDB): domain Archaea; phylum Halobacteriota; class Methanosarcinia; order Methanotrichales; family Methanotrichaceae; genus Fen-7. The sequence goes on from JBGQAL010000061.1 coordinate 9,171, forward strand.
ATTGAGTAAAACACTAGGGTGAGATTATGCTCTATAGAAGGATGAATAATGTGGCGTTCGATCTCTCTATTCTTGGGTTCGGATGCATGCGATTGCCTGTCATAAAGAACGGAAGCATCGACGAAAAACAGGCTACCGAGATGATCAGATATGCCATCGACCACGGCGTGAATTACGTTGATACTGCCTATCCCTACCACAACGGAGAGAGCGAGCCTTTCCTCGGTCGAGCTTTGCAGGGAGGATATCGCGAGAAGGTGAACCTGGCTACAAAGCTTCCAAGCTGGCTCATCAAATCACGTGCAGATATGGATCGCTACCTAGATGAGCAGCTCAAGCGGCTGCAAACCGATCATATCGATTTCTACTTGGTTCATGGACTCATGAAACCTTTCTGGGAGAATCTTCGTTCATTAGATGTTACCGACTTCTTGGATGACGCAATAGCTGATAGACGAATCAGGTATGCAGGGTTCTCGTTTCATGATGAATTAGCCCTGTTCAAAGTGGTTGTGGATTCTTACGATTGGACGTTCTGTCAGATTCAATACAACTTCATGGACGAGCAGAATCAAGCGGGGACAGATGGACTCAGGTACGCAGCGAACCGTGGCCTAGGAATCGTGATCATGGAGCCTCTACGGGGAGGAATGCTTACCAAGGAAATTCCTTCTATCAACCAGATATGGAGGAAGGCTCCTGTCCAGCGAAACCTTTCAGAATGGGCGTTGAGATGGGTTTGGAACCATCCCGAGGTAACTGTCGTTCTATCCGGCATGTCTTCCTTTGAACAGGTTCAGCAGAACATTGCCTATGCAGAGAACAGCCTTCCCAACTCGCTATCGCAAGAGGAATTAGGCTTATTTAGAGAAGCCGAGATCGAGTACAAGAAGCGCATCAAAGTCCCCTGTACAGGTTGTAGATACTGCATGCCGTGTTCATCCAAAGTTAGCATTCCAGAGTGCTTTGAAATGTATAACCAGGGTTGCATGTTCGATGCCCCTGACGTTGCAAGCGTCAATTACAATATCGTCATGGGAGGCATGCTAACCGGAAGTCCTGGATTTGCCTCCCAATGTCAGGAGTGCGGGGATTGCGAGGAGAAATGTCCGCAGGGCATCCCTATTCGAGAACACCTCAAGAAGGTCGCCTCCTATTTTGGAAGGTGATTACAATTTAAGCCTCAGAGGTTGAATGCTCCGAAGAAACCTTTAAGAACCTGATTCGGATTGGCACCCCTCGTAATTCTGTTGTCCTCTTCGCAGTGACGGGTACCTCATTACTGACAGGTTGGCTCTGCAGGCCTACACCTATATATACGTTGAATGCCGACTATAGGTTCAACAAAAGTCGATAATTTAGAACAAGAGGACAAATGCCATTGTTTCATTGTTATCCCTTTATGGGATTTGGAATGGGCCTATTTTGGCCGATAATCGTAATAGCCGTAGCTTATCTTATTTATAAGCTGATCAAGAGTGAGAAGAGCCTTGCACCAAACAGGCCAGTTATCAGAAGCGCAGAGGATATTCTATCTGAAAGATACGCAAAGGGAGAGCTGACCAGAGAGCAGTATATTCAGATGAAAGAAGACCTGAAGAAGGCCCCTTGAAATCACTTGCACAACGCGCGGGTGATCCTTTTAACTACTACTATAAATGAGTAGACTGGGCCGGGAGACGGTCTTACCCCATACTCCCTTCATGACTGACCCCGGCCATCCCTTCTATTATTGCCAGTGCACTGGCTTTGAAAGTGATAGGAGCTAGCCCAGGAGCGGTCGACGTATATATCCACCTGACTAATTCTTGTTCTGGATGTTGTGCAACATATCATTTTCTTTGGTGCTCAAAATCCCACACGCTTAATATGGATCGACTCCAACATAGCTGAGACATCTTTCATTTTCCAGTCACGATTGCCTTGCACTTCGACCTCCGTACTGTCGTTAACAATCCAGTAACCGGCGATCCAATTTAGATGCCCCAATAAATCGACGCCTGTCACCACAAAGCCTAAATGACCATCAATTGTTCTTTGATTTCTTGTTATACGGCTGTAAGTCATGTTTTTATAAGAAGCTTCGTCAAATGATGCAAGGTTATAAAGGCTGATGTATGATGGAGCAGGCTGATAGAATGTGCAGATCCCGATCAATCCACACTCATTCCCGTTTCGGTTGCTTGAACGTGACCAAATATGGCCCACATTTTTGGCTTTCCATCTCGGCAAATGTAGGAAGAATCAGAGTCAATACCAGAACCAAGGCTAGGGCTAGATACCGCTTCATGAATTAGATTGCCTCTTTAAGTTTCACCTTTTCGTACTCGAAGGTTATGTATCTGATTCTATCTGTTCATTAGGTCTTCTATCTAATAGAGCGCAGTAATATGAGTATCTGGATGAATATACGAGAATATAAATGTCTGGAAAAGAACGCAAGTACATGCATTTTCCCAACTACGATGAAGAGATTCGCAGTATTCTGCCCTATTATGATTCGTTTCATCAAGAGACGATCAACTTAATTAAAGCTATGAACGCAGCGCCTGCCATTTGGCTGGATACAAGGCTGCGGGACAGGCACGTTTGTCGAGAGGGCATTGAAACATTTTCCTGATACCAAGTTCGTACTGGCTGATCCGTCTGCCGAGATGCTAGAAGGGGCAAGAAAGAAGCTATCCTGGTCAGATAGAGTAACCTTCTTGAAGCCCAATTCGACCCAAGACCTGTCCCCGGAGATCATTGGAAGGCCCGATGTAATTACGGCTATCCAATCACATCATTATCTATCAAGAGAAGATAGGATCAAGGTCACAAAGGTATGTTATGACCTACTTAATCAAGGTGGCATCTATGTAACCTTCGAGAATATCAGGCCAATTACAGAAATAGGGATCGAGATAGGAAAACGGAGCTGGAAGAGTTTTCAGCTTTCGAAGGGTAGGGATCTGGAAACAGTCGAGAACCATATCAGGCGATTTGACACCATGTTCTTCCCCATAACGGTTGAAGAACATCTCTCTTTGCTGAAGAGAATAGGATTTAACGCTGTCGAACTGCTTTGGTACTCCTGTATGCAGGCTGGATTCTACTGCGTGAAGTAATATTTTATTCGTCACATCCTTTCCCGGGGAAATGGCACAATCCAGCGTCATACGTGTCTGATTAGTACTTCCCGATTATTGGGGAGTTATAGGGGAATTGATGGGTTAAGAATTTTGACCACGACACCCTGGACAGATTGGGGAAAGTGGAGATAGCTTGTTTCCAAGCTTCTGGGTGGCAAGAGGGAGCTAAGGGCAATGCCAACTACCCCGACGGTGGGGATATTGTGGTATGATGTTATATGTAGAATTACCCCATCCGCTATTTGAGCTTCTCTTCGACTTCAGGCGGACAGTTAATGATTTGCACAGGCTTTATTTCTATATTCGAGGTAGCCACTGCACTACCGCCCTGCGCAGTATTTGTGGCCTGGACATTTATGCCGCTGACATCGATGTTCATATAGTTCCCGAGGCGTTGCTGTCCTGGAGAGCCACTCTGGCTTTGATAATAGACGGGACCATCATGTTGCTGGGAGCTTACGGCGTTATCTACAAAATTCTCAATGCCCAGATCATCAGAACTTCTATCTGGCCTTCCGTTGCTCTTTGGTTGCCCCTGTCCATTTCCGTTAATCGTAATATCCATAGAGTTCTTCAAGCCCTTTTTTATGGGATCTCCCGTCTGAGTGTCGTCGAAAACAATGTCTCTCTGCATATTAGTATTCATAGCATACATATTCTGGACTTGTTGTTCTGAGTTAGAATTGTCCATGACTATATGTTGCTTCACGGGCGAAGCGTGTGGCATTAAATCAGGAGGGAAGGTCCCCATTCCAGGTTCTTGCGCCCCTTTATCAGAAAGCTGAGACTGCACCAGAGACGGCATCGATTGCTGGCCATGGTTGATGAAGTTTGAATGAAATTCCTTGACCCTGTTAAGAGGGTCAGCTGTTTCAGGCAGCGTTGCCGCCGATTGCTCTATCAAACAGAGACAAATAAAGATAGAGACCCAAATCATCGCGCCAGTAGGTCGAAGAACATTTTTCATATCATATCCCCCTTGAGACTTCGAGCAGTCAAACAATAGCTCCCAATAATATGGTGCACTTCTATTCTTAAATATCTTGTTATTGATTCAGGAAAGTCGAGATGTGACAATATGCATTTATCATTTCGCCGTCCTCCCATGTCTCGGTCCTTATCAATACATGCAATAGATAACTTCGGGAGAAGCTGGCTCCATCCAGGACCTTTGGGGAGAAGCCATGTGGATCTTCGAACTCTACTACAAGACTAAGCATAGCTATGGAGCCGCGAAGAGGTCACAACAGGTTTAGCTTCAACATGCTCTAGGGGCTGGAAGTGGTTATTCAGACTCGATTAATGCTATGGTTACAATATGGGCTGTCCTATTGTCTGAGACACGGCCCAGGGGTCCTCCGAAAGATATGGAGAGCTGAGATCTGCGATTGACAGGCCAAAATAATCTGATGTCATCAAAGATCTGTTTTGAAGGATGGGGGTAGTGTTAGTTGGGAAGGCAGGAAGGATCAGGACTGTATCACCTGAGTTGCCTATTGACATCAATTTGCCGTTCAGAAGTATATTTCCAAGGGGAATCGAGCCCAATCCCAGAGACCGGTCGAATTTGGCACTATGTTCTTACTTCCATAATTCTCAAGCCAAGACCTTCCATAGGTTCCGCTAATTGAGATTGGCTGGCCAATAGAAATAGAGACCAGTAGTGCAATTCCGAGTGCTATTAGTAGCACCTTCATAGATAATTCCTCATATCATACCTAAACTCCGGGGCAATTAATAACTATACGAAACTATAATGTCTTCAGACATCGATAAGAAAATCAAGCTTATAAATCGGCATGGTTACTACTCTTAACCATGACCTATTACCTATCGGACCCTTAATTGGGGCTGA
>JBGQAL010000148.1:0-6927 GCA_041494285.1 Methanotrichaceae archaeon
AGTGTAACCTACAGGAGCAGCGGACTGGCCGCTGCCATCGGCCTAAAACAACTCTACATCAGCTTCAGCGGCTACTGGCCAGAAAGAGGAGCAAGGATGAAGACCTGCAGCTTCAAAGAGCTGGAGGCGCTCCCGACAATGCAACGGCAAAGAGAGCGCGGCGATGGTTCCACAATGGTGGTTGCCTCGGCCGGAAATACGGCCCGAGCTTTTGCCGAGGTGGCCTCGATGACCAGGCAGCCTCTAGCACTGTTTGTCCCCGAGAAGGCGATGCCCAGAATGTGGCTTACTGTGGAGAAAGGCCCTGTCACCCTGTTTTCCGTTAAAGGGGATTACTACGACGCTATATCCATGGCTGAGAAGGTTCAGTCCCGGCCCGGCTTCCTTCCCGAAGGTGGAGCGCGGAACATAGCCAGGAGGGACGGGATGGGCACTGTCATGCTGGACGCCGTCCTGAAGATAGGGCGGATTCCTGATCACTACTTCCAGGCGGTGGGAAGCGGCACTGGCGGAATATCCGCCTGGGAAGCAGCCATGCGGCTGATCGTGGATGGCCGTTTCGGGTCGAATCTTCCCAGGCTCCACCTTGCCCAGAACGTCCCAAATGCGCCGATATACTATGCCTATAACTGCCAAAAGCCAGCAGCAGGCTGTGCCGAGATGTTCGACGACGTGCTCTTCAACAGAAGACCGCCTTACGATATTCTCGGAGGAGTCAAGGATGCCCTTGAGGCCACCGGAGGCCAGGTCTACGGAATAACCGATCAGGAGGCTGTAGCAGCCAAGTCCCTGTTCGAGGAGACCGAGGGCATCGATATCCTGAACGCTCCGAGCGTGGTGGTGGCGGCTTTGGCTAGGGCGGTGCAGTCGGGCGCTGTTAATCCCAGTGATATCATACTTCTCAACATCACCGGTGGAGGGGTGTCCAGAGTCAAAGAGGATTTTGCTCTGAACACGCTCCAGCCGGACGCAACGGTTTCCCGGTGGGAGGAAGCTGTAGAGTTTTTGGAGAGCGGATCATGAAACCCTTGACTTTGACGATAAAAGGCGGAGCGGACAAGGATGGACGAGCTGATGCAGTTGACGAGATCAAGATCGTAAGCGGAGAAATCGTAGGAATAGTGGGGCCGACGGGATCGGGGAAGAGCACTCTTATAGCTGACATCGAGCAATTCGCCCAAGGAGATACACCTTCTGGCCGCAGGATACTGATCAACGGTGAGGAGCCTGAGACTTCTATAAGGACTGATCCTCGAAAGAAGCTGGTGGCCCAATTGTCCCAGAACATGCACTTCCTTGCTGATATGTCGGTCGAGGATTTCCTGAGGATGCACGCCAAGAGCAGGGGAAAGAACGGCGATACGGCAAACAAGGTCGTAGAGCTTGCCAATACCCTGACTGGTGAGCCCATAAACCCTGAACATCCCCTCACCATTCTGAGTGGCGGCCAGTCGAGAGCGCTGATGACGGCCGATATAGCTGTCATAAGCGACTCGCCCATTGTGCTCATAGACGAGATCGAGAACGCCGGTATAAAGAAGAAAGAGGCTCTGCACCTTTTGGCCGGCGAGGGCAAGATAGTGGTGGTGGTCACTCACGACCCCATGCTGGCCCTGATGGCGTCCCGCAGAATCGTAATGAAGAACGGCGGCATGACAAAAGTGATTAGCACCACCGACCAGGAGCACCGGGTCTTCCTGGATATCGAGAAGGTCGACGGCTGGCTGACCACTCTCCGAGAGACAATAAGGCAAGGAGAGGTAGTTGTAGCATGAAGATGGTTGTGACTGCAGGGACTCCGGGCTCGGGCAAGACCTCAGTTCTCATGCACGCCATCCGGGACCTCAAGCGTGCTGGTGTCAGGCCGGCACTGGTCAAGATCGACTGTCTGTGGACCGAGGATGACATGCGGTTCAAAAGATTGGATGTACCTGTGGCTGTCAGTTTATCTAGAGACATGTGCCCTGACCATTACGCCATCTACAACGTGGAGGAGATGTTGGATTGGGCGGCGGAGCAGAATGCTGATGTGTTGCTGAACGAGACCGCTGGCCTGTGCCTCCGCTGCGCGCCCTATCCTGACGGCTGCCTGGCCGTGTGCGTTATAGACGTCACCACCGGCCCGAACACGCCCCTCAAAGTTGGCCCTCTTCTAACTACCGCCGACGTAGTGGTCACCACCAAGGGCGACTTGGTCTCTCAGGCTGAGAGGGAAGTCTTCAGGGAGCGCATCCTGGAGGCAAACCCTAAGTGCAGGATCATCGAGGCCAATGGCCTATCCGGAAAGGGCTCTGGAGAGCTGGCAGACCTGATAAGAAGCTGGTCTGACATCTCCGGAGAGATGGTACTTCGGCACAACCCACCGTTGGGAGTGTGCACGCTATGCACTGGAGAGCTGCGCGTGGCCAAGGAACACCACCGAGGCGTTTTGCGACATCTGGACGGCTTCATGGAGTACACGGGAGAGTGAATGAGGCAGATTGAGAAACTGCTGCCGGGGTACAACTGCGGTGAGTGCGGTTTACGGAGTTGCCGGGAGTTCGCAGCAGCGCTGATGAACGCGGAAAGCATTTCCAGGTGTCCGGTGCTACAGCAAGAGAAATTAAAGGACCGGGAGGAGCAGATTGCAGGGCTTCTGTCAGTTCAGGAAAAGGGAGAGGAGATAGTCGGCGTCATCGATGGCCTGCGGGCTGACTTCGCGCTGGCACCATTGCCGGGAGAGCCATCGTGCCGTGAAGACCTCTATCCCTTTGACCGATCCATTGATCTTCATCAAGGGGATTTCATGAGGTACAGGCCGCTGGGTTGTCCTGTAACTCACTTCGCCAAAGTCCTCAAGTTCAGCCACTGCATTGCCACGGTACACATCGTTGGCCCGGTACATCTACTGGACGGATCGCCGCCGCCGAGTGACATCGGCATTTGTATGGTGGCAGGTTTCGAAGGCGTGGTTAGCCGTGGAAAAGTACCGGAAGTGGGCGAAACCGTGCGGTTTCTGCCTGAGCATTGCATGATGCAAAAGGTGCACTCAGGTGTTGTCGTACAGTCCGAGGGGAAGATGCTCAGGATCGAGGGGATCGATCTGAAAGTGTGGTAGCAGCAATATGAAATAGCGCAATGAACTCACGCACTGAATTTCTTAATTCTCTCCCCGATACGATGCACAAACCGGAGGGTGCGACCCGTTGGTGTGGGTATTGTTTTGTGGCTGCTTATTTGGATGGACATAATGAAGCACGCGAGAAAGCTTTGCACAAGCTATTTCATAATGAACGGATTATGAGTGGAAACGGATATGAGTGTATAGGAGGAAGGGCTATGAATTCGAGTTTAATACCAATACTATTACTGCTGATTGTAGCATTCACTGCCCCTGCTTTGGGGCAAATAAATGCAACTCCGCTAAATGAATCCGAGTGGTTTAACGTTGCTTTAACTCTTTACAACCAAGAAAGATTCAACGATTCCCTACAAGCCTTCAACAAGGTCATCGAGATCGATCCTCTAAATGCGTATGCTTGGAACTATAGAGGAGCCGATCTCGGGCTGTTGGGAAAAAACAACGAGGCTCTTGCGTCGTTTGGCAGGGCGACAGAAATTAATTCATCGTATGCAGAACCCTGGTACAACATAGGCAGGATCTACGATATCGAAGGTGACTTAGATTCGGCCATTAAAGCTTACAATAGAGCCACAGAGATCAATCCGAACTATCAAAATGCTTGGTTTAATAAGAATCAGGACATGGATGCAATGGGTATTGGACATTCTTCGCTGTACAACGAACTTACTGGAGCTGCAGGATAAACCGCTACAACATAGAGGATGCACTTGTAATCCTATAGGATGAAGAAGCTCTGGGATGTATGCAATGAGGATTTCGAATCAGTATTGAATCGCTATGAAAGGCATCTGCGCAATCAGAGATTTAGCAGTAACACGGTTGAAAGGTATAAAAAGGACATAAGCAGGTTATTAGTCTTCAGCTCGGATAGGCATCCTACACTCGCGCAGGCTGATGCCTATCGCGATTCTCTGATAGAGGATGGGGTTGCAGCATCTAGCGTTAACACTGTAGGTTGTGCTCTTAAGCAGTTTTACAGCATGTATGGAGAGATTTATAAGATTAAAACTCTCCGAGTCAGGAATACAATTCCATATTTCTTTTCTGAAGATGAAGTGGGAAGAATTTTCGATGCTGCCAGCCACAACATCAAACACTTGGCTATGCTTCAAACCATGTTCTATGGATGTCTTCGCGCAAGTGAGCTGTGTAATCTCGAAGATCGTGATGTCAATCTAAACAATCAATCTATTCGTGTTCGACATGGCAAAGGTGATGAGGAAGGTATTGTACTTATCAATTCTCTGTGTGTTAAGACATTACGTAAATATTTGGAAGTCAGACCGCCATTATTAATCGACGGAAAACAGTATTTATTCTATACTGACTATAATCGGAAATGGAATAGAGTTGTTTTGTTTGAAGTATTTCGGGATATAAAACATAGGGCTAAAGTATCGAGTCCTGGAGGTTTACATGTTTTTAGTCGTCACACTCCAAGTACGCTTATGATAGCTCACGGTGCTGATATCAGAGTGGTTCAGACTATACTTAGACACAATGATATCAAAACAACTCTTAGATATGCACACGTAAGTGATACCACGAAGCGAACGATGTATGATAAGTTTCTCACCGTATGAGATGCAGAATTGCTAAACTCATGAATCCTGCAAGGCTGAAGCAAAATCCTATATCCAATAAGACCCTTTTTTAACCTGCCGTTCGTTTCACCAAAACAAAACGGCAGAGAATGGGCGGTTGATCCGCTCATTCCTCTTGATTACTTAGTTTTCTTAATGCTTTTTTCGGCATAATGCCATAATATTTTTTCTTGAATTTTAATTTGATTCCAATAATCCATTATTTTCATCAATAAGTTTATACGTTCATAAGTAGTTATATTATTTGGTGAAACGAATGGTTGAAAGAACACTTCTAGATAGCGTGAGCTGCCCATTAACGCAGAGCTTCGACGCTGTACGACAGTTGATTGCATACTACGACCACGGCCAAGAACCTGAAGAGATGCCGGCTTTCTACAGGCTGAGCGGCGAGATGATCCTGGTGCTGAGCAACAAGAAAGACAGCTATTATGTGACCACGCCCAAAACCTGTTCATGCCCTGCAGCGACTTATCGGCCTGGCCAGTGCAAGCATCAGAGGCGGTATTTCCCTGAGCCAAAGGAGACTCAGACAGACATCGAAGCAGAATCTGATGCTGAAATTGCACTGCTGCACAAAGCAAAGTGGGCAGGCGGGTTCAACGGGCCGGTAGATCCTGACACGATAAAAGCCGAGGCCCCTAGAACCACCATTTTGGCAAACCTGATAGATGCCGTCGCGCCCACTACTACCGAGAGCGAAGTTCGATATTGGCAGAAGAAGCAGGGCCAGGAGGCTTGAATCATGGCCCTTATAGATTTCAAAGCTGCCATCACTCAGGACATCGCTGAGATTGATCTAGCTTTGAGTGTTCTAAATGGTCTCAGGAACGTCAACGTGGCTAGACTCGAAGTGCTTAAAGGAGCTGAGAAGAGGGCAAGAGAATCGGATACTTCGAGCCAGGAGGCTTGAGCATGGGCCAAGCTACCATCTCACTTTCTTTTCAAGACGGACTCCGGAACGAGCACAGTGATATCTTGCTGTCCACTGACCGGGCAGGCTGGCAGAACCTCCTAGAATTGGTATTACGTCAAGCCTGCAAAGCAAAGAATCCCAGCCAGGAGCTTCAAGATGCCTAAATTCTCTTTTGGGCAGATCGTAGCGACACCAGGTGCCTTAGCAGCCCTCCAGCAAGCCCAAGACAGCTTTTGGCCGTACCTCCAAAGACATGGCCAGGGTGACTGGGGCGAGGTCAACGCAGAAGACGCAGCAGAAAATGAGCTGTCGATACGAGAGGGGTTCAGGCTGTTGTCTGCCTATACGCTCACTAGCGGCATTAAGATCTGGGTAATCACTGAGCGTGACAGAAGCGCAACGACAATCCTGCTGCCAGAAGAGTATTGAGAGCGGGTTGCAGTGGCAGCCAAAGATGAGCCAGAAAGCATTGAACAGCTCCGTGCAGAGATCGCAGCGTTAAGATCGGAACTTGAGAACCTTCGCCAAAAATGGGATGCAGACCTAGACCGCGTGCTTCGAGAGATCGCTTACGACCGTCAAAGGTTGTCGAAGCTTGAGCACCCTGAAGATCGAGATCCTACGCCTACAGAGCTTGCCCATTTGCAGAAAATCGAGAAGCACTTGAAAGATTCATCTAGACATGCAGTCAGCTTCGCAGAACTCCGAGGTCTTCTTGGAGTATCACCTGGTCGAATCAGCCAGCTAGTCAGGAAGCTGGACCCACAGCGATTCGAAGTTAAGCGAAGTGCTGCAAATCACAAAGCCCGAGTGTTAGTTCTCAAAAGGAGGTCGTCACTTTAATTAAACTAAAGCAAGAATCGATGGCCGTTAACAGACAGAGGTTTGATTTCAGACACTAAACGTAAATTATTGTGAAAAATAGTGTATAGTTAGTGTTAGATAGAGATAGAAATTAATGATTGGTTTATAAATAACCCCATTTAATATTTATATTTCGTTGGAATTTTTCGCTTTAACTTTAATTAAAGTAGGCCATTGGGAGGAAACCCTACAAGGTCTGGTACGACACAAGGTTCAAGCTGGAGAACTTTTAGGCATTCGAAGGAGATGTGACATAGGTCGAAAAAGACCTAAAGTTACTATGAGTTAAGAATCAATTACATCACATTGCTTTTACTGATTGGCGCGGGATCAGCCCAAAAATGAGTTTAAGATTAGGTGGATGAGCCCAGTACCTTAATGGACTGCGTCTCTAATCCCCAAGATAACCCATTTTGAAT
>JBGQAL010000036.1:0-19785 GCA_041494285.1 Methanotrichaceae archaeon
TCTCGCGGCTCCACAGTTCCACGCAGCCCTTAAAGTAAGAGTCGAAAATCCACATGCTTGCCTCACCCCCAAGCTCCCGGATGGAGACAGCTACGCCCCCGAAAATTAATGAGAGACTAAAAAAGGCGTATTGAAATAAGGAAAAGGATGATATTCAAACGTTGAACATTTAATGTAAGAAGAAAGTTGAGTCATAGCCTCAGTCATTACGGCTGTTCTGATGGCGTATGTAAAAAAGGGCAGAGGATTGGAGGAGTGATCCATGCAATCGTCAAACAGTACGTCACGGCGAGACAAACGGACTGATGAACTGGAAGCGAAAAATGTCATTCTGACAGAAGAGATCACTGAGAGCAAGCGGACCGAGGAGATCCTAAAGAAAAGCGCAGAGAAGTACCGCACGATCTTCGAAAACGCCACCGAAGGGATCTTTCAGACGTCAATCCAAGGGCAGCTCCTCCAAGCCAATCCTGCCCTGGCCAAGATGTTCGGTTTTGCCTCGCCTGAGGAGATGATTGCGAACATTACCGATTTGGGCACACAGCTCTATGTTCACTCCGAAGACCGAGAACGTTTGAGAAGACTAATTGCCGAACATGACCTCGTTGAGAACTTTGAAGCCGAGGGACGTACAAAGGATGGCCGATCTATCTGGGTATCGATCAACATTCACGCAGTACGAGGTCAGAATGGCGTTATTCTGTATTTTGAGGGAACTAATATCGATATCACCGCCCGCAAGCAGATGGAGCACGAGCTTCGCCAGTTCAAGGATGAACTGGAAGCAAAGAACCTCCTGCTGACAGAAGAGAGCGCTGAGCACAAGCGGACCGAGGAGGCGCTTGTTGCCGCTAACCGAAAATTTACAGAAGTCATCAACAAACTTGATGCTCTTGTTTACGTTGCCGACATGGAAAGTTATGAGGTGCTTTTCATCAATCAACATGGCCTTAAACTCTTTGGGGATATCAAGGGACAGTTATGCTGGCGGACAATACAGAAAGGCCAGTCAAGTCCCTGTGAATTCTGCACAAACGACAAACTGATTGGGCCGGATGGAATCCCTAATGATGGCATTGTATGGGAATTTCAGAACACGGTAAATGAACGCTGGTACGAGTGCCGGGACAGGGCCATTCTTTGGTCGGATGGCCGTATTGTTCGTATGGAAATCGCCACCGACATCACCGCAAACAAGCGGGCGAAAGAGGCGCTGCTGGAATCCGAAGCACGATACAGGCGAATAGTCGAGACTGCCAACGAGGGCATCATGATGATGGATAGTCAATTCCGATACGCCTTCGTGAACCAGAAGCTTGCTGATATGCTGGGTTATCTACCTGAGGAGATGCTTGGTCGGCCAGTAACCTCCTTCATTTTCGAAGAGGACCTCCCGGATCACCAAACCAAAATGGAAAAGCGTGTATCTGGCGTAGGGGCGCAATATGAGCGCAGGCACCGCCGCAAGGATGGAAGCACCTGCTGGACTATGGTTTCTGCGACTGCACTCAAGGATGAAGCAGACCATTTTGCCGGGTCCTTTGCCATGCTGACCGATATAACCGAGCGCAAGTTGATTGAGGAGGAGTTAAGGAAATCTCAGCGGATTCTGGCCGATATAATCAACTTCTTGCCCGATGCCACTATGGTAATCGATCGACAGGGACGGGTTATGGCCTGGAACCAAGTCATCGAGGCCATGACAGGTGTTAATGCGAAAGACATAATGGGCAAGGGAAATTACGAATATGCTATACCATTTTATGGAATTAGAAGACCGATCCTGATCGATCTCGTGCTGTTGCCGCAAGAAGACGTGGAGAAGAGCTATGCTCAATTCGAGAGACGGGACGGGATACTATTCGGTGAAGCTTATATGCCCAATATGAAGAGCGGAGAGACCTATCTCTCAGCAAGTGCTGGGGTTCTTTACGATCATGATGGGAACGTCTATGGAGCGATAGAGTCCATCAGAGATATTACCGATCGCAAGAAAGCTGAGGAACAGAAACGGATTGCAGAAAAGGAGCTAAAGAAAGCTCATGATGAATTGGAGCGGAGGGTTAAAGAGAGGACCGCAGATCTGGAGGCCAGAAATGCGGAAATGGAGCGGTTTGTCTACACGGTTTCGCATGAACTGAGAACTCCTTTGATCAGTGTGAGCGGTCTTCTGGGATTCGTCAAGCAAGACGCTGGAAGGGGCGACCTGGATCGGATGCAGGCTGATCTTCGGATAGCAAATGAAGCTATCACGAAAATGGACCAGCTCCTCCTCGAAACATTGGAACTTAGCCGCATCGGTCGAGTCGTCAACCCGGCGGAAGATGTACCATTCGAGGAGATTGTCGAGGATGCTCTCAGGCAGACCAGCGAGAAAATCAAATCCAAGAGGTACAAGGTATCTGTTGCTCAGAATTTGCCTGCGGTTCATGTAGATCGAATGAGGATCGCTGAGGTTCTGGTCAATCTAATAGAAAACAGCATGAAGTACATAGGATTGCAGGCGAATCCAGAAATAGAGATCGGTCAAAGGATCGATGGACAGGATAGAATCTTTTTTGTCCGGGATAATGGAATTGGCATAGACCCCAGCCAGTACGACAAAGTCTTCGAGCTTTTCTATAAAGTGGATAAGAAAAGCGAAGGAACAGGAGCAGGCTTGGCTATAGTCAAGCGTATCATCGAGGTCCAGGGTGGACGGATTTGGATAGAATCGGAGCTTGGTAAAGGATGCACGATATGCTTTACGTTGCCTTTGGCCTAAGTGCGGATTTAACATCTGAAATTGGGTAAGCATAAAATATGGCTGGTAATATAGATTTTTCAATCGGCCTGGATGCCTCAAGACTCAACTGTCACATTGGCTAGTCCCGGATACCGACCGTTGGGAACCAATTTGTAGAGGGTATTGTTAAGACGGACCTCGACATAATCTCCTTTAGGCATGGCATCAAAATCGTGTGTTACCAAGAGGAATGCCAGGTCGTTTACGTTGATAAGTGGATCTTCACTCCCCAAGATCAGCTTCGTTAGTTCCGACTTATCAGATACGCCAGTGGATATAGGAGCAATGGACAAGAATGCCAGAAGGACGAAGATTACGACCAGGTAAAGATGAATCTCCTTCATAAACGACAGAATTTGGATCAAATCAATGCATCTCATGGTCGTCCTTTGTTCATTCAATGGATTTGTTGGTCTCAGATTTATCCGCCGATGAGTTCGAACTTCTCAACATAGCAGCCAAGTAAGGATTATTTCTCATGCTTTGCCAGCCTTCAGCTTATCAAGATCCATCTGCAAATCTGCGCTAATCTTGGCCCTATCGAGTTTGGACACGGCAAAAAACCCAAGTGCTATTGAATCGTACTTGATTCCCTGCAGATTTGCGCCCCTGAAATCAGTGTTTTCGAAGGCAGTCGTATCAAAGACCGCACCACTCAGATCAGCGCCTGAAAAGTTTGTGTTATTCATATAGGTCTCAGCGAAACGGGTATTTCTCAAATCTGTTCCACTAAAGTCCACATTCAAGAAGTTCATTAAAATTATTTTGGACGCTCTCAAGTTCGCCTTATGCCACACAGTTCCATTTAGGGTCACTCCATAAAGGTAGGATCCAGCAAGGTCCGCGCCGGACAGATCTGCGTTGTCCATATACACGTCCACGAACCTGACTCCGCTTAGGCGGGCATTTCGCAGATTTGCGTTGGTAAGATCTAAGTAATCTAGTTTGGTGTCCTTCAGAGTACAACCCGATAAATTGCATCTCACCAGATAGGCTCGGGTGAAGTCTGAACCGGTTAGGTCGGAATTGCTCAGGTTGGCTCCAAGAAGTTCCGCTCTGGAGAACTGACAATTTGTGAGACTGCTGCCGCTCAGATCCGCCCAATTAATTCTGGCCCCTATCAAGGTTGTCCTGCTCAGATACGCACCTTTCAGGATAGCGAGGCTGAGGTCCGCACCCCATAACCTAGCTCCAATCAGATTGGCACTAGTCAGATTGGCTCCACTAAGCCAGGCATCGGTAAGATCGGCCCGGGTCAGATTGGAACCTGACAGGTCAGAGTTGACCAATCGTGCTCCCTTCAAGTTAGCTCCATTAAGCACGGCTCCAACCAACCTGGCATGGTCTATCATGGCATTTTCGAGATTGGCACCCGATAGATTGGTTTTTGAAAGATTTGAGCCGTGTAGCCCCGACATATTGAGATCAGATCTGGAGAGGTCTGCAGTACTGAGGTTCGTATTGGTTAGATTGGTAAAAACTAAATTCGATTTAACAAACCTGGAGCCAAAGAAATTTGCTCCTGAGCACCGGGCCTCCGAGATATCCGCTCCTGAGAGGTCAGCCATAGAGATGGTTGCGTTAATCAGACTCGCACCAATAAGGTCCGCTCTGGTCAGATTGGCTCCAACCAGTATAGCATCACGAATCCTGGCACGCCTCAAATATGCTCCTGCAATATGCGCACTGGTCAGATCAGATCTGCTCAGATTTACGGCTGCCAAGTTTGCATTATCCAGAATTGCGCCCAAAAGTTTTGTCTGGTTCATCCTGGCCTGCTCAAGATTTGCTCCCGTAATATCTGCAGCGGTAAGGTTCGAGCCTATCAAGTCGGACCCGACGAGGATTGCACCATTAAGACGAGCTCCTGAAATATTCGATCCACAAATGTCGGCTTCTTCCATATTTGAACCAGTCAAATTGGCCTTAACCAGCCACGCTTTGCACATGCTGGCTCCTGCCAGGTTAGCCCCACTCAAATTCGTCCTGTTCATATTTGACCCTTGCATCTCAGCTCGGCTAAGGTTAACATTGGCCAAGTTTAGTCCGCTTAAATTCAAGCCAATGAGGTTGGCTCTACTGTGGAAAGGCGTGTTAATGATAACGCTATCGTTCGGTAGGCTGGTAAGATGAATGCCGAAACGATTCAGCTCAAACATATCAAACATGTAATAGTTGGAGCTCTTTTTTATCACCAGGATTTTTTCGGCTGGTTCTCCCTGGAGGACTCGAAGGGCTAAGTCTGCTGCCTGTTCTCCCTGAGAAGTCCCGATAATCATCTTTCCGCCCACGACGCCGTACCCTAGATAGAAATCATACACACTGTAAATTGGAGCCTGGCTTGCTTCTCGAATTAGCTCAGAGGAGTCTTCATAGGTCAATACCTTGCCAGTCCTGTCGCGATTGAAAGTCATGAGCAGGATTAGACTGTTATTGACCAGGGAAGTTACACGCTGTCGAAGTTCATCCGCAGAAAGGTTGTCCAGAAACTCAAAGGAGACAATCCCTTTAAAGTTGGAGATCGTCCTATCCAGAACATTTCGATTGGCCTTGCCAGTAGTTGTTAAATCGGTTACAACCGCTATATGCTGAGTGTGGGGATGCAGATGGAGCATCAAAGCTAGAGTGTCTGCGACATCGTATGCTTCAACAACACCGGTAAAACCGCGCTTGCCGTCCAGCATTTTGTCGTCAAAGTTAACAACGCCACAGAAGACCACAGACGTTCCTGGAAAAATTTCGTCCCTATTTTTAAGCAAGAAATTGAAGGCATCTGTATTTGAGGCTATAATTAGGTCAAAATGTCTGTCTTTATACTTTTTGATATACAATGATTTTAAGGCATCAAGGCGCGTCTGGTTAGGATCGATTCGTTTTGTGTCCATGTACTCAATGCTGATGACAGCCGATGGAGCGTTTATTGCAAAATGTAGTCTTATAGCTGAGTCGATTGAGTCCTCCCACTTCATGCCGGGATGATAAGAAGCCAAGATGAGAATTTGCTTGGAATGACTTTCCTCGATTGCCGAGGAATTAGACGATAGCAAAGCTATGAACAAAGCTACGAATAAGAGAGATCCTAAACAGAACTTTTTCATAAGAATACCTCTATTAAAGCCGATAAACCTGGCATCGGCAAATTCATGCAGCTCTCGAATCGGTTCATGCGGGACTTAGGATTGAATATATATCCAACTATCAAAAGTATTAAATTCTTTGTTGCTCCAAATTCTTTTACCAAAAATTCACGCATATCTTTCTCGCTTTTGTTTCTACCATTTGTAATTGTGATAATCTCTATCCTTGACATCTCGCCACGCCTCGGTCGTATTTGAAGCTAGACATCGAACTATAACGAAACCATATTATTTATAGCTATCTAAAAAATCAAATAAAAAGTGGGCATGATCGATAGGAAATTCAAGTAAGCTCTTATGCCAAAAATGAATAAGTTAAAATAGTAATAACTCCTAATATATTAATGAGGTGAGACAATAGGCGACACGACTCTCTATGTATGTATCGCCCCTGCAACCACCGTACTTCTTCAAGATGATCCGCCTGACTTTTTTTCACCGCTGTTCTTCGGTTTCTAGCGGGCTTAACAGCCACGACATGCTCTGTGGTGACCAAAACGCACCTTTCTTTTTATTTAAAAATCGTAAAGTTTGCTATTCTTAGGCATAGGACCATGCTTCGTCTGGTCCTCGGGCTTAGTTAAAATTGGAACCAGGGAACCCAAAGTATCCCTGAGTTCTTGTGTGCTATGAGACAGTGATTAGAATGGGTGATCGACTCACGAGTTCGTTGTCATGCGTGACGTGAATGTGCATCGGTTAGGATCAGCAATCTAAGTCGGCGCAGGGGTTGGACCTCTGCTCCGGTACTGGGTTCTCATGGAACTGGATGGACTTCTCCACCTCGAACTTTCCTGTGAACGCCTCGTGTATTTTGACGTCCTTGTAGAAGATCTGATGCCACTTGGCGTCAGTCATCCAGGTGCCGTTGAAGCTTGTCTTGGAATCCATGCCGACCGCATGCACTGGGCTGTTCCTCAACTGCTCTATTAGTGCATTCGGATTCTTTAGGTATGTAGCCGGGCTGGTGGAGGCGAAATAGGTGCTCTGGATCTTATCCATCTCAGTCACAGAGAAGGACTCTGTCACCTGTGCGCCCATGCCGCCCCAGAAGGCGTCTGACTTTATCGATTTCATTCCCACAAGGGGAGTCTTTCCTGAGTAAGTCAGCTTAATTGTGTCATAAAGGTTCATGGGCGAGGTCGAGCCGTTGATCGGAGCTTGAATCTTTCTGGCAGCCTGGGAGACTGTGTTGGTTGAGTCCATCTCAATATCGCCGTTTCCTTGCATTACATTGTGATACTCAAGAGCCAGCTTCTTATCCACAATCGAGTTGTCTATGTCAATGATCCCGGTTCCCGCTATCTTAAGATTATTGCAGACTTCGTCGTTCTGTAGAGGCTCGGGGAGCGGCCGGTTCCCTACGGCTACGCTGCATGCCACATAAATAGCTATTAGCATCACTGCTACCGCTGCTCCCTTCGTTTTCTTCTCCCCCTTGCTACTAATGTTTTAATGTATACGCCTCTAACTTAAAAAAGTTGTTGGCTGTTAGGACAGACTGTACAGTCCTCATAGATCATATATCTGTGATCTTGATCCTTCGAGCGACCTAAATATCAAATCGAACCCAAAAAAAAAATAAACGGCCTGTCTTTTTATACCAAAGAGAAATAGCAAGAAACCGGTCGATTTAGAACCGTATTGCTTAGGATGTTGCGCTGAGACCAGCCACTGTATGTGTTAGTCGCTTGAATTAGAACAGTAGGCGGCCGGGGAGGAGCATACACGACCGTGCCGTTTATGTTACCTTGGGGACTGTAATCGCAAACCAGAAGATTATTTCCCCCAGCACTGGCCTCCCCACAGCCTACTTCGCTGGAATTCTGCCAGATCATTTGCGTGTAATGACCGACCGCGGCCGGGGACCCGGTGGAACTGACTGATGGAAATCCTCCATTGATGAAATAACGTTTTTCATTTCCCCATTGATCGACCATTTGAGTCAATGTTAAATGAGAGCTGGCAGTGGCTTGCGCAATATTTTGTCCAAATCCTGGAGTCGGACAGTGTTTCATGGTCCCCTGCTTCAAAAATTTTGCGGCATTAAAATCTGCGCACTTCTGGGCTTGCGCAGATAGGTTATCCGACCATGCCAGTGGTGTTACATTTACCTCCGCACGATATCGGTTTTGGGCTGCGAGTATCTCCTGCTTTTCCGGGTTTCCGAGTTCTCCTGCGGCCATCACTATGAGTAAGGTGGTCTCTAATAACAAGACCACTAGGTTTATCAGCAGTTTTTTTTTCATTTTTTGCCTCCTATTAGAAGAGGATATATATCGCAGCTCAAATTAGTTAATCTTTAGCTTCTCAAAGTTCACTATGGAATTTGAATCTCTTTGAAGTTCGTTTTGGGAGAAATCCTTCAGGGGAGACGGGCATAATCCTGCACCTGTGGCCACTAAGTTAAACACTATGGACTTGAGCCGCGGATGTTGATGGGCTCAAGTCAAGGCCTTGCCCTCTAATACATACCCTTGGAATACGGCTTCATTCTACCCGATTGGCCTTTACCACTTCGGCATTTTGATAGTTAAAGTAATCCTCAGAAGAAGGCACAGGAGGCGATAGCGGTTTGCCTCCCCATGTCCATAAATTGGTCGTATTGTTAGCCCCTGTGAGGTTCAATGAGCTATTGGACAAATTCTTCAATAATACTTTTCCACCATTGCCGATAAATTTTGGAACTTTCGGCAAATAGGCATTGGCGGACAGGTTGCCTCTCGCGTTGCTCGTTATATTCCCCGTTATGATGATCGTCATATTATTCGCTTCATTGTCGTTGCCAGTGAGATTCGGCGAGCTTTTCGTTAAATTTTTTAGCAGGGACAAACCATCGTTGCCACCAATGTGAACAGATACCTGGCCATAGCTCAAAACCACCATTGCCAATGGTATGAACAAAGATAACACTAGTAGTCTCATGAGTTCCTCGCTAATTCATTCTCTCAATCGCTTAAATGTCCTGTGCTCGTTTTTAGTCTTCAATATTGAATCTTAATCGTCATCAATTGAGATCGCCAGAGTGTCTTCTATTTCGAAAAAGCCAGGAAAGCCAAAAGATACTCTTCTGAAACGTCGCTCGGATTATGACAAAAATAAAAAGGGCTACTTTAAGCCCCTGACTTTCCGGCCATTGAGAAAGCGATTTTGGCCTCAGCATCTCGGTTAAGAGCTTTTAATACTTCGCCCTTGTTGCTCCATGCATCTTTGTTGGTACCGTCAAGCTGGGTAACTTTATCGAAGCACTTCAAAGCCTCTTCGTATTGTTTTAGTGCTTGGTACGAAACGCCTTCCTGATTCCATGCGATTGCGAGGCTTGGGACCAGCTCTACTGCCTTCTGGAAGCTCTTGATAGCTTCATCGTACTTTCCCATACCTTCTAATGTCAATCCTTTGTTATAGTAGGTCTTAGCATTTGTTGGATCGAGCATTATAGCTTGGTCGAAGGACTGGATCGAACTATTGTAATCGTGTAGGTACCCGGCCAGAAGGAGACCTTTGTCGTTCAGCGCCTGTGAGTTGGAGCTGTTTGTCTGGATGGCGTCATCAAGCGTAGAGAGGGCTGAATCGAATTTGCTCATTTTAAGAAAGATGAGAAATTTGAGATCCCAGTAAGAATTGTCGTTTGGATTCTGTTGCAGCGACTTGTTGATATTCTGTAGTGCCTGAGGATAAGACCCGTTCTTGAATTCCGAAACCGATTTGTTGTACCAGACGTCATTCAGATTTATCTCCGTGGCCGATGCTGCATAGATAGCAGCGACCAACAAGATGACGAGCACAATGTACTTCATGCTTCCCCGTGTATTAGGAGAAGTGGATATACCTTGTGGTTGACCATTACTGTTTGTGTTATCTTATCCTTAGGATGAGAGCCCTTTTGCCAACTTTTCGCAGCCGATAGACCGATAGACCAGGAGCATCCGACCAAGACACTTATCGGGTAGCAGAAATCGAGTAGCAGAATTTGAAAGGTCTAGCACGGAAAGCAAAAAATACGATCTAGTCTATGGAGACTCGATTCAGATCAGTGGAAAATTTCGTTGCCACAAGATCTATGATTATGCCGTAAACCACGCCGGCTCCCATGAGAAGCGCTCCGCCTGTGATGCCCGATGGAATGGCTATGAGCAGGCTGACCACAGCTCCAATGATTGCTCCTCTGATCAGTGGGTGGATTTTAAGCCCATCTGCTATTCCAACTACAAACCCCAAGAGGACTCGGTCATAGAATATCGTAGCCAGTATGGGCAAGGTGAGAACTCCAGGAATGCTGGTCAATGTTCCATACAGACAAATTCCCCCCGCTACAACGCCAAGCGCCACCGAGATTTTTATCCTTCTGGTGTTTATGTAACCTGCAAACTTCATGTATTTAAAATGATAATAACTCTATTTTAAATTTGCTCCTAGACTGCACGATTGGCTCTGGTGTCATGTGGTTGATCCAAATAAAATGACTTTCTGTTACGATCATATGTTTCTTGAACAATGTGCTTCTTGAACATAGCCTAAGGAGGGGAGCTATTGTTGGCTCTGTTGATCTGTCTTTCTCCTCAGCAAGACTTGATCTTTCCAGCCTCTTCGGCAGTATAACCCTGATGAACTATTGTGCAGAGCTTACTTACCAAGAGCGTGGGGTCTTCCGCCTGGAAGATGTTCCTCCCGATGGCCACTCCCGTAGCGCCTGCGCCAATAGCATCGTAGACCATCTGTAACAGGTCGGCTTCAGTGTCCATCTTAGGGCCGCCAGCTATGACCACGGGAACGTTGCAACCCTTCACTATTTCTTTGAAGGTATCCGGTGAGCCGGTATAGTTGGTCTTGACTATGTCAGCGCCTAGCTCAGCCCCTATTCGGGCGGCCAGCTTGACGTACTCCACGGCGTGCTCCGACTTG
This sequence comes from Methanotrichaceae archaeon, assembly GCA_041494285.1. Lineage (GTDB taxonomy): Archaea > Halobacteriota > Methanosarcinia > Methanotrichales > Methanotrichaceae > Fen-7. Next base: position 10,825 of record JBGQAL010000036.1, read on the forward strand.
ACCCTAGGACCACGGGGATACATCATTGCCACCAAGGGCATACCCCAGAGGTCGCAGGTGCGCGCCACTCGTCCGAGATCGCGTAGCATCTCAGCTTCGTCCTCCGCCCCAACGTTGACATGAATGGACACAGCATCCGCTCCGATCCTTATGGCGTCCTCAACCTCTGTAACAAGGACCTTATGGTTAGGATCAGGCCCGAGACTGGTGCTCGCAGAGAGGTGGATTATAAGGCCAATGTCGCGGCCATAGCCTCGGTGGCCGTGCAGGGGCAGTCCCATGTGACCCAGGACAGCGTTTGCTCCACCTTCTGCCACCTTGTCCACAGCTGAAGGGAGGTCGATTAGACCTGGTATGGGTCCTACGGTTATTCCATGATCCATGGGGACTATGACTGTTCGGTGAGTTTTGCGATCCAGGATTCTCTCTATCCGGATCTGCTTTCCGATCTTGCTCATGGTCGTTTGTGATATCTGGCGGGAAGTTAAAGGCGGCGGGTGAAAGAGCGTTTATCTTGCTTTTCGAAGCTTTTCGAAAAGAATCAGTATGCTTTTACTCAGCTAGTCCCGATTCTTCCTGCACAGGCAAAAGCAATCCTTGCTTCGGTATCCCTGCCAAGAAGCTTGAGGGCAACGCCTTTGTTGTGCCAGGCAATTGCGCTCTGCGGGTCGATCTCCAGGGCCTTTTCCAGGGAGTCAACTGCATCCTCGTACCGCTCTAAGCTGCAGAATACGATGCCTCGGTTGTACCAAGCTTCAGCATTTCTAGGGTCTATCGAGGTTGCCTTCTCAAAAGACTGGATGGCTTCTTTGTTCCTCTTCAGGATGGAAAGAACGATTCCCCTGTTGTTCCACGCTTCTGTATCATTCGGATCAAGCTCAATGGCTCTGTCAAAGGCCTTGGCTGCCTCTTCGTACCTGCCAGAGTTGGCCTGGGCACTTCCCAATTTTAGCCAGTAGCTGGCGGTATCTTCACATGGAGGCGCTTCTATCATTGTACCAATGCTCCTGTTCCTGAGGTCACTCAATCGGATATCAATGGTCCAATATAAGTATTCTACGAGAGAAGATTGCTTATCTGAGCTAGGATAACCAGTTTAGCAAGCTTATGAGAATGCTCCCTCCGACCGATTTCTTTAATACCTTCCAGCTCTAAAACTTTCAGGGGATCACTATGAAGAGGTTAGCGATATTATTGGGACTCGCGCTACTAACTGTCTTGGTGGTTAGTGCTGCAGGTCAAAGTACGCAGGGGATACGAGTAATTGGAGAGGGAACAGCAACAGTTCCCGCTGACACTGTGATTATCTCAGTCGGAGTACAGAGCAACAACACCAATGCTTCTCAGGCAACCGCTGAGAATGCGTTGCTGCTTAACAAAACAATCGATGCCCTGACTAAAGCAGGAGTTCAGAAGGATGAAATCATGCCTGGCCAGTCAAGCGGAATCAGTAGCAGCCATTTTGAAAGCAATATTTGCAGGCCGGTAAATAATACCACCGTTTGTGAAAATACATCCAAAGCTTTGAGCCTGCTTACCAGCTCCATCCTCATCCGGCTGAAGACCACAGATCAGGACAAAGTAAACAGTGTCCTCGAAGCGGCCAAATCCCAGGGAGCTATGGCGTCCGTCATGGGATACAGCATCAGCGACAAAAGTCAAGCCATAGCCGATGCACGGAAGAAGGCCATCGATAACGCCAGATCCAATGCTGAGGACATGGCATCGGCCGCTGGAGTGAAACTCGGAAAGGCCATTGACATATCGGATTACGGATATCCTGATATGAGCTTTAACGAGCCTTTTGGATCTCCTGCCACCTCGCGTGGGACTGTGAGCGTTACTTCTATTGTATCTGTGACCTACGAAATACTGTAAGATGAATGCCTGCCTTAAAGGCTGAATGACTTTTTTTTGAAAACTATCTGATATCTATCTCATCAAAAATTTGACTATATCCAATATAAGAAAATCGGCATCAAGCGTCTTCACAAGAAGCAAAAGCGTCTCTGGAGTAGTTCGAGGAAAGGAAAGAAGCTAACTTAGCCTGACACGCTTATATCCAATCCCACGAGGGCTCTTTATTATCAAAGATAGATTATTCAATCTTGAAAAAGAGTCTTGAACTCTCCAATCTCCACTCCATTTGGGATTGAATTCTGGATGGTTTTCGATATCCTGCTGGGTGATCCATTCTAGTCCTAGGTCGTCTTTGAGTTTGCGCATTACACGAAGAATGTTGGAATCTATGGGCTCCATCCATTTGTCCAAGTACGATGTTTGATTTAGTGGTACGGCATAGGTCTGTCCTTCAGGACGTTCGATATCCTTTTCAACATCCATAAACATGCGCATTAATGACTCGAATTTGTCTCTATCACGATCAAACGTATCTTCATCTAATTTTGGGGTGAGATGCAATCTGCAGATAGCGTTGGCTACTTTAATTGAAGAAAATCGATCAATATTTAGCCTAGCAAAGTCTTCATCGCGATTAGCTTTTTGATTGACCCTCTGGGCAGCATCTTCGATTCTCGATATCAAATTATCTTCTATAGGTGGATTGATCATCAGAGCCGTAAGAAGATACTCAAGGATGTCCTGGTCAATTTCTTTCAGAGCGCCGGTATAATTGGCGTTATAAATCAATGTTGGTATCTGGATACACGTTACGGGTGACTGAGGAGGTAGCTGCCAGATATGATTGTAGGAAACTTCAGAAATATCACTTCTTAATCGGAATTTCTCTACTTTTCTTTGAGTGATGGGGGATTCAATGAAATCATATAGGTATTTGTTCTTTCCGTTCCTGAATTCGGATGGAAGTAAATGGGCTATCGTCCGTTTGAGATCTAGCAATGGTCTTCTAGAAGTGCCTATTCCTGCTAGTGATTTTGTTCCTATCCCGCCGCGCCCGTATGTTCCTTCTGAACAGGATAGAATCTGTAGAGACAGAGAGAAATCTAGGAGATCTTGGTCCGCGTTCTTCCAATAAAGTGAAAGTCGATCTTGTAAATCATCCGCGTTTAAGTATGGGCGTTGCATGACTGCTATTTCATTGGGATTCGGCTTCAAAACGCCTACAACCCTATATGAGTCCTTAAAATTGTAATACGATGTATTACTGATCCTGTTAGTAATCTTTCTGTCAGGCTTCTCGACTTCTAGCGTTACTAGTTCGTGCTCGGCAGGACGCAGATCTGCTGGAATTATATATTTACAACTGTCATTGGCTGGTGTAACCCTAAATTGAGATTTATATAATTCAATGCCTCCACTTTTACTGTAATGAACCCAGCCCGTGTGCTCCATCTTGAGCAGCTGTCTTTCAACAGATGTGAATCCGGCATAAAACGAATTCAAAGACCTACCTGCCATGATTTCAATAATATTCTCGAAGGTTAAATATTTTACTGAAAGAAATAACTTTGCAATTACGTGATGCAATTCGCCCAACCAAAACACGTAGTTTGAAAATCAAGCGGCAAGGTCAGAAAGGCAATATGATCTTCATTCTGGCTGTTTTCATACCCTTTGTTGATTTGTGTGATACTTAGTAGTCCATCTTTAGCGTGTTTGCGGGAACGATACCAGAATCTTTAAGGATGTTGTTGTGGAATTGTGTGTAATATGAGAAGATTTGAGATTACAATCTTAGGGCTAATGTTCCTTCTAGCTCTGGCCATGCCAGTCTACGCAGCAGGAAACGACAACGTGTCCAAGATCATCTGCAACGGCGAAGGCAAGACAACGGCAGCACCAGACGTCGTAACAATCACCCTGGGCGTGGAGACTAGAAACGTCAGCGCATCGGCTGCAGCCGCTGAGAATGCCAAGCTGATGAACAGCACAATTAACGCCCTTCTGTCTGCAGGACTGAAGAAGAAGGATGTCCAGACCAGCCATTACTCCCTGACTACCCAGACCGATGAGAACCCAGTTCCCACGACGGGTACAGAGAAGAACAAGACGCCTCCGGAGTTCGTAGCCACCAACCAGGTAACAGCCAAGATGAACGTCACTGAAAACATCGGCAAAGTCCTGGACGCTGCCACTACCGCTGGATCGAACAGCGTGATGGGGATCAGCTTCGACCTCAGGGATCCAAAGCCGCAGATGGACAAGGCCCTTGCCAACGCAGTCAACGATTCTAGAAGAAAGGCAGAGATAATGGCAGCGACCGCGAGGGTGAAGCTGGGCAAGATACTGGAGTTATCAGAAGGATACGGCTACACTTCTTCGAATGCACCAAGGGCAGCCTTCTCGCTCTCAGCAACACCTACACCAGTCCTCCCCGGCGAGATGGAGATTACCGCAAGCGTCACTGCGACCTACGAGATAATAAAGCCGGCTTAACTGGGCCGTCCTTATTTTTCCCGGTCTATTTTTACAGCCTTTCTTTTCAGCTTCTAGAAGTTTCTATTGCAGCATGAATAGGCATAGAATGAAGCTAAAGCCCTGGCAGCAAGACACTTTATCCATACATTTGCTCGACGTGTCCTGTCGCTGGCTCTGCCCCGAAGGCCTCTTGAAACTTCCAGACCACATACAGCTCGCACTTGAAGTTCGCTCTCAGGACCTCCATCAGCTTGTTTTTTGTCAGTCCGTCATAGTAGATCTCTCTGCTGAACCGGATGCTGTTCAGCTCTCCTCCTCCTGGCTCAATATCGAAGTTCGAGTCCTCGAAGAGCAAAGCATACCGCATATCCCAGATGAACTTCTCCCTATCCTTCCTGGCCAAGGCCTGGAGGGCTTTCTGGTGCACCTCAGCCAGCCTGATGGTGCTCAAGACCACTATCATATATATCGTCGCGGTTGTTGGGCTGGATGACGTTTACATGCCGCCCGGAATGCGCGGGAAACTCGGCTGCCAAATGAAAATACAGATTCTCGTCGTAGACCTTGTCTTTGTACAGAGCTTCCTCAGAAAGCCAGCTCATTACCTTCTTACACGTCTCCTCGACCTTTTCTGGCACCATCGCTTCTTCTCCTTCTCCTCTTGTAAGATTCAGAGATTAGGCCATAGCCCGCTGATTAATAAGAGTATCTCATGTTTAGGACGCTTCAGAATTTTCGAAATTTCTGCGACATCAAAGATCGATACAAGAATCCGGCTCAACAATCCGCGAGAGATCAAGCCCGAAATCTAAGCAGCTATTAAGGCTCAAAAGATGAAAAAAATTGGGACGCGATAGTGTAGAAACAGCTCTACTTCAGGATCTCATGCAGCTTGAACTGATAGGGCCCAAGCTTGCCTCCGAAGTTGGCGGCTGTGATCTTGACGACGCCCGGAACAGTACAGGCAACCTTTATTCCTGCCCTCATGGACTGCTCAATAGCCTCGCGGCTGATTCCGTTTATAACAATCTCGTACCCAGACTTGATCTCCTCAGGAAGTGCGCAGGTGCCGTCCTCTCTCAGGGATGGGCAGAAGGCTGCATTGGTGGATGCTTTCAGGAACTTGTACTTGGATCCCACCTTCGAGCCGCTTGCTACAACTCCGCCAGGGAAGGGAGTGATGGTGCCCTTCTGTTTCCTTATCTCGTCAACGGCAACCTCGGCGGCGGTGAGGGCTGCTGCCTGGTTGTCGGCTAGGATGTAGAAGTTGCCACCGGCAATTCCATCAACAGCGCCGATCGTCTCCTCGATCATGAACTCTCCCGACATGATGGGGATCTTCCAGAACTTCCTTCCGAGATAGTCCAACTGCTTCTGGTAGCCGTCTCCGAAGAAGCTCTGCTTCTTGCCGGTGTCGAACTGCTTCTCAGCTTCGGGCAAGCCGTTGAAGACTGCAGTCGTAGGTGCTGTAAGAACACACTGACCTATCCGCCATATGAGCGAGCCCTCCAGGCTCTTGTAGCCCATGTTGCAGATCTGAATGTAAACTCCAGGCCTCCCGTCGGGCGTCTCGCCTGCGCTAGCTATGCACTCGATGCCTGCCTCTGCAGGGCATCCGATAACTGAGGTTCCGAAACCTGTGGCCTCTCGTGCCGCCTCCAGAGCCCAGCGCTCTGATATGGCGGTTATCAGGACTCTTGCGATCTTTATGGGAAAGGCCTCTGCAAAGGTATCGTCTATCTGTACGCCGTTTATCTCCATGTCATCACCATCAAAACGTGAATCTCGATTCGCTCCAAACCGAAATAGATAATTTGGATTCAGCTTAACCAAATTGGTTAAGAATTGGTTAATGTATTTTGTAGATTAAGCTGGGTTGTATACTGCCAGCTCAAAACCCTTATCGCCCTGAAAGGCCGCTGCAGAGCATACCGGCCTCTCGAAGGGCAGATCGAAGGCTGCTTTTGCGACTACTGATGCATCTTTGCCGGACACAGCCACAGGCTCAAAGCCGGTCTTCTCGTAAGTGGCAACCATGAAGGCATCGTTGTCTTTCATTGGGAATTCCTTGAATCGAGACTCACCCTTCATTGCTATTCCCAGCCAGGCTTTTCCGTCTCTGACCGCCCCGGCTATCCTAGGGGTGTCCAGTTCGTCCCTCTCGTAGCCGTATGCCACAAGGCTGAGGGCTATGGCGTCTAAGGGAGGCAACCCGTCATCTATCCTCTCCATTATCATGTCCGTCTGGGTGCCGTTGGCGACCACGGCCACGTCATTGCTGGTTCTTATGCAGTTGTAGGCTATGTAAGGGTTCTTAGCCAGATCTTTGGGGTCCCTGGGGGAAACAAGTATGCTGCTTCCCCGGACTTCGGCACTGCGGTTGGGAAATGAGCGGGAGGATACCCTGTAACCTGCCCAGCTCTTTCCCGCGGTTCGGCCTACGACCACGATCCGGCCGACGTACATTTTTCAATCCACCAGGCAGTACTTGCTTATGTTCGCATCAGCCATCGCCTGGATCTGTTTTAGGACTTCTGTGCCGCCTGGCTTCTTGAAAAGGTGTCTGTACCTTCCCTGGGACTTCAGGTAATCCTCGACAGGCTTCGGTCTCCGGACCCTCTTGACCTCTGTCAGCTGGCCGTTCACATACTCGAATAGCGGCCACAAGCCGGTCTCGACTGCGAGCCTGGCTATCTCCACGGTTTTTCCCGCATCGAAGGTCCAGCCGGTGATGCAAGGTGCGTTGACCTGGATGTAAGAGGGCCCCTGGGTTTCTATTGCTTTCTTCACTTTGCGCCTAAGATCTACAGGGTAAGCTACCGATGCTGTAGCTACGTAGGGAACCCTGTGAGCAAGAGCGATTGCCGGCATGTCCTTCTTAGGCCGGGGGTTGCCTAGGCTAATCTCTCCCGAAGGTGTGGTCGTTGTATGGGCGCAGAAGGGGGTTGAGCCACTGCGCTGCACGCCCGTGTTCATGTAGGCCTCGTTGTCGTAACAGACGTAGGTCACTTTGTGGCCACGCTCGAACATGCCCGAGTTGGAACCCATACCTATGTCGAAAGTGCTGCCGTCTCCTCCTATCACTAAGACGTTGACGTCTTTGTGGAAGCGCTTGAGAGTGACCTCTACTCCTGAGGCAACTGCTGCGGCGTTTTCGAACAGGGAGTGAAGCCATGGAACACACCAGGCACTCTCCGGGAAAGGAGTGGTGGTCACCTCCAGACAGCTGGTAGGTGAGACTACGATGGTGTTGGGGCCAGCGGCATCTAAAACCAGCCTGACGACTGTGGGCATGGAACATCCTGCACAAGCCCTGTGCCCTGGTGCAAGCAGATTTTGCATTTTGAATCCTCCTTAGGGTAAGATCTCCGTTCTCAGATCCAAGAATTCGAACTCAGACTCGATGCCTTTCCTTGCAGCGGAAGCCTTCTCTGTGATCTTCCTAATGTCCTTGACGGTTATGTCCCGTCCGCCCAAACCCGCTGTGAAGCCGATGATGGGCGTCCTGATTTTGCTGTTGTAGAAAGCTGCCTTGAGGTCGGTAACCAGACCCGCTTCGTTTCCGATGGACACATCCTTTTCAATGACGACAATCACGCCAGCATCCTTCAGGGCTTTCCTAAGAGCCTGGACAGGGAATGGCCTGTAGCTCCTCACCTTGACAAGACCGACCTTTTTGCCCTCAGAACGCATATCGTCTATGGCGTCTTTTATGGTTCCGATTACGGATCCCATAGTCACCAGGACAATCTCGGCGTCTTCCGTTTGGTAGGTGTCAATCAAGCCTCCGAAAGACCTCCCAAAGGTCTCCTGGAACTCTTTGGCCACTGCCTCTATCTTTGCCAGGGCCTTTTGCTGGGCATCAAACTGGAGATACCGGAACTCAGTGTAGGTGCTGGGATCGGCAAAGGCTCCTATAGTCTTTGGATTTGCCGGATCCAGCACGTACTCTGGCTTGAAGGCGGGCAGGAAGCCTGCTACTTTCTCTTTATCCAAGAGCTCCACCGGCTCATAAACATGGGTCAGGATGAAACCGTCCATACAGACCATGATGGGGGTGAGAATGTCCAGGTCCTCAGCTATCTTGTAGGCTTGGGGGGTGGTGTCCACCGCTTCCTGGACGTTCTCTACGTAGAGCTGGAGCCAGCCTACATCGCGGGCTCCAATGCTGTCCTGCTGGTCGTTCCAAATGTTGAGAGGCGCGCCCAAGGCTCGATTGGCCACCGTCATGACAACAGGCATGCGCAGGCCCGAGACGTTGTACAGAACCTCGTACATCAGGGCCAGTCCCTGGCTCGTGGTTGACGAGTAGCACCTGGCACCCATGGCGCTGGCACCTACCAGGACAGACAGCGCGGAGAACTCGGAGTCTACGGTCAGGAATTCAGCACATAGCTCGCCATCTGCTACCATCTGGGAGAGGTGCTCCACTATGTGAGTCTGAGGCGTTATGGGATAGGCTGAAACCACGTCAGGCGAGCAGCACATCGCAGCGTGAGCCACGGCATAGGAGCCTTCTACCACTTTCATCATTACTTCTCCTCCAGTTCCAATTTAATCGCATGGCGTGGGCATTCGTGTTCGCATATGCCGCATCCCTTGCAATAATTGAGGTCGATATCA
>JBGQAL010000066.1:0-13765 GCA_041494285.1 Methanotrichaceae archaeon
AAGAAAATCAAGCTTATAAATCGGCATGGTTACTACTCTTAACCATGACCTATTACCTATCGGACCCTTAATTGGGGCTGATTTGGGGAATTAACTATTCTTAGTGCGCCTTTGGTTAATAAAGATGGCGGAGTTTAGGTCATAAGCGTATATTGTATCTTGAGCTTGAACGTAAGTCGTTCTTGATATTTCAGCGTTGGGAATAACATCCCATCCCCGCGGTATGGAAAATTTGCTCTGCAATTCATTTATGTGAGTATGAGGTGGAATATATATCGATATTTTTATAGATTTGCCGTTCTCTAATTGCCAATCTGATTCTGTGAATGATAGATTTATGGGTGAAAATGCGACTTGCGGCTTAAATGACTCTGGTGGTGTAATCACCAAGTTCATCGGGGTCGGAGGGTTATAAGTAACATTATATGCAAAATTTGGTTGGCCATAGCATATACTACCTTGATGCAAAGATAGAAATAATATTGATATGAATATTAATGATTTCATTTCCATGTGACTGCTACATATATTTAATAGTTATATTTCAGCTTTTCTGGTAGTGTACAAGTCAGATGAAAATATTATAGTCCAGCGCCAAAGATTGAAACTAATAATCGCGATTCGAAATCTCATCGGCAGTCTAAATCTTTGGGTCATTGACTATAATTCCACCTAGCAGATTCCATTTTTTGAAGGCAGCCGGGCGATCGGAGGCAATCGTTGGATTGAAGCGTATGTCTTCGAGTGCTCCAACCGCTGATTTGCCGGGATTCACGCTTTCACTAGCAGCCTGTCCACTATGCTGTAAACTCTGTCCGATGAAAACGAACGGTTTTGTATCCACTCAAGCTTCCTCTCTATCACCGCTTCTACATCTCGGTCAGGATAATACGTTGTGCCTTATGCCTTCCAGTTTTACTATAACCCTTGGTCGCGGATCTTCCTGGCCTCGGTCCTGATCCCGTAGCCCTGTATGGAGTCCCCTACCTCGTAACATTCCATCAAATCATCGCCAATCGTCTCCCTCGCTTCAGCTCATCAACAATCTGGCATATCAGACTGTAATCAAGCTGCAGATCTTCTTCGATCTCGGATGGGTACGCTTCGCCCCTCTCCTGAAAAACTGTATCCATTCATGCGTCTCAATCGCGTTAAACTGATTAAAATGGATTTTGATTATCCGATGTTGCTCTCATCTCCAAAGAAACGACAGTTCCCCAAACAGCAAAAGTTTGAAATTAATGCAAATATTAGATATATGTTTAAAATAGAATACTCAAAATAATAAAACTTGCAGTGCTTCTTAAATAACTCTAAATAGTGGTACTGCTAATTAGAACTATAGATTAGTAGCTAAGATACTAAATTAGTTGTATTTTCATATTAAAGGATGAATGCATATGGTCCTCGAAAAAAGACGTGATAAGTTGGAGATTATGAGATCCATTCTTTCTATATGCAAGAAAGACGATGCTACAAAGACAAGAATTGTGTATAGAGCGAACCTTAACTTCAAGACAGCTGGAATCTACCTCGATTGGCTCATGAATAAAGGATTAGTTGCCAAAGACGAAAACCATTTCAAATTAACTACAAAAGGGAGTGAATTATTATTAAATTTACAAGATATATCTCCTTTATTTAGTGATGTATTCTGATTACGATATTTCCACCCTGCAAAATTCCAAAAAGATCTGGGGTAGCCTAAGATATTTCTGAGCTTATGCTCTTATTTAGGCAAGCAATGTTAAAAACGATAAATACCTCTCAAGCACTGGTTACAGGGTCTTCCTTATTCTTAGATTGAATATCGATCCTGTGCTCGCCGGACGATTCAGGGAAATCCACAGCTCTCCATTCTCTTTGTGGTACTCAGTTCTGCCGTCCGACAGATCAACTTCGAATCCCCTCAGGGTACTGCACCGCTTCCGGTATGTAGATCACAGTTGGAGCGCCTCCAGGCTCCGCCGTAAAGGTCGCTGTGTAGGACTTATCGAACATGCTGAAAGACTGATTTCCAGGATCGCCGTTGAGAAGGCGAACATAAGACCTAACGTTCACTTCCAGTCCTCTCGGTTTTCCCTGAGAATCTATAATAGAGAAGTCCTCCTCGTTCCAGGCATCAACATCTTTCACGCTGTAATCCCAGTAGGCCGCGCTTGTGTAATCCTCTTCCACGACCGAATAGGCGTCGTTCACTGCCTCGTTCCTGTCTTCCTTCTTCCAGGTATCTCCGAACTCGCCTATGAACAGGGGCATCCCCAGTTCCCTTGCCTCTCCTTGTGCTTTAAAAGGAGATCACTGAGAATATAATCGCAATGGCACTTCATCGATTAGTGCAGATCCTTTTGGTTTTTGACTATAAACAAATTTGAGGTGCAAAATTGTAACAACATCCGACCCAAGGAATCTGCCTTCTGCCTATTCTCAAGTCCTTTCCTGCAGCCATGAGCTTGGTCTGTCTCGATTGGGCTACAATGTTGATCATAATCGATGGTTCTCAAAATCGATAGTTTTCAAGGTATCGTTCTATCCTGTCAAGTCCCTCTTCGATCTTCTCTATCGAGTTCGCATAGGAGAATCTGATGTAACCCTCCCCGTTTTGCCCAAAATCTACACCAGGCGTCACACCTACATGTGCCTTCTCCAGGATGTCGAAGGCAAGCTTGTATGAATCGCCTGAGATGTGCTTGGCGTTGGCAAACACGTAAAAGGCCCCGGTAGGCTCGACGGTGATTCCGAATCCCAAGGCTTTCAATCTCTTGATCATGAAATGTCTGCGCTGGTTGTAGATGCCCTTCATGCGGGCTACGTCCCCTTCTGCTTCCTGCAGGGCGGCGATGCCCGCCTGCTGGGCCAGGGAGTTGGCGCAGATAAAGAAGTTCTGCTGCATCTTCTGGATCGGCCTGATGAAGGGCTTGGGAGCGATTAGATAGCCGAGGCGCAGGCCGGTCATGGCGTAGAGCTTGGAAAAGCCGTTCAGGACAAAGGCATGATCTGTGAACTCCAGGATGGAGTTCTCGCGGCCCTCGTAAACGAGGCCATGGTAAATCTCATCGGAGATGATGTAAGGCGGGAACCGGGAGATGGCTCGCATGGTGTTCTCTGAAAGAAGATTTCCTGTAGGATTTGACGGAGAGTTTACGAGGATCGCCTTGGTTCGGTTCGTAATCCTTTCCCGAATGGCTGCGGGCTGGTACTGAAAGCCATCCGCCTCGTAAACTGGTACACTGACTGGATTGCCTTCCAGAAAATTGATGAAGTTGGGATAGCAAGCGTAGCCAGGGTCTGAGATTATGACTTCATCATAACGCTCCAGGAGAGCAGAGAATAGAAGCATCATTGCTGGCGATGTGCCTGAGGTTACTACTACCTGATCGGGATCTACAGAAACGCTGTACGCAATTTGATAGTGCTCGCAAATTGTATCTCTCAGCATAGCGTCGCCAAGGCTGTGGGTGTAGTGAGTTTGTCCGTCGTCGAGAGCCTTGCAGATCGCCGCTTTAACCGATGGAGGTATTCCGAAATCCGGCTCGCCTACCTCTAGGTGGATGATATCGATGCCCTGGCGCTCCATGGCGCGAGCTCGCTCCAGTACCTCCATGACCATAAAAGGGGCGATCTCTTCGGCTCGTTTGGCTATCATTTCCTGCTCAATCAACTGGAGGGTGACGCTACAAAAAGAACGTTTCGGGATGAGAGCAACAAATACAAGATTGCAAATTGAAGAAGGAAGCTTCCAACATCATCACGAGCGATTCGGTCGCTTAACAAACCTTATGCAAAACCCGGACAGAATGCAGAATATGCCTAAGTAGAGGAAAACCAGAAAGAAGTTGTCTCCGGTCACGTCGAGCAGGTAGCCGCTCAACGTCGGACCAATCGGCCCGGCGATAAAGCCGTAAGCTGCAAAGGTCAGCCCAAATACGGCTCCAAAGTGCTCGAGGCCGAAGCAGTCACCCACCAACGGAGCGGAGACGGAAAAAAGAGTGCCGAAGGAAAATCCCACCACTGCCGCAATGAAAGCACACGCTGCCAGGCTGTGAGCCCAGGGAAGGATGAAATAGGCAAGGCCTGAAGCCAGGAAGGCCATGCTCATGATGCGGTTTCGGCCGATTTTGTCGGAGAAGTATCCGCTTATGAGACGGCTCGCACCATTGGTTAGGTTGAATGAGGTCAGGAGGAGTATTGCCGATTCCAGGGAAAAGCCCCTGGAGAGTCCGTATTCGGTCGAGAGGATGGTCATGGAGACTCCGGCTGCTCCCGCTAGAGTCCAGGTTATCCATAGAAACCAGAAACTTCGGGTATGCAAGCACTCCTGCACGGTTAGAGATCTCTCCGGTGACCTTTCCAGTCTCCCTGAGCTTTGAGGCTTTTTTCCCGAATATCGGTTCGTCATCGCAGAATTGGAAGCCGGTTTCTCCGATGATTCAGGAGCACGTGCAAAGTAGGCGCCAACCAGGCCGATCATCAAAGTCAGAACTGCAATGGAGAGGTTCATGGACACGTATCCAAGGGAGACGAGCATCTTTCCGAAAAGCGGTGACATGATGGCTGCCGATAGCCCGAAGACCATGCTGACAATGCCTGAGACCAATCCTTTCTTCTCCGGGTACCACCATTGAACAAGGGTCAATGTCGGGATGTAGACAAAGCAAGAGGCAAGCCCATTGAGAAAGGCCCAGGCGTAGACATCAGAAATCGAAGAGGCATAAGCGACGACGACTGAGGCAAAAGAGGTAAAGATAACTCCCAGGGTTATCATCTTCCTAGTGCCGTAACGTTCCTGCCAGCGCCCCACCAGGAACATGAAGATCCCCACGGCCGCTAACATGAAAAATATGGTAATTCCGGTGGCACCGCGCCCGACATGAAACATATCCTGCCATACCGGTGCCATCACTCCGGGAAAGCCAAAAGTAAGAGCGCCAGGCCAGAAGATAGCCACTGAACTCCCGAGTACTGCGAGGATGGCTTTCATGTTTCCTGACACAGAATCATCCCTTGAGGCGTCTATCTTGCATCCGTTCTGTAACTTCTAGTCCTTTAAGCCTGCGAGCTGTTGGCGAAAAGGATTCCTACGAGCATCTTTTTCCGAAAAGGCAAAAGAATTAGTACTCTCCTTCAAATGTACGTGTGAGGTTGCTTGTGCAGCCGTGTGGCGCAGGTGTTCTTCATGAGCGATTTAGGTGTCTCGTCCGACCGGTGGTATTATGGGCTGGCTGTGCTGGTGTTGGTCATCGGCTTCTCCATTTTCGCCTGGTCGCTCTTCTCAGGCATAACTGGATTGACCAGTGGCTTGATCCAGCTAGTCGCACCTGGAACTATCGACTTGAACCTAAACGAAGTTGGTGAATACACCATATTCTACGAGAACCAAAGCTATGTTGACGGCAGATTTTTCTCAACTGGCGATAACATCCCCGGTCTTCAAATCGAGGTTATAGAGAAGTCCACAGGGAACAAGCTTTCTACCTATTCGCCGCCGAGCCTCACCTACAGCATTGGCAGCCGATTTGGAAGGGCCATCCTGACTTTCCAGGTGAGTAGTCCAGGCATCTATCAGCTCAGAGCGTCTTATCCTCCGGGTCACGAGGGGCAGCAGGTGGTTCTGGCAGTTGGTCACGGTTTTATGGATGGGATACTCTCTACTGTGGCGATATCGTTGGCTGCATTCTTCGGCTCGTTGATCATCGCAGCAGCTTTGGTAATCACGACCTATAAAAGGAGACATCAAGCACAGGAGCGGTTGCGTGAAGAGGAGCGACTGATTCGAGGTGATTGGGCCCTTGATCGAAAGAGATTCTGATGATGCATCATTAAGGATCCGGGCCATTTCATAAGTAGGCTCTCCTTTAAGATGGCCCGAGCGTTAGGTTGTCGTCTCTTTTCCTTTCAAACATGAAATATGATCGATTGCCCCTGATGAGTTAACATTGAACTACAGAATTGAAGAATCAAATCAATACCTGCGTTTGATCGACATCCTAGAACCTCATCCATTAAGCTTATCATTGAATACTTCATAACGGACAAAAATGGCGTTGAACCAATCTGCAACAGGTTTTAAGCTGATTGGAGCCAACAGCCTAACTTGGAGGTTTAGAAGTTATGAAAATTAAATTATTGATTCTAGCATCTTTCCTTATGCTTGCTTTCTTTGCCATCGCAGCATACGCCTTCGCCGACTCTGCGGGCAAAACTGCAGATCAACTCATCGCCGGAGATCAAATAGATACTACTCCAGCAGGAATGGCTCATGATCCTTGGGCATCTAGAGATGCCCAGACTGGGCAGAAGGGAAAGGACGTACTAAGTGTACCCATGGGTGGGAAGCTCGGTACAGATAGTCTTACCGCCAAGGGTGCACGAGCCCAAGATTTGTCTCAGACAAGTACAGTCCAGAATGTAGCAGCCAATACAACCGCTGCGCCCGCACCAGCCCAAGTTGCCGCTACCACTGAACCAACATCGGTTTCGGGCGGCTGGTCTCTTGAGCTTACCGATAGCGCCTCGCGCAATGCAGTCCTTACCCTGTGGCAAAGCGGAGATGCTGTCTTTGGTTCAGGAAATGTGAACTTGGATGCCAACACAACCATGATGGCTACTGCCAGCGGAACCCTTACCGGCAACGAGCTAAATATGGATCTTGTAACACTAGGAAAAGTGAACTTATATAGGCTAGTGCTGATGGTTAGCGGAGAATCGGCAACAGGAAACTATACCGCCTACAGCCCAAGTGCATCTCCTTCGACAGGAACAGCCAAGGGTACCAGAACGGTAACATCTTGAGATTGCACTTAAGGCTTTTTGCTTGGTCTAGTCAGCATTAATTGCCAAGCTAACCTTAACATATCCTCTTTTTGACATTCATGTAGAATTCATCAGAAGGATACATTTAAACCCTTGAAAATGATGCCACTTCAAAATGGGGAGGTTTATTAATGGGATTCAGAAGTTCGATACTGGTCTTAGTGGTAATGATATGTTCGGCCTCTCAAGTGATGGCCCAGGATACCTATAATACCAGCCCGATATCAGAAGATGTGAAGAAGGCATTCCAGAACGAAGATTTATTCAATACGAGTGCGGCAACCGGCATGAGCCCTAACGCTACTGCTCATCTCGCGAGATATCCAATCATAGTAGTACGTGGATCGGCACCGGTGAGTGGCTCATGGTCGCTCAACCTAAGGGATACGACGGCCAGCACCATGAGGTTAAACCTCAATCAGTATCAGGACGCGGTATTTGGCGCTGGGGACGTTACGATAGGAGGCATTGTGACCAACGTATCTGTTGGCGGAACGATGATAGGAAACAGGCTTAACCTTTACGTGACGACCGAGGGAAATAATAACCTTTACAGGATGACCCTCACTGTGGCTCCAGGCTCCTTGAACGGCAACTACCTGTTCACTGCTCCAGGAATAACTCAGCCTGGAATAGTATACGGCAGCCTTACAGCACCAGCTCAGACAAGCCCGGTACAAACGGGCGCACCGGCATCGTACTACTAGCCAATCCAGCCAACGACGATGCCTCTCGGACCAAAAACCTTACTAATTTACAGGCCAGGATAAGGACGAACAGCCTGGCAAGTCTCCAATTTTTCTGCTCTGTCCTTGGTTGTTAAACGGCTTGATCTAGCTAATTTGACTCAGGTGGGATAACCCTTCAAACCTAGCAAATCGAGGAGTGTTCGAGGGACTCCTATCAGGTACGAGTTCGTTATCACAATGATGCTATTATTCATTTTCTATGGGTTTTCCGACGCCAAGTGTGCTTGTGGATCGAGAGGGGGTGGGTCCGAAAGCTATGATTTTCTCGGGGATCCGGCTATAAATATGGATGTGTCGAACTTCGATGAGTTCGTAAGCGACAACTTTTGAGATATGCAGTGCAAGTATCCGCCAAGACGGTTTTTAAACAGCGTGGGGAAATAGTCGGTTTCACCGTCAAGCCAAAGTCGATGAGAAATTTATCGTTGAACCTCAACGATAGAAGTAATATGAGCATGAACGTCTTCCAGGCTAGTGGCGAAGTCTTTGGCATAGTTACTGTTACGTTTGGAAATAAGACAGAACGGTTTGGGGCCTTTGGAAAAGAGGATGGGGATAAGATGAGTATGAATCTGGTCGGCCTTGACAGCAATCTGTACCAGCTTGTGCTAGTGGAGAAGGTGGATCTGTTTCTGGAAATTATTACAGATTAACCTCCAAAGGCAAAACACTGCCTGGAACCGCTGTCGGTGGGTAAATGAAAAGACGATTTGATCTGATCAAAAGAAGGTGGACCTGACAGAGACAGAGGCTCACATCTTCGTTCCAGGCCCCATCTTTTTCATGAGCCGTTTCATGTTCATCTTACCCATCCCGCCTCTCATGCCCTTGATGGCCTTCTGCATGGCCTGATGAGCCTTGAGGAGCTCCCTGACGATTTCGGGAGTTGTTCCACTCCCGAGGTAGATTCTTTTCATCCTGGAAGCAGTTATTATCTTGGGATCTTCAAGCTCTGCCTCGGTCATGGAGTCCATTATCACCCTGTACTTGTCCAGGCGGTCCTTTGTTGCCTGATACTCTTTATCGGATAGCTC
This sequence comes from Methanotrichaceae archaeon, assembly GCA_041494285.1. Classification (GTDB taxonomy): domain Archaea; phylum Halobacteriota; class Methanosarcinia; order Methanotrichales; family Methanotrichaceae; genus Fen-7. The sequence continues at coordinate 8,597 of JBGQAL010000066.1, forward strand.
AAGCCCGAGTCCTCCTATGGGGAGCATCTGCATTATCTGCTTGAGCGGGCCCAGCTTGTTCATGGCCTCCATCTGCTTGTACATGTCCTTGAGGGTGAACTTGCCGCGCATTAGGGACTCGACATCCACTTCCTTATCTGCTTGAATCTCCTGGGCCCTCTCCACAAGGGTTTTGATGTCCCCCATGCCTAGCAGGCGAGATATGAACCTATCCGCCTCAAAGCGCTCCAAGTCGTTAGGAGTCTCACCGACTCCTATGAAGGCAACAGAGGTCTTGGTCTCTGCAACAGCGCTCAAGGCACCCCCGCCCTTTGCAGTTCCGTCCAGTTTGGTTATTATAACGCCCGTTATCTGAACCGCTTCGTTGAATGCCTTGGCTTGCTCGCTGGCCTGCTGACCTAGAGCTGCATCCATCACCAGAAGCTTGTGGTCCGCATTGGCGACGGCATGGATGTCCTTCATCTCCTGGATCAGATTGGATTCCAGGGCGTGTCGGCCTGCTGTGTCCACTATACGTACGTCGTACTTCTTGGCGGCCTCGAGGCCGTTTCTGGCAACTGCAGGCGCATCCGGGTTTCCTTTCTCGCCGTAGAAGAACACCCCTTGCTTCTCGCAAAGGGCCTTGAGCTGGTCGTAGGCCCCGGCTCGGAAGGTGTCTGCGCAGATTACGGCGGAACGCAACCCTTTTCTCTGGAAGAAGGTGGCAAGCTTGGCAGCAGTGGTGGTCTTACCTGAGCCCTGGAGACCTACCAGCATTATGGTCTGCTTCTTGAGGGCTATGTCCGAGCTTTTACCCACAAGGTTGATCAGCTCCTGGTAGACGATGTTTATTACGTGTTCCCTTGGGTTCATGCCAGCCGGTGGCTTTTCGTCTAGTGCCCTATCCTTTATCCGGTTGGACAGAGTCATGACCAGGTTTACGTTGACATCCGCTTGTAACAACGCACGCTGAATCTCCCTGACGGCTTCATCCACCAGGGGCTTGTCAACCTTCGTTGCAGAAGCAATTCTCCTAAGCGCATTGCGCAGAGATCCACCCAAGTTGTCCAGCACCATAAAGCTCCAGCCTATAGAAAAAGCGCGCGGACCTTATAAATTGTTCCTCTTACTGAAACTCTGGCGTGGAACTGGTACCATTTTTCTGTTTGGATACGAAATATTCGTGGGCACTAAGATTGCCCTATTGAAGCCCGATCATAGCACCGTACTTGGAATAAACTTCTTTGACCAGCTCGCCTGCCTTTGGATTGTTCCAATCATGCATCCATTCCGATACCAACGACTCAAGTGTAATCGGGGTGACTCCTGCCTGCAACATTCTCTTAACCCCATACTTGTGCGCATCTAGAGTCGAGTCACCAGCAGCATCAATCAGTCCATAAACTTCATAATCCTCCTTTAAAGCGTGCAGAGCGGTGTATGCAAAACACATGCTGGTCCACAATCCAGAAATGACAACTTTCGTTCTACCTAATTTCTTTACAGCATTCAGGGTTCTTTCGTCTTCGAAAGCGTCAAAACTCGGTACCTTTCGTGCAAATACTTCTTGATTTGGGAATATCTTGGCGATTTCCGGAATAAACTCTCCCAACGATTTAGGATTAATCGACGACAAAACAACAGGAACTCCCAGGATGCTTGCAGCTTTTGCCGCTCCAATAGCTGCATTCTTGATTATGGTTTTATCTCCTGAACTGACACTCTTAAACATCGAAGACTGATAGTCAACTAAAACCAAAACACTATTCTTATCCGTTAATAGCTCCAATTTTCCGTCTATTAAGTTTGCCATTCTTGTCTCCTCCTTTAGCGATACACTTACACACACTCAATCAAATTGCAGACCAATCTCTTTAAACTCACACCGATTCTCCCCGCTCTTGTTCGTTCTTATCCTTCAATATGGCAGCCGTCACAGAACGGTTTGTTCTACGATCTTCTGCACCTGTGGCGGAGTGTGCCTTCGCCAGTTTGACTTAGTGCCTGACAAACGTCCCGTTATTGTACTCCTCAAAAGCGATACGCAATTCATCTTTCGTGTTCATCACAATAGGACCGTACCAAGCGATCGGTTCACCGATGGGCTTTCCTGAAATTAGCAGGAACCTGACCGGATCTCCTTCGGTTGAGACCATAACCTGGTCCCCATCACCAAAGAGGACAAGATCTCCGTTGCCCAGGAAGGGATCTCGTTGCATATCGAAATAGTTGGCACCTTCCATTTCGTAGGAAAATGGTTTCTGCTCCTTGCAAAAGTACCCTTTTCCATCTATGACGTAAGCCAGCACTGTGTGTCCGCGTTTGGTAGGATGAGTAAACTCCGATCCAGCGAGGACGGTTACATCGATGTATTCTGGATCGATTACTATGTCTCGCACGGGACCCTGTCTATTTTCCACGTTTCCACAAATGACCCTGACTTTTGTGCCGTTCTCCAGCGATACTTCCGGAATTTGATCACTTTTCATGTCCCTATAACGTGGGCCCATCATTTTGTGAGATTTGGGGAGATTAGCCCAGAGCTGAAATCCGTACATCAAACCGTCTGGGTCTCCTTTTGGCATTTCCTGGTGTATTATTCCACTTCCGGCAGTCATCCATTGAACGTCGCCTGATGAAATAATCCCCTTATTTCCCATGCTGTCCCCGTGTTCTACGTCACCACGAAGAACATAGGTGATCGTCTCTATACCACGATGAGGGTGCCAAGGAAACCCTTTGATATAGTGCTCTGGAATATCGGACCGGAAATCATCCAGGAGCAAAAAGGGGTCGAATATAGGAACCTGGCTGTACCCAAATGCCCGTTTGAGGTGGACCCCGGCTCCTTCAATCGTAGGTTTGCTCCTCAGGACCTTGGCAATCTTTCTAGTTTCAATCACTCTTATCCCACGTGATATGAAATCAATATTTGATCCTCTGCTTCCTTCTGAAAATAATGCCCTTTAATACACATCTACTTTAAGAGCTGCCGAGGAGGGGCTCGGCCTATTAAAGGGGTTTAGGCAGGACCACGAGTTGCATTAGCCCTACTTGGTGGTCGATCAATAGCGGAACTGCGTGTTCGCCGAAAACCCCGTGGTTCCTCTACTAAGCAAGCCCAATCTGCTTCATGAACGTGAGATTGTCCCAGAACAACCACTCTTCGTTCATTACTCCGTCTTTCCAATGCCCTACGGTGCACATCGTGATCTTGAACGGCTTTCCAGTCGGCTGGATCGTCTTGCCATCTGCCGTGGGCATTGGTTTAGTGAATGTCCCCTCCATTATTCCAATAACGGCCGTCCAGTCTCCCGAACCGAACTTCACCGTGTGGACCTTTATCCGAGTATCCGGGGCGTAGACAAACATAGCCTTTAGATCCGCGATATGTCTCTCGATACCCTCAGTTTGATGTCCGTCGGGCCAATGCACAACTACGTCCTTGGAGTGGCTCTCATGCAGCCGCTCCCACTGTTGCTGGGTGAAGACAACGTAATCCAGTGTGTCGAACGTTGCGATGTTGGCGGCAACGGCTTTCGCATCTGCCTCGTATTGAGCCAACGTGATATTGTTGCCTACAGTTTTGGTTGTATTGTTGCCTATAACGTTGGTTGTATTGTTCAACGACGTTACCTTGCTTGTGTTGTTGGAAGCCACCTGTTTCTCTGCATAAGCCACTCCCAAAGAGACAGCTATTAGCACGGAGAAAAGCACTAATCCATATTTAACCGAACTCTTCATATTACATCCCTTTTTGATTAATCTGTTTCCACGGCACAGGAATTCATCCATGTCCACTCGACGATCTTGTAGGATTCCTTCAGTATACTACTTTTCCTGGGGGCGACACCATCTCGCCGCTTGTGTATGCCCATTTCAATTACTTTGTAGACTATTCCTCACCTAAAGTCGTTAAAATTTAATAAGGTCTTATTTCGATATAAGACTATCTCCGCAGGTGGCTGCTATCGCAGAAAGGCTTATTGCGAGACTTGCCACAACGACAGAGTGTTACACGATTACGAACTTCATAAGTGGTACCATCGGCGGATTCAATCGGAATCTTACCGCACACTCGAAGCGGCCCGATTGTGCCACCCTGCTTATCTTCAACCACTCCGATGGATGGCCCAAATTCCGGTTCGATTTCTTTCCACGTCCTTTTGTCACAAGCTTCCAAGCAGGCCCGATGGGCAATCTTCAGCTTCTTCGACAGGTTGAAGATATGGCTACTTGTGCAGATGTCGGACACGCTCTCGGAAACTGTAAGGCAACTATAATTCTACTATTCTACTATTACTTGCAACTGCATTTGCGTTCAGGAAATCAAGACCTCCTCGACAGGTCTTCTGGGGGTATGTTTGGCTGGCTGTGCATAACCCATGCGGATAAGTATCTGGGGATATTTTACGTTCAATATCTGTGCCATCTCCTGCCTGAGATCTGGGATCCCTATGGGCTGGCTGAAAAGATCGAACATGACATTCAACCTAGTCGCTGTCAGAAACAGAATCTCAAACAGAACACCTGTCTTGATCCAGGTCAATTTATCATCGTTTTCGGTGGACAGAACGCCTACTGCCGGCGAAGCTTTCATGAAGGATGTCTCTATCCCAGCTCTGGAGAAGGACATATCAAAGATTCCAAATATAAATGAACCAAAGAAGGATTCGAAATCTGAATAACCAAAAGCGTATCCTGGAAGGCCATCTTTAGCATCCGAGGTATTTGGCCTTATCCAAGATGCCAGCTCCTTCCGAAAGGCTTTGTTTCCAAGCTGAATCTTATGGGCCCTGCTCAGAATGTCCGCCATCCTGCTCTTACCTTCATTGTTTGTTATAGATTTTTCGGTGTCACAATCGCAAGATGTTTTCCTAAAGAAAATGTACGAAACAAAGCAAATGACTACAATTCAAACGCTCTTTTTGAATAACAGAAACGCGGCAGCGGGTGCGGATGATACCGTTACGATTGACGGGTCTGGTCAGTTTATAAATGTCTCGGCGCATAGCTCCGGATACTTTCCAATTTTATGCCCCAAAGAGCCGCAGAAACTTACGTTCGGCTCTACCGGTAATGGGCTTTTGTACGTGCAACTTTTAAACTTTTTCGTACCGCCAGTGCAGTACACCTAAAACGGAAACCCCGCCAGCGATTAAACTGGCGGGGCTCTAGCGTAGCCGTTTG
>JBGQAL010000110.1:0-9481 GCA_041494285.1 Methanotrichaceae archaeon
GAGAATAGAGATCAATGAGGGAAGAAAAAGATGGACGCAGCGAACTCCGGCAATGGCTGAAGGTCTAACTGATCACGTATGGAGCCTGAAGGAATTGTTGAATTTCAGAGTGCCAATTCAATAAATGACATACACGACCTTTCGATTAAACCAAGCAAGAAGTGCCGTTGCAATTGCGGTAATGATAACAGCTATAGACGTTATGGTCATACTTAGGTCTATATTTATCCCTCCATTCTGTAAGCATTCCTTCTTGAACTAATAAATGTTTCATTCCGTGGAACTTGGAACCAATCCCTTCTCGTTTCTTCTCCCTTGTAGGAACGGATGTTTCATATCTCTTATGTCCTACCTATGCCCGAGTGATCGGCAAGTCGTCTAAGGCACGGCGCACCCAAACGTCCTCAGCCACAGGTTCAAGGTCGACAAAATAGCGCACGGACGACATTGCACCGACGAGCACAAGGGATGGCGGCGGCGAATGTTGTGAGAACCACAGAAGAAAATTTATACGCCGGCCGTCATACTGTTTAACATGATCGGAGCCGGAGGCGCAAATAAAATACGAGCACTTTTCCGGTTATCTGGGAGCACCAGGTGAGGAATCCACCCAACAGTGACAGAATGGATACTACTGGCTGCAAGATTGCCTTTCTTTATTTACCGCAATACCCCACAGACCCGTTTGTTGTTGTCCAAAATTGTCACAATTAACAACGAATATTCTACAATTTAAATTATATTCCTAAATAAAATCCCTAAATTTGTTTTGGATTCCGGGAACTATTATAGAAAATTTGAAATATCTTCCTGACTTATAAGATACTCTAAGTGATTGTTTTATGAAATTAAATGTCGGTTTTGTAGGCTTTGATGGGACAGAGAGCAAGAGGGCTATTCCTGCCATCCATCAAGTCAAGGAAACTGAAAGAATTGAAGGCGATATGAACGTGCTTCTCCGCATTCCTCATGCCAGGGCTAAGAGCATGTTCAGTAAATTCACAAGGATGTGCAATGTAAGAGCCTTCTTGACAGATGAGAAAGACAGAGCTGGTTGGGAGAAAGTTGGGACAAGAATAGAAGGCGGCTATGACGATTTCTTTGAAGAATCGGACGTAATAGTCGTTGGAACTCCGGAAGGTCAGGAGTTACCTTACGTCGAGGCCAGCATTGCCCACGACTGCAATATCATCCTGCTCGGTGGAGCTCACAGAGGCGATTTACTTAATGGTCTAGTTGAGAAGAACACTGGGATAACGGAGAAGATCAGGAAAGATCTGGGAAGAGAGTTCTTCTTCGGCCTTGGGAACTACGATCGATTTCTCGAGGCTGCTCCAAAGTTAGTCCAATGCACAAGCTGCAACACCACAGCACTCTGCAGGACTGCCCTAGCTGCAAAACCTCTTGGTCTATGTGCTGTTCTCGGAAACCTGGATCGTAGAAGCGGGGATCCCCATAACATCGTCAAGGTATCTCCAAACGCAATTCAGTTCGGAAGCGGTGTGGGCCATCAGGGAAAGGATGCGGGGACGGTTTTTAAGGACGTGAAGTTCTCGGTCAGGGCCAGCAAAGTTCCGACCACTATACCCCACGTTCATCAGTTGAACTTGGTTTTCAAGGGAAAGCTGAAGCCTGAGATGTTGCTGGAGAAGCTTTCCAACACCAGGCGTGTTGTAGTAGTTCCCTACGATGACGCAGGAAGGAAGCACGACTGGACTAGCGAAATCCTGGAGGCCTTTGTATCCGGCTTCGAAAGACCGATAAGCCCCGAGATCTTCGAGCTTCTATTCTCGGATGCGATAATACCCTTCGAGCTGGGAGATTATACCATCTTGCAGACGGTCATGCTCGTAGAACAGATGTCCCTGCCCGTTCCAAACTACGTTGAAGCATATCTCTTATTCTGCGGGTTCCCTGCAGACCGGGTTCACGGTTCTGTGGACAAGGCACTGGGAGTGGTTCACGGGGTGTGGCCTGATAAACTGTCCTGAACAAGCTTTCAATCAACTTTGTATTTGCATGAGAGGAACTATGCCACAAGAAAGAAAATTCACGCTCTGGTTCGATGAGATACGTATCGAAGATGTGCCTACAGTTGGCGGAAAGAATGCTTCCTTGGGAGAGATGTACCAGGATCTCACATCTCAAGGGGTCAAGATTCCCAATGGGTTTGCCACGACTTCGGATGCTTACTGGCATTTTCTCGACTCGGTGGGCATTCTAGACAAGTTGAAGGATGCCATGTTGGGCCTGAACAAAGTTGATGTGAAAGACCTGGCAGCAAGGGGGAAGAGAGCGCGCGAGTTGATTCTAGGATCTGACTTACCCGAAGATCTGTGGATGGACATCAAAAAAGCCTACGACCGGTTTGGTGAGGAGTACGGTACCGACCCGGACGTAGCCGTGCGGAGCTCCGCAACTGCGGAGGATCTTCCCACTGCATCCTTTGCAGGTCAGCAGGAGACTTTTCTCAACGTACGCGGGTACCAGGAGCTCAAAGAGGCCTGCATAAAATGTTACGCATCCCTATTCACGGATCGGGCCATATCCTACCGGATAGACAACGGCTTCGATCATTTTAAGGTGGCCCTATCCATAGGAATCATGAAGATGGTCCGGTCTGACCTTGCGTCAAGCGGCGTGATCTTCACCCTGGACACCGAGACAGGCTTTCGTGATGTGATATTCATCACAGGCGCCTACGGCCTTGGTGAGAACGTAGTACAGGGGGCCGTTATCCCGGACGAGTTCTACGTCTTCAAGCCCACTTTAAGACAGGGATTCAGCCCCATTATCAGGAAGAGCATTGGAGATAAGAAAATAAAGATGATCTACGGCGCTGGTGAGTCCAAGGCTCTGACTCACAACGTAGACGTCCCCGAGGAGGATCGCAAGAGGTTCTGTATCTCAGATGAAGATGTTCTCACCCTTGCCCGATACGCTAAGATCATAGAGGACCACTACTCTAAGAAGGCCGGGAAGGACATGCCTATGGACATCGAGTGGGCCAAGGATGGCAGGACAGGCGAACTCTTCATAGTCCAGGCCAGGCCGGAGACTGTCCAGTCTCAGAAGACCGGGGACATTCTCGAAACATATCATCTGGAAGAGAAAGGTACCGTGCTGATCACCGGAAGGAGTGTCGGCGAAAAGATCGCTAGTGGCAAGGCGCACATAATCTCAGACGTCGCTCATCTTTCAGACTTTAAGCCGGGCGAAGTCCTGATCTCCGAAACCACCACCCCCGACTGGGAGCCGGTGATGAAGATAGCTGCGGCCATAGTGACCAACACTGGAGGAAGGACGAGCCACGCAGCCATAGTCAGCAGAGAGTTCGGAATACCCGCAGTTGTAGGAGCCGGAGATGCTACGGAAAAAATCAAGGCGGGCCAGGAATTGACAGTGAGCTGTGCAGAAGGAGACGTGGGCATTGTTTATGACGGTAAGCTGCCCTTTCACGTGGAGAAGATCAGCCTGATGGGCATGTCCCGGCCGAAGACTGAGGTGATGATAAATCTGGGCAACCCCGATGAGGCTTTTTCCGTTTCCTTCATACCTAACGACGGAGTGGGCTTGGCAAGGCTTGAGTTCATCATCGCCAGTCAGATAAAGGTCCATCCCATGGCCCTGATTCACCCGGAGACGGTGACAGACGTTTCTGTGCATAAGGAGATCGATGACCTAGCCTTCGCCTATAAAAATAAGAGCGATTACTTCGTGGAGAAGCTTGCCCAGGGTATAGGTACCATCGCTGCCGCCTTTTACCCAAAGCCTGTGGTCGTGCGCACGAGCGACTTCAAGTCTAACGAGTACGCAAACCTCCTCGGTGGAGAGTACTTCGAACTGAAAGAGAACAACCCCATGATAGGATTCCGAGGAGCGTCCAGGTATTATAGCGAAAGGTACAGGGAGGGTTTTGCTCTAGAGTGTGCGGCCCTAAAGCGAGTCCGCGAAGAGATGGGCCTCGGCAATGTCATCGTAATGATTCCCTTCTGCCGCCGAGTGGAGGAGGGCAGAAAAGTCTTAGAGGAAATGGCCAAGAATGGCCTGAAGAGAGGAGAGAATGGACTTTTGGTCTACATAATGTGCGAGATTCCTAGCAACGTGGTGCTGGTGGAGGAGTTCTGCCAGTTGGTGGACGGCATCTCCATAGGCTCCAACGACCTGACCCAGCTCACCCTCGGAATAGACCGTGACTCAGAAATTCTTGCCAAAGACTTTGACGAGAGAGATCCTGCGGTAAAGAAGATGGTGGCCATGTCCATAGAGGGTACCAAGAAGTCTGGACGCCACAGCGGGCTATGCGGTCAGGCGCCCAGCGATTACCCCGAGTTTGCTGAGTTTCTGGTGAGGGAAGGAATAGACTCCATCTCGATTAACCCGGACTCTGTAATGAAGATCACAATAAAGGTTCTGGAGACGGAGAAGACGATCGGGAGATGAGGACCCAATTGAATCTCTAAAAAGGAAAATTTATATTAAAACTAAATTTTTGACATAGATAATAAATGGTATTACTAAACTCTTATGAGAGCTGTGCTCATGATGGCTGAGCTAAATACTCTGTCAGCTTTGTCTGGGCCATGATGCACTTCTCACCTGGTATCTCCAAGGGGTAGACGCCGGTAAGGCAGCCCATACACAGGTGCTCTTCAGGCAACCCAATGGCCTTGATCAGTCCCTCGTGGCTAACGTAGCCCAAGGAATCGGCGTTGATCACGGCCTCCACACCAGGAACGGTCTTGTATGCGGCTATCAGCTCTTCTCTGCTGGCCATGTCGATGCCGAGGTAGCAGGGAGCTATGATAGGCGGGCTCCCTATCCTGACGTGGACCTTCTTTGCCCCAGCTCTTCTCACAAGATCCACTATCCTTCTGCTGGTGGTGCCACGGACTATGCTGTCGTCCACCAGGACGAGCTCGTGTCCTTCGATGTGCGGCCGGATGGTGTTCATCTTCAGTCGAACGGCTGTCTCCCTCATTGTCTGGTCGGGCATGATGAAGGTCCTGCCGATGTACCTGTTCTTCATTAGGCACTCAAGATAGTTTATGCCAGATCGCTGATGGTAGCCGACGGCTAAAGTTATTCCGGAGTCGGGCACTGGAGACACAGTATCAGCATCAGCAGGGTGCTCTTCTGCCAGCTGGGCCCCGATGTTGACCCGGACATCGTAGATCAGCTTGCCGTCCATTATGCTGTCCGGCCGAGCAAAATAGATGTACTCGAATACGCAGTGGGATGGGTTGTGTAGCCTTGTCAACTGATAGCTCTTCATCTCGCCCTGGCGAAGGACCACCATTTCTCCAGGCCGAACATCCCTTATCAGCGTGCCGTTGAGGGTATCTATTGCAACGCTCTCCGAGGCAACCACCAATCCCGTCTCTAACTGGCCTATGCAAAGGGGTTTAATGCCCAGGGGGTCGCGGATTGCAAGAACCGTGTCCCCCATCAGCACCGCCAGAGAATAGGAGCCAACGATCTTTCGCATGACTGCCTTGACCGCCTCCTGAAGGTCGCTCTTAAGCAGCTCCCTAACCAGCAGATGGGCAATCACCTCGGTGTCCGAGGTTGAGTGAAATATATCTCCGGACTGCTCCAGCTGCTCTCTGAGCTGTGCGGAATTGACCAGGTTGCCGTTGTGAGCTACAGCAACAGCACCATCTTTGTACTTAACTAAAAAAGGCTGGCAGTTCTCTAAGCAAGCTCCGCCGGTTGTTGGATAACGCACATGGCCTATGCCTACAGATCCTCGCAGAAGAGAAATCTGGGCATCGTCGAAGACCTCGAAGACCAATCCCCTACCCCGGTGGGTGCGAGTGGCCCGACCGTCGTGGACGGAGATCCCGGCCGCCTCCTGCCCCCTGTGTTGCAGAGCAAAAAGGGCAAAGTAAATTGATGTAGCTACGTTGCAGTATTCGTCTTTGAGGGATATTCCGACTACGCCGCAGGCGTCGTGCAAACCCGGCCTCCCTTAATAGTCGGCCTTTCTCATCCACTTGTAGCTTCTAATCCTCGGAGTCCCGCCGAAACCACAAGAAACGCAAATCTTTCTCTTAAAGTTAAACGAAATGCTGCCGCACCTTCTACACCTTATGTGAGACCCCTTATGACGTTTGCCCATTGATGGAGTACCTTTAGTCATCTAGAACACCTCATGGCGAAATATATACGACGTTGTCTCCTCGCACGATCACGGTCCCCATCTTGCGGGCGACCGCTCCTTCTGCAATCTCTTCAGTACTATCGAGCACAAGGTTCATGTGGATATCATAACCTTGCAGCTCTCCTCTAAAGGCCCTTCCATCCTTGAGCTTGACTATCACAGGCCCATTTAATGATTCGTTCAGAATATCAAGCGGTCTCTGACCCATTAATCCTCTCTCCAGCGATATAACCGCAAAAGGCTTCAAAATCAAACTTGCGCGTTGCATATTTAAACCTATCGGGATACCTATTGAACATGAAGATCAAATCCAAGCACCACCTCAAGGGGAGCGATGCCCGAAAGATAATCGCCGCCATCGAGCCCCTTTTGGCCGATCCATCCAATCTGAGGAAGTCCTCTCTGGAGTTGGCCGAGACCGACCAAGAGATAGACCTCATCTTCGTGGATGGCCGTCCGCTGATCATGGTGATGGAGGATCGCCCCTTCTTAACTGTTTTGGGCGCAATTGAACTAAATCCACAGAAAAAAGTTGTGATAGTGGACTCGGGTGCTGTACGCTTCATAGTCAATGGTGCTGATGTTATGAACCCAGGTATAGTCTCTGCCGATCCTGAGATTGAGGCTGGGGACCTTGTGATAGTGGCCGAAGAGCGGCACAAAAAACCACTAGCAGTAGGCATGGCTTTGATCCCTGGCAAGGAGATGCACGGAGAGGGAAAGGCCATCAAGTCACTTCATCACGTAGGAGATCTGATCTGGGAAGGACTGGAGTAGGCATAGAAAGGATTTGGATGTACCGATTAGACGCCCGAAGAGTTATTAACGCCTGAGAGGAAATAAGCATCGGATGTACGAGGACATAGGAAAGCTAATCGGCGAGGGTTTTGGCATCTGGAGAAGAAACCTGAACCTGTGTGTTCCTTTCCTGCTGGCCATTGTATTCTCACTGCTGGCGATAGTCCCCCTAGTTGCGCTCGCGGCAGTCATTTTTGGATCGACGCAAAACATAGAATCCATCACATCTCCGGAAGAGTTCATCTCCAGATTTGGAGCGATGCTGCCCGGCTTCGCCGCAGCATTCCTGCTGTTCATCCTTGTGGTCTACCTAGTCAACTCCTACTTCACCGCAGGAGGCATTGCTATGGCCGAACAGGCTGTAACGGAGGGAAAAACCAGCACTAAAGTCATGTGGTCAGCAGGAAAGAGGCACTTTCGGGACATGTTTGTCGCATCGATCCTCATGGGCCTTATCATGTTAGCCGGGTTGATCTTCTTGCTGCCAGGATTCCTATCGCTTCCCCTGGGCGAATTGAAGAATATACAGGCGCATCCCAATGCAATAGGCTTGGTTGCTCTGGGTGCCATCTTCCTTATCCTTTACCTGCTGGTGATGTCCCTGGTGCTGGCCGTCGTCCCGTATGCCTTAGTGGTCGATGTAATGGGTCCTATCGGGGCCGTCAAAGCCAGCATCAATTTCCTCAACTACAACAAGTTCGATGTCTTCATATTATGGATAATCGTAGTCGCGAGAGCCCCTGGGCTACAGATGGTGGTGAGTTCCGCAGCGGCTGCCGGAGCTGAGGCCGTGCAGGGAACACTTTCAATCCTTGTATCCGTGGTGAACGTGGTTGTGATCGCGCCTCTGGCCAATGTCTGGTGGACCAGGCTGTATATGAGCAGGACCGGAAAGAGGCTATACGAGGAAGGTGCAGAGATTGGATTTGATGAACCCAAGTGACCTGTTGATTCGTTTCAGGCAGATGCTCCCCTTCCAGCAGACGGTTGTGGCTGGTTTGATCCTCTTTGTAATATATGAGCTGTATGCTTCTTTGGTAGCGGGCCTGAAACCGCTGGAGGCTGCCCGCGAGTCGATGTACAACGCGATCATATTCATGGTCGTTTACTACTTTGCCACCATCGTCATCATGAGAAAGAACATGCAGGCAGGAACTCAGGTTAAGGGACCGAAGAAAGGTTTAAGGGGCAAGTAGGGTCATTTTTCCTGCTGTACCACAATTTTCGGCGACATTTTTGGGCCAAGCACAGGGCCAAAATATAAGTCTTCATCCGCCCTTTTCGCTTCCGATGGTCGACATGAATCTGAGAGTCGTAAGAATGAACATCCCGGAAGGCTCGAACCTGATCCTGGGCCAAAGCCATTTCATCAAGACCGCCGAGGATATCTATGAGGCCATAACAGGAACGGCTCCGGCAGCCAAGTTCGGTATAGCCTTCTCCGAGGCTAGCGGCGACTGTCTGGTCCGACTGGAGGGAAACGATCCTGCCTTAATAGAGGCTGCAAAGCAGAACTCCCTTGCTCTAGGATGCGGTCATACCTTCGTGGTGCTAATGACGGGTGCCTTTCCGATAAACGTCCTAAACGCCATAAAGGGGATTCAAGAGGTCTGCGGCATCTTCTGCGCCACCGCCAATCCTCTGGAGGTCATTGTGGCCGAGACGGAGCTTGGGCGTGGCATAATTGGCGTCATCGACGGCTTCTCGCCCAAAGGGGTGGAGACGAAAGAGAAAGTCGAGGAGAGGCGCGCTTTGCTGAGGAGGTTTGGGTATAAACTTTGACCTGGTGGTGAAGAACGGCCGGGTGTGCATGCCCCGAGGGCTCAAAGACCTCGACATCTGGATAACTGATGGGAGGGTAGCCGCTCTGGGAGGACCCCACAGGGCGGACGAGGAGATCGACGCCAGCGGCATGCTGGTTCTGCCAGGTGTAATCGACGCTCACGTCCACTTCAGAGATCCGGGACCCACCTACAAAGAGGACTGGGAGAGCGGCTCTCTCTCAGCGGCCGCGGGGGGGGTAACCACCGTCGTCGACCAGCCCAACACCGATCCCAGGACTCTTGACGCCCGATCCTTCGAGCTGAAGCTGGATCGGGCCAAGAACCATTCTGTGGTGGACTTCTGCATAAATGGAGGTCCGGGAAAGATCAAAGAGCTGGTCAAGCTGGGCGCGGCAGCCATCGGCGAGATTTTCACCTATGAGCATACCGATGCTCAGCTGGAGAAGCTGCTGAAGGAGGTGGAGGAAGCCGGGGCTCTTCCAACCGTCCATGCTGAGGATGGCCGGATCATCAAAGAAAAGACCGAAAAGCTTCAGGCAGAAATTGATCCCGAGGTCTACTCCACTGCCAGGCCCAAGATAGCCGAGGCCACCGCGGTGGAAAAAACCTTGTCCTTGGTCCAGCGGGCCCACATCTGCCACCTTAGCACCTTCCAAGGCTTGGATCTGGTAAAGGATGCCAGGAAGGCTGGGAAGAAAGTTAGCTGCGAGGTCTGCCCTCACCACCTGCTCTTCAA
>JBGQAL010000080.1:0-12122 GCA_041494285.1 Methanotrichaceae archaeon
ACCTTCGTGCCAGCACCAGAATGCTGATGCATCTAGATCCGATTGCGTAACTACTCCCACATGAGGGGGAATCAAACTCAAGATATATAAATCCTATCAATTATAGACATACACGACCCGAAATTAAGTATTGAGATTTATGATGAAATAATTATGTTCTCTTTGAAGGCAAGATAATAAAAAAAGAATATTAAATAAATAGCTGAGTTCGACCTCTTTCTATCTGTTCAGGTACATACCCTTGGCGATATTGAATGTCTGAGACGGGGTCGCCATAACCATTTTCTGGGAATCCTCTGATGAAGGCCGGGAGACGGCGGCAGTTACTGCTGCAGTCTTCAAGAGGCTCTTGTCCACCTCATTAGTCAGCCACCTGGCTCCACCGATGCCTATCAATATCGCGCCCGCTACGGATGATAAGGTGAGGTTCAGCTCACTCATGCCTACGCCGCTTGAACCACTAAAAATGAGCGCTCCGCTGTACGAGCCGTAAAGCCCCCAGGAGATGAAGGCTGCAACAGCACCTACAAGAACGTTACCCGCAATGCCCGGCCTCACAATACAAACGTTATCGACGGTCTCTTCACGAGGCACGACGAATCCATTATCGCTGATTATGGCATTGATAACGCCTCCAACTGCTCCTCCCAAAAGAACAATTCCCAACGGTATCCATACTGGCATAGTCTCTCCCTTCCTTGGAACAGATCCGTCCGGCCCAAGAGCTAAGCAGCTCTGCTGGAACGCCTGATTCCAATTATTTTCATTATAACTTTTTTTATTTTGAAATTGCTTCAATACTATTTTAACTTTGTGTCATGTTAATGAACATTTAAGAAGCCCTACTATCAAAACAAAAATGATAACTATAGAATATTTCTAAATGTTTGAACCAAATGATCACTTCATGATACATGTAAAAAGGACTTAATTTTAGGTTGACCAAAATGGTTATATTTAGGTTGACCTTAATGTCCCCGTAGAATATGCCCAAGGAACAGATAGAGGAGTACATCGAAGCCATCTTCGATATAGCCGGAGAGAAAGGCACGGCCAAGACCACCGAAGTTGCAAATAAGTTGAAAATTGCCCCTGCCAGCGTGACTGAGGTGTTCCGGAACATGTCCCGCAACTGCCTTGTGGAGTACGAGCCCTACAAGGGGGTTTCCCTCACAGCGAGAGGGGTCGAGGCCGCGATAAAGATCAAGAGAAAACACAGGCTTCTCGAGGTATTCTTAGCGAAGATCCTTCACATAGCTCCTGAGAAGGTCCACATAGAGGCCTGCAAGATGGAGCACTCCATCTCCGATGAGGTCGGGGACGCCATGTGCAGGCAGCTTGATGCCCCGGCCAGATGTCCTGACGGCAAACTGATATATCCCTGCGAAAAGGGTATTGAGACCTGCAACCAGTGCGAAGAGTCATTAGAAAAAGATGTATCCGCTGGACAAAGAAAGATTTTGCCTATTACCGACATGAAGCCCTGTCAGAAGGGAACTATAGCTTTTCTTCGAGGGAGCCGCAAGGTCATTCAGAGGCTTTCAGACCTTGGGCTTACTCCAGGAACGGAGGTTACACTGATGAGAAAGACTCCCCTCTTAGGGCCCATCGAACTGTCGGTCAGGAGGACGTCCCTGGCAGTGGGACGTGATATCGCTGACAACATCTTCGTTGAGGCCGTTGGGGGAAGTTGAAATGCCTGTCTGCCCGAGCTGTCCGCCATCCAAGAGATTGAAGAAAGATGCAGACCTTACGGTGGCCTTGGCTGGCAACGCCAACGTGGGAAAGAGTGCGGTATTCAACCAGTTGACTGGAGTTGACCAGATCATAGGCAACTGGCCGGGAAAGACCGTCGAACGCGCAGAGGGGATGCTGCATTATGAAGGACGAAAGATCAAGATCATCGACTTGCCAGGGATCTACTCCTTCTCCACTTACTCAATGGAGGAGCTTGTATCCAGGGATTTCATAGCCCTGGAGAAGCCGGAGATAGTAGTCAACGTCGTGGATGCAACGGCTCTTGAGAGAAATCTGTTCTTTACTATCCAGCTTCTGGAATTAAATGCACCCGTGATAATCGCATTGAACCAGATCGATCTCATGGAGAAAAAAGGGATCTCCATAGACTGCGGGATGCTTGAAGATCTCCTGGGAGCCCCGGTGGTTCCCACGATTGCCATAAAAGGAAAGGGCATTTCTGAGCTGACTGAACAGATAGTGAAGTTAGCTGACCAAAGAAGAACGCCTCCAGAGATCAGCTACGGAAGAGAGGTTGAGCAGAGGATAGAGAGGCTTGTGTCTCTACTCGAAAAAGTTGAGGCCGATTATCCACACAGATGGCTGGCCATAAAGCTTCTTGAGAAGGACGAGGAGATCACGAGGCTCATTGAAAGGCTTGACAGGAACATCGTTCAGGCTGCATGGGATCTGGCAGAGGAGATCGAGAGTATACATGGCGAACCCAGCAGTGTGGTCATAAGTGCGGAGAGGTACAAAATTGCGGATGAGATCGCAAGAAAGGTTCAGAAGATCCGCACCGAGGAAGAAACGCTCACAGATAAGCTAGACAGAATTGCCCTGCATCCAATCCTCGGTTATTTGGCGATAGTGGGCGTCATAGGCGGCCTTTTGATATGGACATTCGTGGTGGGGGCCTGGATCTCCGGAGTTTTGTCGGATGTGTTCAGCTTTATTGGACAGTATGAACCTGTGGTATCAGGTCCGCTTGGAAATATTATCTGGAATGGAGCCTTCACGGGCTTTGTCGCAGGTGTAACCCTGGTTATTCCCTATGTACTGCCATTCTACGTCGTATTAGCAGCGATCGAGGACTCCGGCTACTTAACCCGGATATCCCTCATGCTCGATAAGGGAATGCATAAGCTTGGACTGCACGGCAAGGCGATAATTCCTATGATCCTGGGTTATGGATGCAACGTGCCGGCTTGTTTCTCCTGCAGAATAATGGAGACTCCCAAGCAGAAGCTGATAGCTGCGTTCCTGGTCACCCTGGTGCCCTGTACAGCCAGGACAGTGGTGATCCTGGGGCTGGTTGGCAAAATTTGTCGGCATAGGGTGGGCCCTTGCACTGTACGTCTTCGATATAGTCCTCATCCTACTTCTGGGGAGGATCGCGTTCAAGGTCGTGCCTGGAGAGTCGGTTGGGCTTATCATGGAGATGCCGAGCTATCATATTCCATCAGCGAAGGTTGTGCTAAAACAGACATGGGCTCGAACGAAGTCGCTCCTGTGGGTAGTATTTCCGGCGTACATCATCGGCAGTGCCGTGCTTCAGGCCGCTTACGCAGCAGGATTGCTGGACCCGGTTAACAATGTCCTGAGCCCAGTTACAGTGGGATGGCTGGGGTTGCCGTCAGCGGTTGGCATTCTCCTCATATTCGGTATAGTGAGAAAGGAGCTGACGATACTGATGCTGGCTGTAATATTCCAGACGACAAACTTTGCATCCATAATGTCTCCGGTGCAGCTGATAGTCCTGGCGCTGGTGACAATGATTTACGTCCCCTGCCTTGCTATGATCCTCAGCCTTGCTGAGGAGTTCGGCTGGAAGAAGGCTTCCGGCATCACAGTTTTTGAGGTGACGTTTGCGATCTTCCTCGGTGGGGTTGTGTTCCGACTGCTGAGTTTGATTATGTAAGTCGGGCGGAATTCCAATCTACCGCATTGATTCGTCTTCTTTTGCCGGTGGTTTCTAAACTATAGGGCAGATTTCACGACCGTATTCTTATATAATACCCCAATTCATTTGCCTTTGCCCTACTCTTCATACATCTGCGTTTCGCCCTTTCCGCTGCTGACGAACTTATCCCCCTCTCGCTTAAGCTCGCTGACCATCTTCCCGTCAACGATCCTGAGGATCCTGTCCGTCTTCTCCGCCATGACAATGTCGTGGGTGACCAAAATGAATGTCTGGTTCGTCTTGCGGTTGAGATCCCTTAGCAGTTCGTATATCCGGTTGGAGCTTTTTGTGTCCAGGTTTCCGGTAAGCTCGTCCCCGATGACCACGGATGGTCGGTTCACAAGGGCCCTTGCCACAGCAACGCGCTGGTTCTGGCCTCCCGAAAGCTGGTTGGGCCTGTTATCCAGTCTGTCCCCAAGGCCGACGTCATCCAGAAGTGCCTTAGCCCGACCCCTTGCTACTGTCTTGTTTTCGCCTGCAATCAACATGGGCATCATGACGTTCTCGAGGGCTGTGAACTCTGGTATGAGGTGGTGGTATTGGAAGACGAAACCCAGCTCCTTGTTCCGGAGTCTGGCCCGCTCGTTTGGACTGATCTTGGTGACGTCCGTCCCTTTGAGCGTGATCTGACCGCTGGTGGGTGTGTCCAGCAGGCCTATCATGTTAAGAAGAGTGCTCTTTCCGCTGCCGCTCGGGCCCACGATGGCTAGAAACTCGCCGCTTCTTATATTGAGGTTGATGTTGTCGAGGGCCACGACGTCCACTCCGCCTTTGTAGACCTTCATCAAGTCCCTGATTGCGATTATGTCGCTGTTTTCGACTTCGATTTCTTCAGCATTGCCGTCTATGTCGCTCATTCTTGATCGCCCCCGGCGCCCTTGGTCCATCAATCACTTTCTCACTCGGCATCGCCATTATGAGACCGGACAGGTAAGTTTCCTTCGATCTGATTCAGGGCGGTTGGGATTATGGATATCTTCGTCATCTCTGACCTGTCTTGACATAGTTCGTACATTCTAATGGATATAAAAAGTGGCAGGATTAAAGAATGAAACCCAACTCGTCTTCCCTTTTTGTTTCTCGTAAAATGGCGAGATTTCACGGCATTAGGATAAGTCTTGCTAGAGCAAATCAAATCTAGCTTAATCTACTCGGGCGTCTTCATATTGTTGTCTCAAGGGGTAAGTCTTCCAGGTAGTCTCTCAATCAAAAGCTTTTAATAAATTGTGATACAGTAATTAATCATGTCACCGAGATTCTTCTCGAAAAGCGAAGCAATTTTGTTCGGATGGAATACTCTGAAGAAAAACTTAGGTTTCTTCCTGGGAATGCTGGCAATTGTCGTAGCTGTCAACGTTCTAGTCGGCTTGGCTATGTCCTCATTCTCCGAGGAAGCACCAAAAGTGCTAGTTATCGCGATGAGCGTTATATCCTGGGTTTTGGATTTGCTCATCAGTATGGGAGTCATTAGGATCACCCTGAAGTTCTGCGATCAGGAACAGGCAACTTATCGCGACCTTTTCTCTGCCTATCGACTTCTGCTCAATTACATAGTAGGATCGATAGTCTACGGAATAGTGGTGGCCATTGGGTTAGTCTTCCTAATCGTCCCCGGCATTTACCTGGCCGTCAAATATCAGTTTTACGACTACCTGATCGTAGACAAGGGCATGGGACCAATAGAAGCCATCAAAAGGAGCGGAGTCCTGACAGAAGGCGTTAAGCGGAACCTGGTGCTGTTCTGGTTGGCGCTGGTTGGGATTAACATCCTAGGAATGATAGCCTTGGGAGTGGGGTTGATCGCTACTATTCCAGTTTCGTGGCTGGCCAATGCATACGTCTATCGCAGGCTGCAGCTTCAGGCTGAGAACAATAGTGCCATTCCCCTAGTCGGCCTGGATTAGACTGATTAGATTCCAAGAGGTGGATCAACTATACACATCTGCTCCATCCGGTTGGATGGATGGCAGATGCGCTTTTCTACTTTTGCCAGGATCGGTCACTATCAACGGATAGGACAGAGTTGATTGTGTAGAGTTGATTGGAATAAGTTCTTGAATAAAGCCAATGCTTGAGCATGCGATGATCTCCAGAGTATACATCTCTCACGCCGAGCAGGACGAAGAACTGGCTCAAGAGCTCTCCAGGGCTCTGTGGAGGGTGGGCCTGGAGAGCTACGCTGCAATGTACAAGCTCAGCCCAGGCATATCCAGGGCAGAGCGGGTCTCTTTTGGAATTCGCAACTCTGAATGCCTGGTTGCTCTGCTGACCATGGACGGCTCGGCCTCCGCCACAGTGTGCCAGGAGATCGGCTTAGCCAGGGGCATTGATCTGCTAGTTATACCACTGCGGGAAGAGAATGCCGAACTGCCTTTTCTTATAGAGCATCTAAATCCTATCTCATTCTCCCGGCCTGAAGTCGGCGAAGCAATTGGCAAGCTGATAAGAACGCTTCGAGATTTAAGCAGTTTGGACTGGCTGAAGGTGACCTGCCCGAAATGCGGAGAGGAAATGACTCAGTATCTGACTCCTCAGGAAGATGTCGACGAGGCCCTGCAGGAAGGCTCCTGTCTGGAGACGATCTGCAGCTACTGCCAGAACAAGGTATCCTTGGACCCCAGAACCTTTGCACCGCTGCCAAATGAAGTCACTCAATGAGCTTACAACTGAAGTTCGGATTTTAAGGCCTAATTCCCATCATTAGACATAGGCTTAAAATAATTTCAAGTGGAATCTCATAGACAGCATGGTAAAGCTATCGCATTCCTTCGAATATGAGATAGATCCAATTCCACCGTACAATTTTGACCTCACCGTCAGAAAGCCAGCAGGCTGGCCTCTATTCACACCCTTTGAAGTCTTCGAAAAAGGTACTATTTGGACTGCAACACATATCCATGGCGTTCTAGTCGGCATCAAACTCATGTCAATGGGCACAACAGAGCAGCCGAGGATTAATGCCCAACTTTTTCTAAAGAGCGAACCCGAAGAAAAGCAGCTAAACAAAATAAAACAATCATTAGTCCACGATCTCAGTGCGGACGGGAATCTGGCCGAGTTTTACCAGCTAGCCCAAAGCGACAACATACTGAAGCTCGTGATCGAAGATCTTTATGGAATGCACAGCACATCGTCGAGCACAATTTTCCCGGATGCTCTGCTGGCGATACTGCTTCAGATGACGACATTCAAGAGGAGCGATGAGATGATGAGCTGCCTCATAACCAAGTACGGCGAGGTCGCAGAGTTCGATGGCCAGAAGGTGCGGGTTTGGCCTCTGCCCAAAGCGATAGCCAAGCACGAAGCTCCAGAGCTGGCGAAGGCATGCAACCTCGGGTACAGGGCGAAGTTCGTGGCAAATCTGGCCAGAAAGCTTGAGAGCGATGGGTTTCCGACAACCGAAGAGCTGGAAAAGCTCACGCCCGAGGAGGCCAAGAGAAGGCTACTGGATTTGTCTGGCATCGGCGACTATTCGGCGGACATAATAAATCCCCACGGAGGATTTCCCATCGATGCCTGGTCTGTTGACGTCTTCGGAAAGCTGTTCTACGGAGAGGAGCCCAAGGACAGAAGGAAGGCGATAGACGGAATAAAGAAGGAGGGCCTGCGTAGATGGGGCAAGTGGTCGTGGATGGCGTTCTTCTATGTGGTGCAGGATCTTGATAATTTGTCGAGAAAGTTGAAGATGGAGCTAAGGCGAGAATGAATTATTGGACTCTCGTTGCGTGATCAGAGACCTTTTCCAAATTAAAACCCAGCTTTTTAATCGGTCAAACCGGCGAAGCTATAGCTACCTCGAAGCCTTACGATACCTTCTTAAGTATCTCAACAAAGATACGCTTAAATCGAATCCTAGGCGAGGGGAACAATGGGTCAAGAGCCAACGATCACCTTATCCATAAGTGAATCTGGAAAGCATCCCAACAGTACCTACTGCTTTCATATTCTGCTTGATGATACGGTGCTGGCGAGCAACCAGAACCTTTCTTTTGAGGACTCCAAAAAGGTTCGGGAGATCTCGCACAGTTTTGGAGTTCTATTCGAGCATGGCTGTAGGCCAAAGAAAGAGGCTGAAGCTCAGAAAGTCCTGGGAAAGAAGCTCTTCGACCTCTGGCTGGCCCCCCCCTCTTGGGAGAAGATAATGGCTGGAGTTCCCGTGGGCTCCATGAGATTCCTTGTCATAGCCTCAGATGTTCCGGAGGTGCTTAATCTTCCCTGGGAGTTTTTGCTTCCTCCTGACTGCGACTTCCTGGGCATCGACCCGAGGTTCGGAATCCGACGACTCCCAAGCCCTGGAAAGAAGCTTGTCCCCTTCAATGGAGATCTGCGACCCCAGCCTCTTCGTCTACTCTTTATGGCCTGCTCCCCGACGGATCTGCCGACTCTTGACTATGAGCGCGAAGAGGAGGCTCTATTCGGGGCCATTTCCGGACAAAATGTCGCCTTTGAATCCTGCGACATGGGCACCTTCGAGGAGCTAAAAGAGAAGGTTAGCGAGTTTAAGCCCCACATCGTACACCTGACTGGCCATGGAGCAGTTATAGATGGCCAAGGCCGCTTCGCCTTCGAGGATGAAGATGGCAAGAATGATCTGCTCCCTTCGGAGGACCTACGCAGATTCCTAGCTGGAAGCGGTGTTCAGTGTGTATTCGTGAGCGGCTGCCAGACTGGTAAGGCTCCAATCGAAGCCATAGGAGGCATCTGCCAGGGCCTGGTTTCTGCAGAGGTTCCCCTGGCAGTTGGATGGGCTGCGTCCATCGCCGACGATCTGGCCACAAATTTTGCCAAGACATTTTACAAGAACCTGAAGGACGCCCAGCCTGTAGACAGAGCCCTGCTTCTGGCCCGCCAGGAAGCATGGAATGTGTGCAAAGAACGCGACGATCCATCCTGGACACTGCCGGTTCTTTACGCAGCCACAAATCAGCGCATGATCTACGATCCTGATACCCAGAGATCGGTTGAGGAGCCTTCAAGACCTGCAATAGTTCAGGATGCTCTGCCTGGCATGAAGGAGGGCTACGCTCAGCACTTTGTCGGCCGCAGGCGGGAGCAGCAGCGGCTGCTGCCTGCACTACGACGCGGAGATTTGCAGGTCGTAATTATTACCGGAATGGGAGGAAGCGGCAAGAGCGCCCTGGCCACAAGGCTCGCTCGCAAGCTGGAGACCTATGGATTTATCCCGATTCCTGTTCCCAGCTCAAAGGAGAACCCTTTGAACTCAGCGCGCTTGTTGCAAGCCTTTGGCGACGCCTTCCGCGAGGCGGCGAGGAAGCACCGATCCGAGGGAGCGACACGAAAGGCAAGTGAGCTGGATGTCTTGGTTCAAGACCTGAAGAATCCAGATTTAACGGTTGAAGATCGATTCCATGACGTTGTTGGAGCTCTGAACCGAGGACAATTTCTCCTGCTCCTCGACAACTTCGAGTCAAACATGGACGAGTCTGACCGGCACATCCTTGACTCTGAGATATCAGGATTCTACCAATACCTGCTGGGCAACCTGACTGGAGGCTCCAGAGCCGTTATCACAACCCGCTATCCGCCATCGGATGTGACAGCCCTGCCACCCAAGGCCCATCGGGAGGACCTGAGCGACTTCGCAGAGTCATCCTTCCTCAAGATTCTACAGCGTGATCCGCAGGTGGAACAGCGCATCCGTTCGAGCGAGCTTCCCATGGAGCTTCTGCGGGATCTCTATCGCAAGTTCGGGGGTACGCCTCGATTCCTCCTCCAGATCCGGGAGGTCATCAAGGAAATGGATCCTGAGATGCTGAAAAAGGAGCTGGTAAAGGTAGAGCTGCCATCTGACCCAGGCGAGATTCAGAAGATTCGGGACAAATACTTTGATGACATCTTTACGGAAAGGCTCTACGGGTATCTCAGCCCTGAGTCGCAGATAGCCTTGTCCAGATCGGCAGTCTACGGCGTGCCCGTTACTATGGAAGGCTTAGCGGCTGCTGTCGGGGAAACTCTGGAGGGAGTTGAAGCCTTCGCTAATGAATGGAGAGATAGGGCTTTTGCCTACCAGGAGACCGGAAAGGCGCTCTGGTCGGTCTACGGTCTGCTCCGGGGCTGGCTACTGGCGAAGCTCTCACCAGAGGAGCGAAAGAACGCTCACCGGGCGGCGGGCGATTTTATGGCCAAGATTCGCCGACAGAAACGAGCGGGCGAACTCGGTCTCTGTTGGGTTGACTGCTCGATCGAAGCGCGGGCACAGTATCTGAACGCGAGAGAGTACGAAAAGGCTCGAGAAGAAAACGACCCGATCTCAGGATCCTTTTTGATACAGGGCCTTTACCATGGGGTCAGGCGGCTGAACGAGGAGCTTCTAGGATATGAGGAGCATCCTTTGCCGATGAACCGGATTGCATGGGCCTATTCGAAGCAGGGAGATTTCAATGAGGCACGAGAATGGTATCAGAAAAGTCTGGATGCTTCTGGCGATAGGTCCAAAGAGGCTTGGATGGCTTGGAACGGATTGGGCACAATTGATCTCTTGCAAGGATACTATCAGGATGCTGAGGACAAGTTCCAGAAATCCCTGGTAATTACGCAGCAGATAGGGGACAAGCAAGGAGAAGCCTGTGTCCTTCACAATCTTGCCACTATCGAACTAAACCAGGGTCAGTACGATGCAGCCAGGGAAAAGTTCGAGAAGGCCATGGAGATCAAACAGCATATTGAAGATTGGTTCAGTATTGATGAAACTCTGCATCAACTAGCTACTATCGACCTCGATCAGGGCCAGTATGATGCAGCCAGGGAAAAGTTCGAGAGTTCCATAAAAATCAGTCAGCGAATCGGAAATCGGGCTGGCGAGGCTGGTAATTGGCATCAATTGGCAATCATTGACATGAAGCAGCGCCAATACCAAGCGGCCAAAGAGAAGTTCGAGAAGGCCATGGAGATAAGAGTGCAGATCGGAGACCGGGCTGGTGAGGCTTACACCTGGCATGCTTTGGCCTCAATCGACTTGGATCAAGGACAGTACAATGCGGCCAAAGAGAAGTTTGAGAAGGCGATGGTGGTCATGCAACGGATCGGAGACCGGGCTGGCGAGGCTGCCACCTTCTATCAGCTAAGCTTTCTGGCCAAAAAACAGAGCCGGGCACAAGAAGGTTTGCGACTGTTAGCCCTCTGCTGCTTGATAGATGCCTCCATCGGAGATGGAAAAACACAAAATGACTTTAAAGCACTATTAGGAATAGCTTCGGAGCTAAATTATACGCAGGAGCAGATCGATGCCATGCTGAAAGATGTAGCAGAAGCCTACGAAAGGGATCGGGGCAAGGGACTAATCGAAGCTGCATTCAGGAAAGGCATTTCTGATCGAACCGTCTCCTGATGCCGAGAAACGATCCTCTCTTTTACCAAACCTTTTTATATATCTACCATCTTCTCAAGTTGGACATCTGATGAACGGTTGCGGCGATAGAGCCATCCTAATCCCGTCCTCTCTAACCATGGAGTCGCGGGACCTGCGTGTTCGCACGCTCAAGGTTGGTCTAATCGCCAGGGCAGCAGCAGTGTTTCGCGTAAACCGGATCGTCATCTACAAGGACGTAGAGTTCGACGACTCACGGTTCATAAGCATGGTGTTGCGGTACATGGATACTCCGCAGTACCTGCGAAGAATGCTCATCCCGCGAAGGGAAGAGCTTCGACACGTTGGAATTCTGCCGCCGCTACGCACCCCTCATCATCCAATCAACTCAAAGACGTCAGCGCTCAAGATCGGCGAGTACCGAGTCGGAGCAGTCGTCGAAAGCGTCGGATCTGATGGCGGCGTATGGGTGGAAATCGGTGTCGATCGCCCAATTCCCCTTCGAACTGATAAGAAGTTCGAAGCTGGACAACGCCTAAGTGTCAGAATCTTTTCGCTAGACCCTCTCGCCGCTGAGCCTGTTGGCCGAAAAGAGATCCCCCTATACTGGGGGTACGAGACAGAGGTAGTCGGGAGCCTTGAGGATTATCTTGGCTCGACGGACGCTTTTGTGCTTCTTACTTCCAGGAAGGGAACGCCCATAACGGCCGACCTCCTGCACAAGATAGGAAGAGCAGGCCAAAGCGACCTTGCGGTGGTATTCGGCTCCCCTGCACGAGGCGTTGATGCATTCTTGAGTAAAGAACTCATGGATAGATGCTGCATGATGAACACTATTCCGCAACAGGGAACAGAGACAGTCCGAGTAGAGGAGGCGGTCTTCGCCACCCTTGCGCTGCTTAACCTAGTTGCAATGGAGGAGTAAATGGGACATCTTCACCGACCAAGACGAGGTTCGCTGGCCTATAGCCCGAGAATACGAGCCAAGAGCGAGGTTCCAAGGATCAGGAGCTGGGCGGCTGACGGAGAGAAGGCTGGCATTACTGGCTTTGCAGGGTATAAAGCAGGCATGACCCACGTTCTAATGATTGACGA
>JBGQAL010000033.1:0-20539 GCA_041494285.1 Methanotrichaceae archaeon
AAGAAAATCAAGCTTATAAATCGGCATGGTTACTACTCTTAACCATGACCTATTACCTATCGGACCCTTAATTGGGGCTGATTTGGGGAATTAACTATTCTTAGTGCGCCTTTGGTTAATAAAGATGGCGGAGTTTAGGTAGGAAGTGGATATTTTTATCAGGATCCCATGAGTGGGTCAAAGGGACGTGTCGGTAGCCACAAGAAAGACTTCATTGAGTTTGCTCGGTCAAAGATTGCAGAGATCTGAAGGCGATGTGTTAAAGCCATATCCTATACACGCCAGATCTCTTGTGGCAATCGGGTCAGCCTTTCGGCACCCTTCGCCCCGATTAAGAATGTATCCTCTATTCCCACCACCCCCAATCCTGGAAAGATCATCTTCGGCTCCACGGCGACGGTCATGTTTTCCAGAATTTCATGATCCACTGGACCGAGCACGGGATATTCGTCTATCTCCAATCCCACCCCATGGCCAACGAAACCGGCTTTGCTGCCGGGCGGGCCACCCAGGAAATCCTTATAGCCGAGCTTTGTCCCCTCCTTTAGAGAGAGGTCGAAGGCCTCTCGACCTGTCCTGCCGGGACGTAACTCTTCGGCGATGGCTTCTTCAATCTGCAAGGCGGCCAGATGTGCATCCTCCAGCATGGCAGGGAGCTTGCCCAGGCAGAATATTCTGGTCTCATCGGCGATATAGCCGTTGTAGCATCCAGCAAAGTCCACTAGCACAGGCTCGCCCCGCTTGATCTTTCTAAATCCCGGCCCCTGGGGAAAGAATAGAGACATGCCCTGCCCACCTGTGGGAGATGAGACGAAGCTTGGAAACGCGGCATTCTCGCCAGCCATAAGATGACCCATGGGCAGCGCCTGGTTAAACCTGCGAAAGGCTACCTTGCCCTGATGACCCAGGACCCTCATGGCTCTCTCCACCTCGGCGGCCAGATCGATCTCTCGCATGCTTTCTCGTAGATGATCTGGAACGGCTGAGATGCCCACGTCTAAAATTCTAGCGGCCTCGCGTATCAGGTGGATCTCGAAATCTGATTTGACAGAGCGAATGTGCTTGATCTTCTCAGATATGTCAATGAACGAGGTGCCCTCTCCCAGGGCCTGTCGCAGCCTGGCATAATTATTGTAGGGAAGCACATCCAGCTCCAGGCCGATTGAGGCATCATCCGGCAGACCAAGGTCTGCTTTGAGAGACTTGAGGCTCTTTCGCGGTCGGACCTCAAGGGGCGATTCCTCCCCGGCCCTCTCCAGGCTCTTATGGATCATGAGTACAGGCGGAGCGTCCCGTGGGACGTATATCAGCCCTTCCTGAGCTGTGCCTGAGAAATAGCCCAGGTCTATGGATTCGAATAATATGACACCGGTCAAGTCTCCCATAAGGCTTTGAAGCCTCTTTACCCTGGCATCGATCTCCGACTTGGGGTGCAAAACGTATTCCATCTCCATCCATTCCACCTTATCCAGTGTACCTGGTCCAATCGTTTCAAGCTAAATTGTTTCTGGTATGTGATTTTGAGATGAGTTCAATATAATCCTTAGAAGGCTCAGAAAAAGCTGGTTTGGAATTTGTCCCAGGATTCAGATCTAGAATAGGCAACATTTTGCGGTTACCAAATAAATATATATCTTTTGATAAAATTTATGGTAAACGATCGTATAATGTCGTCCTCTGAACCGCAGTTCTGCCATGAGCCTCGATGATGGCCCTTAGCTCATCGGGAGAGATGTACTGTGACTCCTTTGAACCCGCACTCCTGGATATGTTCTCCTCCATCAGCGTCCCTCCAATGTCGTTGACGCCCCACTCGATAGCAGACCCTGCTACGATTCTCCCTAGCTTAGTCCAGCTTGCCTGGATGTTGGTGATGTAAGGATGTAGAGCAACTCTGGCCAATGCATGCATTTTGAGATGGTGGAGAATACCTTTGGGTCTCGCCAATGGGCCTAGCTGATTATTTCCAGCCATGAACGGCAAAAGAACAAACTCGGTGATACCGTGAGTCCTCGCCTGGATCTCCCTGAGGACCTGAAGGTGCCTGAGACGGTCTTCCAGGCTCTCGACATGTCCGTAGAGCATAGTCGAGGTTGTTGGTATGCCGAGCGTATGAGCAGTGGAGACGATGTGGCACCATTCGCTCGTAGTGAGTTTTCCTGGACATATCTTTTGCCTCACAGAATCGACGAGAATCTCCGCAGCCGTCCCGGGCACGGAGCCCAGGCCGCTCTTCCGTAGCTCAATCAATGCATCCTCAACGGATACGCGGGAGTTCCTCGACATGTGAAGCACCTCCATGGGAGAGTAGGCGTGAAGGTGCATTCTAGGATAGCTCTGTCCAATCAGCTCCAGGATGTCACAGTAGTCCTCAAGGACCATCTCAGGGTCCAACCCACCCTGAAGGCAAATCTCAGTGGCTCCTATCTGCTCAGCTTCCTCCACACGGCTTAGGATCGCATCTAGAGAGAGCTTATAGCCAACATTTTGCCTGAAGGCACAGAAGCTGCAGCTCCCAACGCAACGGTTGGTGAAGTTTATGTTCCTGTTGATGACGAACGATACCTCATCGCCGCAGCTTTTCTGTCTCATGAGATTTGCCAGGCGAAAGAGCCTCATCGGCTGACTCCAAAGCTTCAGAAGCTCGCCGTTATCGATTAGACCCGAATGAGAAGAAGAAGGATTGAGGGGCTCCAGGGACTCCAAAAAGGGTTCATGCAAATCAGAAGATTTTGAAACACTTGATAGCTGTGATAGCATTCAAATATCCATCTCCGCATCGTCGCTGATCCTTCGCTCCTTGGGAAGCTGGGAAACCAGCTTTCCATGAGAGTACAGCCCGCAACCTAACACGTCCCCATTATAAAATACTACCACATATCCTGGTTCGACGTTTGCTTCAAGGACCTGACTCTTCCCAGCAAAGAAGATCCTAGATTGTTCCCTGGTTAGATGTACGGTGTTCTTGGTGGCATGCCTTCCGAAGACCTGGAGAGCGCAGCTTGTGGGTTTCCAGGGTTCTTCTTTAAAGTTCATCATCCTGAGACCTATCGCCTCATAACTCAACTTAGGCAGGGCTGTGTCACTAAAGGCCCAGACATTCTGGGCACGCCTGTAGAAGCAGAAGCCGTCAAAGACCTGCACAGGAATCTCGAACCTCTCCTGCCATAGCCCGGCGATTTTAGAGCGGTCCTCCAGTTCAAAGGCTTTCCTATTTTTTGGCCAGCTTGGCGACAAAAAATCCCCCTGTATCGTTCTGATGAGGATAATACCTGGCACAGTGCTTCAATTCATCGCAAAACTCTGTGCCGTTCCACTCGGTAAGCCCTGAACATCCTTTCAGGCCCGGAACCGACGCCTTCTCTAGACTGACCGTTCCCCGATACTCGCCTAGCACATCGTCAACTACTGCTTCGTTCTCCTCCGGAGCGTAGGTGCAGCTAGAATAGACTATGACGCCCCCAGACCTTGTTAGCTGGACAGCTCTTTTCAGCAGCCCGATCTGGAGCACCTGGAGGTCAAGAGATCTCTTGAGGCTGCACCTGCTTAGGACCCTCGGGTCCTTTCTGGCCATTCCTTCGCTAGAGCATGGTGCATCCACCAGGACCCGGTCGAACTGTTGAGGAGGAAACTTCCTGCCGTCGTATCTGGTTATGGCCACGTTGACTGCTCCCAACCGCTCGCAGTTTGACCTCAAAGAGGTTACTCTGGCTAGAGATGGTTCGTTAGCTATTACTAGACCACGGTTCTCTGTCGCTTGAGAGATCTGGGTGGTTTTGCTGCCCGGTGCTGCACACAGATCCAGAACCCGATTGCCCGGCTGAGGGTCTAGCACGATTGGAGGGACCATGGATACCTCTTCCTGGATGTGGATGTGTCCCAGCAAGTGCTCTATCATCTTTCCAGGACGCTCAACGTTCAATCTCAGGCCCAGAGGATACCAGTCCAGAGATGTGTACGCCACCCCAGATCTATCAAGGCGGTCCAGAAGGCTTGATTTGCTCGTCTTCAGGGTGTTTATCCGAACCGATGCCGGCAGTGGCCGGTCCAAAATGGACAAGAAGCCATCGAAGTCCGAAATGATCTCACGGTACCTCTGAAGATGATCCATGGTACCCGATTGAATGTCGTGCAGAAATATCTTCTCTTTGGCTCATGGATAGACATTCTACCGTATAGCAAAAGGATTTAATAGTCGGGAATCAGCAATTTGGGCGCGAAAAATCGTTTTCGAGGTTTCTCGCGAAGGACGGTGAAGATTTGTTTAGAAGTGATGAAGGATCTTCCATGGGCGGATCCGATCCAGCTGCTCCGGTAGAAGCTGGAAAAGAGTACGATGTTGAGATTCAGGATATAGCCCGTGAAGGCGATGGCATTGCTAGAATTGAAGGATTTGTAATCTTCGTACCCGATGCAAAAGTCGGTGACAAGACCAAGATCCAAGTCGACAAGGTAATGCGCCGTTTCGCTATTGGCCATAAGGTTTAAGACGATTTTCGTGAAGGAAGGTGAAGGTTTTGTTCAGACGTGAAGAGGGCTCCTCCATGGGCCAAGCTGCGCCCGTCGAGGTCGGAAAAGAGTACGATGTCGAGATTCAGGACATAGCCCGTGAAGGCGATGGCATTGCTAGAATTGAAGGATTTGTGATCTTCGTACCCGAGGCAAAAGTCGGTGACAAGGTCAAGGTTCAGATCGACAGGGTAATGCGGCGCTTTGCTATAGGTCACAAGATTTGAGCTAAAGAAAATTTGTTGCTGCTTTAAGGTTTCTGGTTCTCCGAACCAGGCCCAAAATATTTGTTTTATAGGTTCTTCAGTACTGTTTCTAGATCTTCCAGGAACAGATCGATGTTCTCATGGGTCATGTGCGGCATCAGGATTAACCTGAGCGCTCTATTTGGCTCTCTGGTCATGGAAACATGCCAACCGCGCTTGATAAGCTCCGATCTTACTACGGATGTCGATTTAACCTTGAGAGCAACCACGTTCATTACCGGCTCGATGACCGGATTTATGCCAATCTGTTTTGAGCCTGCTACAAGGTGTCTGGTCAGATCCATGCAGTAGCTGACCACTTTCCTGAAACCCGACCTTCCAAGATGAATCATGACAGCATAAGTGGCTGCTGCTGCAGCTCCGCTCCTGGTACCTGTGAGCGATGCCTGCCTGGCAACCGTCAAGTAGTGCGTGTCAAGCTCCAAGGCGTTCATATCCCTAAACGTCCTGAAGAGCAGGCCGCCTGCAGGTATGGTGCTCATGCCCATCTTGTGAGGGTCAATGGTGATTGAGGATACACCAGCAACCCGGAAGTCCCATCTGTAATCTCTGTCCAGGAATGGAAGCACAAACCCGCCAAAAGCTGCGTCCACGTGGAGGTGAATCCCTCTATCCTTGGCGATCTGTGCCAGCTTGTCGATTGGGTCAACTTGACCAAACTCTGTGGTACCGGCTATCCCAACCACTGCCACTGTTCGATCGTCCACCAACAGCTCAACGGACGATGTATCCACCTTGAGATCTTCATCAAGATCTGCCTTGCGAATCTCCAGGTTGAGCAGATCCCCGATTTTGTCGAAGGAGAAATGAGCAGAGGCTGGGACGACTATGTTGCCATCTCTTACTCGCGACGTGCTCCTTGCGGCCCTGATGGCCTGGATGTTAGACTCAGTACCGCCGGTGGATATGTAGCCCACTGCATCAGGACATCCCAGAAGGTCTCCCATAATACTGATTGTCCGGGCTTCCAGCTCTGCCACTCCAGGGAATAGCCCCGGGTCACCCAGGTTGGTCTCCAAAAAGAGGTCGTGCGCCTTGACCGCGATTGAGTGCGGCCTGGTGCACATGGTGGAGAAGAACCTGTCGTACTGCAGGTCTCTCCCCTTCATCTCCTCCAGGATCCTGAGGACCTCCTCCTCCTGAATGGACTCCTCAGGAAGAGATTTCTCCCTCAACTTTTATCCCTCAGCGCCCTGAGCATCAGGATCTTCTCTGCTCGGGCCACTGTCTCCCTGACAACAGCAACTGCATCGATGTTGGCGGAGATGCTGGTGATGCCTATCTCCACCAGTCGCTTGGCCATCTCCGGGTAAGATCCAGCCTGTCCGCAGATGGAGGTCTTGACTCCCGCCTCGTTGCACCTCTCAACGACGTACTCTATCTGCTTGAGTATGGCAGGGTGAAGCTCTGTGTAAAGACCGGCCACGTTTTCGTTATTCCTGTCAACTGCCAGGGTGTACTGGGTCAGGTCGTTGGTCCCGAAGGATACGAAGTCGAGGCCGTCATCGATGAAGTCTTCAATGGTCAGGGCCGCTCCTGGAGTCTCCACCATTATCCCCACATCGATCTTCTCCAGGTCCAGGCCTTCGTCGATCATTATGGCCTTGGCCGCCCGCAGCTCGCGGACGTGCTGAACCATGGGGAGCATTATTCCAACGTTGGTCAACCCTATTTCGTGCAGCTTCTTGAAAGCTCTGACCTCCAACCGGAAATGATCAGTCTCGACCAGGTCTCTGCGAATGCCGCGCCAGCCAAGCATTGGATTGTGTTCGATCGGCTCGCCCTCGCCGCCCTCCATAGCCCTGAACTCGTCTGTGGGGGCATCCAGAGTCCGGACCCAGACTGGCCTGGGATAGAAGGCATCGGCCACCGTCTTGACGCCTTTGACCAGCTCATCGATGTACTCCTCGGTTTTGCTGTTCTTTATGTACCAGTTGGGGGTCTTGCCTAGGCCGAGGATCATGTGCTCGATTCTGAGCAGCCCGACGCCGTCCGCCAGAGTGGCAGCAGCCGCTTGAGCGCGATCGGGCTCGCTGATGTTGACCTTGACCTCCGTCGCGGTAATTGGCTTGGACACCATGGCGACTGCCCCAGACGCGACCGCTGGTTTGGCCGACTCCGGAGCGGCAACACGGCCCTCGTAGACCATGCCCTTGCTTCCATCGACCGTAACTTCCATACCGTCTTGTAAAACCTGAGTAGCCTTCTTGGTTCCCACAACGGCCGGACAGCCCAGCTCTCTGCTGACTATTGCCGCGTGACAGGCCATGCCGCCCTCATCGGTGACGATTGCTCCGGCCCGCTTCATTCCGGGAACCATGTCTGGCATGGTCATCTTGGTAACCATGATGTCGCCCTGCTTGATCTTGCCCAGATCCTTTCCGGCGGTGATGAGCCTTACGCTGCCTGTAGCCATGCCGGGGGATGCTCCTAAGCCCGTCAAAAGTATCTTGCCTTTGACGGCTGCTTCCGCAGCAGGCTTTTTGCCATTGTTAATCGTTGTTATCGGCCTGGACTGTAGAATGTAGATCTTGTCCTTCTCCACGCCCCATTCGATGTCCTGGGGAATTCCATAGTGTTTCTCGAGGATCTCGGCATAGCCAGCAAGTTGAAGGATTTCATCATCCGTCAGTACAACTGCTTCTCTCTTTTTAGCTGGAACCTTGATGGTGACCGTCTTCAGGGACTTGGGGTCGCGTAAGATCTGGATCTCCTTAGCAGCAATGAACTTGCTCACGATTGTCTTCTTGATCCTGTCAACAACGTAGTTGTCAGGGGAAACGGACCCGCTAACTACCGACTCGCCTAGACCCCAAGCAGCCTCAATGACGACTTGGGGTTCTCCGGTGCTTGGCTGCGAGCTGAACATCACTCCTGACTTCTCAGAGTCCACCATCTTCTGGACGATGGCTGAGAGGTTGACTTTCTCGTGGTCGAACCCCTGCTCAACCCGGTAGAAAATTGCCCTGGCTCCGTATAGAGATGCCCAGCACTTCCTGACCGCTTCGAAGACCTGATCGGCCCCGCGCATGTTGAGGTAGGTCTCCTGCTGGCCTGCGAAGCTGGCGTCTGGCAGGTCCTCGGCTGTGGCACTGGACCGAACTGCCACGAACACCTCCTTGCCTTCGCGCTTGCACAACTCATCGTACCGGGAGCGTATGGCCTGCTCGATGTCTTTTGGCACCTTGGCATCCATGATCAGCTTCTTGGCCGCCGCCTCTGCCTTGAGCAGCTGGGACTGATCGTTGACATCCACCTTGAGAGAGTCAAAAAGCTTCTTAGCGATGCCCGACCGATTGATGAAGTCCCTGAAGGCCTGAGCCGTTACGGCAAAGCCTCCTGGAACCGGCACATCGATGTTGATCATTTCACCAAGGCTTGCGCCCTTCCCTCCAACAGTGGCAAGGTCCTCCTTGCCAACCTCTTCCAGCCAAACAACAGCGTCCATTTTGAATCCTCCACCTGGTGACAAAGTCTGCCCGACCATGCAGCTATTACAATATATCAAGGTTTCACAGGGTATATAGGATATATACAAAAAGATAATATCCGCGCCAGCATTTCCCTGACTGACCATGTTCAAGCGATTCATGAAAGCAATGGAGGCCCTGGAAGCCCTTTTAGGAATTATTCAGCCCATCAAAGCCCAAGGGCACATTCCCGTACAAGATTCTGTGGGCAGGGTTCTCTCCGAAGGTATCGTCTCGGTCGTAAACCTTCCGGAGTTCAACCGCGCGGCCATGGATGGATACGCCGTCAGATCCAGCGACACCAGGAGCGCGAGCACCACCAACCCAGTCTATCTTAACCTGGGCGAGAACGTCACGCCGGTTCGAACTGGCATGGCCGTGCCCGACAACTTCGACGCCGTGGTCATGCTCGAAGAGACTTTTTTGCGCGGAAACCAAGTGGAGGTCATGGGCGAAGTTCATCCCTTCAGAAACGTCTCCCGGATCGGCGAGGATATCGCCATAGGGGATTTGATCTTCAAGGAGGGACACAGGATTCGGCCGCCTGACATCGCCCTGCTGGCGGCCCTGGGTATAAAAGAGGTTTTTGTGTACGCGCGACCCAAAATTGCCATTCTACCTACGGGCGGCGAGCTGGTGGCCATAGGCGCGCGGCAGCTCTTACCAGGCGAGGCGTACGAGATCAACGGGCTCATGGCTCGGCTATACGTGGAAAAGTGGGGCTGCTTGGCCACGGTGCACGATATAGTCCCTGATGATCCAGAGCTGATCTGCAAAGCCATAGTATCAAACCTTGATGCCGACATGATAATTCTCATCGGCGGCACTTCAGTGGGCGAGAAAGACTATGCACCGAAGGTCTTGGCGGAAATGGGCCAATTGCTAGTTCACGGAGTTCGAATCCAGCCTGGAAAGCCCACAGCCTTCGGCTCTGTCCAGGACAAGCCAGTGGTCTGCCTGCCGGGATATCCGGTGGCTGCTCTTGCCGATCTTTACTTGTTCGTCAGACCGGCCCTGAAAAAGCTGGCTCACCTTAACGACGCGATGCCCAAGACCACTGTCAGGCTCGCTCGCAAGATTGCCTCCAAGCCCGGCTACCTGGGCATTGTCAGGGTCAAGATCGAGGGCGAAATGGCAATGCCAATCATGACCTCAGGCGCGGGCATCCTCAGCTCGGTAGCCAGGGCCGATGGCTTTGTGATCGTGCCTGAGGAGCTGGAAGGGATCGAAGCTGGGGAGATGGTGGAAGTCACGATGATCGAGTGAGCAGTGTTATTGTGCATCTCAGCCGCTAAAAGCCGCTTTACCATCGGACAAGTAGACTTGATTAAAATAAGGTATCGTTGATTTAATATACCCAGACGGCCAGGGCATAGATTATGTCTAACTGGATCTACCCCGATTTCGAGTTCAAGCCCAAGAGGCCGCTCTTCATGTGCATCATGTCCAACACAGACACAGGCAAGATTCCCGGAATAAGCGCCGCAGGAACTACTCCGGCGCTTACAGACTACACCCCTGGAGCCGACGCCGAGCTGGTGGAGACGAACAAGATAATGACAATGCCGGAGCTGCCCGAGGCACCCGGCGGCTCGCCAACTCCAGCCATAGTGACAAAGGCAGCCCTCAACCTTTCAGGCATACCCTCTCTCTTCGTGGCCAGCGGCCTACGGGTGAAGCCTGCAATCCCCTACATGGAGATGGGAGGATCGCCAGGGCACGACATCAGGAAAGAGAGCGCTGTGGAGGGTGTCGAGGGGATCTACCAGAGGGCAGAGCTGGCGGGCAAGAAGCTGGCTAAGCTGTCTGACTGCGTCTTCATAGGCGAGTCCATTGCAGGCGGGACGACCACTGCTCTGGCAGTCCTAAAGGCCCTTGGGTACGATGCAAACGTGAGCAGCAGCTTTGCCACCAATCCTGTTGAGCTGAAGCAGAAGGTAGTGGCTGAGGCCATGAAGCGCTCCGGGATATCCTTGGGCGGTTTTAAGAATGATCCTCTCCGGGCCGTGGCCGAGATGGGAGACCCCATGATGCCCTGCGCCCTGGGCCTCATGAAAGGTTTGAAGGGAATAAAAGTGGTCATGAGCGGCGGAACGCAGATGGCCGCTGTTCTGGCGCTGGCCAAGGCCCTGGACATAGAAGGCGACATATCCATCGCCACCACAAAGTACATCGACGATGACAAGAGCGCCAGCTTCCGCAAGATCGTGGAGGAGACCGGACATCCTTACTACTTCTCCGATCCGGGCCTGGAGAGGTCAAAGATACCTCCGGTTCAGATATATGCCCAAGGGTATGTTAAGGAGGGCGTGGGCATGGGAGGAGCAGTACTCGCCGCCAGCCTGTACGGCGTGACCCAGCAGCAGATAGTGGAGGAGGCCGACCGCGTTCTGATGACCGTCGAGCTGCCTAAGAAGTGAGAGTAAGAAATAAAACAACAACCAAAAATCCCTTTTTCTTCGAGTCATAAAAGCTGCCGTTCTGAAACTTCAAGGCACTATGAGATGCTCGAAAAGTACCATGTCCAAGTTTTTCGGTCCTGATATTTTGCTTAGACCAATTTTTCGAAACTAAAACTAGACCGTTGCATATTAGGTTCTGTCAGATCAAAGTTTAATTTAGCAGAGTTTATTTAGCAAATCCATCTGGCAAGATTAATCTGAGTGACCGCGAATTTCTCTCACTCTGTAGGCTCTTTGAATTAGGGCAAAGCCATTATGGGATGGACTAAGAGTATGCTCGATAGTTATGATAGTATACTGATGGGATATCAGAACAAAGTCGGGAACCTGGGAAATCGTAACTGGTTGCAATGAGATTTCACATAGAAACCTACGGGTGCACATCAAACATGGGGAATTCGATGGATGCAGCTTCCGCCCTTATCAGCCTTGGACACCAGCCATCCAATATCGAAGAAGCGGACATAATAATAGTAAACACCTGTGCAGTGACGCAGAAGACCGAACATAAGATCGTCAAACGCCTGCGCCAGCTACCCCCGGATCGTCTGGTCATTTCGGGTTGCCTTTCTATAGCTATCCCAGGGTCCGTGGAACAGATACCCTGCCGCAAAATAATTGGCCTTCTGAACAGGTCCTCGGCCTTGGAGATGGTTCGTTCATTAGACGAGGAGTTTTTGGGCCATCCTGCTTCGAACAACTCTCATAATTGGATTGCTGATGAAAAGACCGTTCATGACGCGATCGCCCCTGAACACCTCTGCGCCATTATAAACATCGCCGAGGGCTGCCGGGGCAGATGCAGCTACTGCATCGTTCGAAGGGCCAGGGGAAAGCTGGTCAGCCTGGAGCCGGAGCGGGTTGTGGAGCGAGCCCGGTCTATGGTCGATTCTGGAGCTGTCGAGCTACAGCTCGCAGCGCAGGATACCGCTGCCTATGGACTGGACATCGGCTCCAGCCTTCCAGAGCTTCTGAACAAGATAACTGAGATTCCCGGCATGTTCATGGTACGAGTTGGGATGATGAACCCTAATACCGCCCAGCCTATTTTAAGCGAGCTTACAGAGGCCTTGAGATGCCCTAAGGTTTACAAGTTCCTTCACATGCCGGTGCAGTCGGGCTCTGATGAAGTACTGGAAAAGATGCGCCGCGGGTACAGAGCAGATGATTACATGGAGATAGTTCGTCTTCTCAGAGAGAAGTTGCCAGAAATTAGCTTCGCGACTGACGTTATTGCTGGATTTCCTGGTGAGACAAATGAAGACTTCGAAAAGACCCTCAAGCTAATGGAGCTGACCAGACCGGATAAGATTAATGTGACCAGGTACTCCAAGAGACCCCAAACCTATGCGGCTGAACTTTACGATATGCCTGACCGCATCAAGAAGGAGAGATCCAGAAGGCTAACCAAGCTCTGGTTGGATATTGGAGGCGAAAACAACAGGCTCTACCTTGGAATGGTTCTGGAGGTTCTGGTAACCGAGAAAGGTAAGGGCAAAACCATGAAAGCCAGGACACAGAACTATACAGGAGTTGTAATTGAAGGTGAACCACCCCTAGGAAGCCAAAAGATGGTGAAAATAATCAATTCAGGCCCATTCTATCTCACTGCCACAACAACAATCACTCGAAGCTGACTGCCATTTTGAAGATGCAATCTGCGCGACCTTGGCCATCCCCTTTTCTAAGCCACCAGTAGACTTATTAATAATGAAAATTATCAATAATCATATTCTCTTGGGCATTCAAAAGGCATGCGTCCATGGCTATGATCCTATAGATAGCCATACCCCGTAGCCGATTAGTCAATGGCCCCGGAGGTATGAACAGAAAAGGAGGTTGTAAAATTGGCTGAGGAAAAAGCATCAGAACAGACTTCTGTTTTGATGGAAGAAACTAGATTATTCAACCCACCAAAGGACTTGGTTGAGAACTCCAACGTCATGCAGTATATGAAGAAGAAGGGATTCAAGACCGAGAAAGAACTGCGTTCATGGTGCTCCAAGAACCTGGATGAGTTCTGGGGCGAGATGGGCAGAGAGTATGCCACCTGGTTCGAGCCGTTTACGCAAGTCCTGGACTGGAAGCCGCCATACGCCAAGTGGTTCGTAGGCGGTAAGGTCAATGCCACCTACAACAGCGTTGACAGGCATATGAAAACAGCGGTGAAGGACAAGGTCGCCTACATAGCC
Source organism: Methanotrichaceae archaeon (assembly GCA_041494285.1). GTDB lineage: Archaea > Halobacteriota > Methanosarcinia > Methanotrichales > Methanotrichaceae > Fen-7. The sequence continues at coordinate 12,900 of JBGQAL010000033.1, forward strand.
GTAGGAGAGCCTATCGGTGATACCCGGATGATCACCTACGCTGACCTGTACAGAGATGTGAACAAGTTAGCCAACGGCTTGAAGAGCTTGGGCGTCAAAAAGGGCGACAGAGTCTCCATCTACATGCCCATGATACCGGAGCTGCCCATAGCCATGCTGGCCTGTGCCAAGATCGGAGCTATCCACAGCGTGGTCTTCTCAGGCTTCAGCACTGGTGCCTATGCGGCCAGGGTGCAAGATGGTGAGTCGGTTATATCAATCACTGTGGATGGGTTCTGGAGGCGCGGAAAAGTCGTGCCGCTGAAAGAAGGGGCCGATGAAGCGCTCCAAACTTGTCCCACCGTCAAACACCAGATCGTATATAAGAGGTGCGGAAACGAGGTCAAGTGGAATCCTCGAGACGTCTGGTGGCATGAACTGATAAAGAACCAGTCGGCAGAATGCGAATGTGAGAAGCTGGATCCAGAGCACAGACTGTACATCCTTTACACCTCGGGAACGACAGGCAAGCCCAAGGGCATTGAGCATGCCCATGGCGGTTACTGCGTGGGAACGCCGCAGACCCTGCACTGGGTATTTGACTTGAAGCCAAACGACGTGTGGTGGTGCACGGCTGATATCGGATGGGTTACCGGCCATAGCTATATCGTATATGCTCCGCTCATGCTTGGCGTTACCAGCGTAATATACGAGGGATCTCCTGACTTCCCGGACTTCTCAAGATGGTGGTCAATTGTAGAGGAGCATAAGGTGTCAGTCTTCTACACCGCGCCCACCGCCATAAGGATGTTCATGAAAGCTGGGGAACAGTGGTCGGCAAAGCACAACTTGAAGAGTCTCCGGCTGCTTGGAACTGTAGGCGAGCCCATCAATCCCGAGGCCTGGATATGGTACAGAAAGAATATCGGCCGGGACGAGCTGCAGATCATGGATACCTGGTGGCAGACGGAGACGGGCACATTCATCAATTCGCCGCTGCCCATAACGCCGCTCATCCCTGGATCGTGTTGTATGCCGCTGCCTGGATATAACGTTGAAGTCTGGGACGAAGCAGGAAAACCCGTACCCACTGGCCAGGGTGGAAACCTAGTTATAACGACGCCCTATCCAACCATGCTCAGAGACTTCTACAAGGACCCGGCCCGGTACATGAAGACCTACTGGGAGCACTACTGGAAGGTAGCTCCTGGAGCGTATCTGGCAGGAGACAAGGGCAGGGTCACCAAAGACGGCTACTTCTTTGTCCAGGGACGTATAGACGACGTAATCAAGGTGGCGGGCCATAGGCTAGGCAACTCCGAGGTCGAATCCGCGGCTGTGAGCCATCCGGCAGTGGCCGAGGCAGCAGTCATCGGCAAGCCCGACGAGGTCAAGGGCGAGGTAATAATTGTCTTCGCTATCCTCAGGGGAGGATTCAAGCCTTCTGAGGAGCTCAAGAAGGATATTACCCAGCATATAAGGAAGACCTTGGGCCCTATTGCAATACCAGAGGAGGTACATTTCGTCAATGATGTACCCAAGACCAGGTCAGGCAAGATCATGCGCCGGGTCATCAAGGCCAAGGCCATGGGGCTGCCGGTGGGAGATATCTCAACTTTAATGAATCCAGAGGCTGTAGAAGGTATCCCCAAGATCGTCTGAGCCTGCAGCTCTCTTTTTTTATTTATATTTTTGATACTAAACATCTAAAACATTTCAAGACCATATTTCCAATAATCAAATTCATCAATTTGACATATCTCTTTCAATAATTTACCATTTTAAGGCATATTTCATCATAAATGATTATAATTATTGATAATTTAATAGGTTGTTCTCGATAACTATTTAAACGAAAAATCAAGATAATGGTCGTTCATCACTGTGTTTCCGTGAGCCTCCTGAGATCAGAGCATTGCGATCTCAGCCAAGAGTTTTGAGGGGCGGGCCCAAGGGAGAACTATTTAGAGGTCGCCAACTGCTCGGCCCTTCCAGAGGAAGTCTGGAAACACGTGGGGATTTAAAGGAGGATTTAAATTTGGCTGAGCAAAAAGCAACGGCAAAGACTTCAGTGCTGTATGAGGAGACGAGAGTATTTGAGCCGTCAAAGGATCTCGTCGAGAATTCTAATGTAATGAAGTGGATGAAGGAAAAGGGCTTCAAGACCGAAAGGGAGATGCGCCTATGGTGCTCTGCCAACTACATCCAGTTCTGGGGCGAGATGGGCAAGACCTATGCAGACTGGTTCGAGCCCTGGGCCCAAACCTTGGAGTGGAAGCCACCCTATGCCCGCTGGTTCTTAGGCGGCAAGTGCAACGTGGCCTATAACGCCGTGGATAGGCATGCCAAGGGCGCGAAAAAGGACAAGGTAGCGTACGTCTTCGTGCCGGAACCAACTGACCAGCCCACTCAGAAGATCACTTATGGACAGCTCTACAAGGAGGTCAACAAGTTCGCCAACGGCCTCAAGAGCCTGGGCGTCGGGAAGGGAGACAGAGTCATGTTGTACATGCCCATGATCCCCCAACTGCCTATAGCCATGCTCGCTATCGCCAAGATCGGTGCCATTCACTGCATTGTGTTCTCAGGATTTTCCGCCGGCGGCCTTAACAGTAGGATCTTAGACGCCGAGGCCAAAGCAGTGGTAACCACGGATGGTTTGTACAGGCGTGGCAAGCCTATCCCCCTCAAGCCCAATGTGGACGAGGCCACAGCCAATACTCCGACGGTTAAGAACGTAATAGTGGTCAAGAGGACAGGTATTGAAGTCCCTATGAAGCAGGGCAGAGATATCTATTGGCAAGACCTAGTGGCCAAGCAATCAGAGGAGTGCGAGACAGAGAAGATGGACTCCGAGGACAGGCTATTCATCCTGTACACCTCAGGCACAACCGGCAAGCCCAAGGGCATCGAGCATGTCCATGGTGGATACTGCGTCGCTCCGGCTCAGACTTTGCACTGGGTCTTCGACCTCAAGGAAGATGATGTGTGGTGGTGCACAGCAGATATCGGATGGATCACAGGCCACAGCTACATCGTCTATGGACCACTCGTGCTTGGTGCCACATCAATGATGTACGAGGGCGCTCCAGACTTCCCAGACTTCGGCAGATGGTTCAAGATAATCCAGGACAATAAGGTGACAGTGCTCTACACAGCGCCAACGGCTGTGCGGATGTTCATGAAAGCTGGAGACCAGTGGGCCAAACCGTACAACATTTCCAGCCTGAGGCTGCTCGGATCTGTCGGTGAGCCCATTAACCCAGAGGCCTGGATATGGTATAGAAACACCTTCGGCGGAGGCAAGCTGCAGATCATGGATACCTGGTGGCAGACTGAAACCGGCACATTCCTGGTTTCACCCCTGCCAATCACGCCGCTCAAGCCAGGATCGTGTTGTTTCCCGTTGCCAGGGTTCAACATCGATATCCTCGACGAGGATGCTAACCCTGTTGCGCCAGGCACAGGAGGCAATATAGTCAGCAATACCCCCTGGCCGTCCATGCTCAGGGCCTTCTACAAAGACACCGAGAGGTACCAGAAGGAATACTGGTCCATGTACTGGGAGATCAGGCCCGGCACATACCTGGCAGGCGACAAGGCCACCAAGGACAAGGATGGATACTTCTTCATCCAGGGCAGAATCGACGACGTCTTGAAGATTGCCGGACACAGGATCTCCAACGCTGAGGTCGAATCCGCTCTGGTGTCTCACCCCATGGTGGCTGAGGCTGCGGTCATCGGCAAGCCTGACGAGGTCAAGGGCGAGGTCATCGTGGCCTTCGTCATCCTCAGAACAGGAAACGTGGAGAGCGAGGAACTGAAGAAGGAGCTGGCCAAGCACGTCCGCAAGGTCCTTGGCCCAGTGGCTTATCCAGAGGCCGTCTTCTTCGTCAAGGACGTTCCCAAGACCAGATCAGGCAAGATCATGCGCCGGGTAATCAAAGCCAAGGCTTTGGGCAAACCCACTGGCGATCTGTCGGCTCTGGCCAATCCGGATGCAGTCGAGGCTATCCCGCTCATCTGAGCGGGTGTCATCTCTTTTTTTTTCAAAGATTGTTAGTCCTGGATTTTTCGCTTTTTGAAGCGGGAGATACGATTTTCATATCTTTATTCGTTCCCTATGTGTATCAATCATTAATTATAAAAAAAGCTTTAACTTTCGGCAGTAAACTGTGAATCTTTGTCTATTTTCTATTTTATTCAAAATTATTGGTGCATGTTGTCAAAAATATGTATTAATCATTATTATAAAAGATCGTGAGGAATTATATCACGATACATTTATAAATGAACAAGTAGGTCTGGGCTCAGGGTTTCCGAGGCCTCCATAACACATTCGGTTAAGGCGGAGTTGATATGCATGAATTTCTTCATCAACATGCCTGATCATTGCTGGGGGGGGACACCCGATCTAGTCTAGATTCAAAAGGAGGTATGAAATTGGCTGACACAGCAAAGACTGGTGCTCTGCAGGAAGAAACCAGGATTTTTAATACACCACAGTGGATTGTTGAGCACTCCAACGCATATCAGTGGATGAAGAAGAAGGGCTTCAAGAACGAGAAGGAAATGCGTGATTGGTGTTCCACCAACTACGTAGACTTCTGGGACGAGATGGCTCAGACCTTCGCTGATTGGTTCCAGCCCTACACCCAGGTTCTCGATGACTCCGGCAAGCCTTACTTCAAGTGGTTCACCGGCGGCAAGATCAACGTAGCCTATAATGCCGTGGACAGGCATGCCAAGTCCGCGAACCGAAACAAAGTAGCATACTATTTCATCGGCGAGCCAGTGGGCGATACTAGGACCATCACCTACTATGAGCTCTACAGAGATGTCAACAAGATGGCCAACGCTCTGAAGAGCGCCGGCGTTGTGAAGGGAGACAGAGTAGTCGCGTATCTCCCCATGATCCCCGAGCTGCCCATCACCATGCTCGCATGCGCCAAGATTGGAGCCATCCACACCATAGTGTTCTCCGGATTCTCCTCCGGCGGCCTGAACAGCCGTGTGAACGACGCTGAGGCCAAGGTTGTCGTCACCGCTGACGGCTTCTTCAGGCGCGGTAAGCCACTGCCCCTCAAGCCCAACGTAGATGAGGCCTTGAAGACCGCACCATCCGTCAAGAAAGTAGTAGTCGTCAAGAGAACCGGAGTAGCAGTCCCCATGACCGAGGGACGCGATGTCTTCTACGATGACTTCGTGAAGGGCCAGTCCGCCCAATGCGAGACCGCTCAGCTCGACCCAGAGGACAGGCTGTTCATTCTGTACACCTCCGGCACAACCGGCAAGCCCAAGGGTATTGAGCACGTCCCCGGTGGATACGCCGTCGCTCCGGCTCAAACTGCCGCCTGGGTACTGGATATCCATGATCACGATGTCTTCTGGTGCACTGCAGACTGCGGCTGGATCACAGGCCACAGCTACGTAGTATACGGCCCACTCTGCCTCGGCGCCACCAGCATACTGTACGAAGGCTCTCCGGACTTCCCCGACCTGGGCCGCTGGTGGTCCATAATTGAGCAGTACGGCGTATCTATCCTGTACACCGCTCCCACCGCCATCAGGATGTTCATGAAGACCGGTGAGGCCTTCGTGAAGAAGTACGACCTCTCCACAATCAGGATCCTGGCATCAGTCGGCGAGCCGCTGAACCCAGAGGCCTACATGTGGTACAGGAAGAACATCGGCGCAGACCAGGCACCCATCATCGATACCTGGTGGCAGACTGAGACCGGATGCCACGTTATTGCCCCGCTGGCCATGACACCCGAGAAGCCCGGATCCGTCTGCTTCCCGCTGCTCGGATTCAACGCCGATATATTCGACGAGGATGCCAACTCCGTGCCATTGGGCTACGGTGGCAACATCGTCCAGAAGACTCCATGGCCGTCCATGCTCAGGGCCTTCTACAAAGACACCGTCAGGTACCAGAAGGAATACTGGGAGATGTACTGGCAGACCAAGCCCGGCACATACCTGGCAGGAGACAAGGCCACCCGCGACAAGGATGGCTACTGGTGGATCCAGGGCAGAATCGACGATGTGCTGAAGGTAGCAGGACACAGGATCTCCAACGCAGAGGTTGAGTCCGCCGCTGTCAGCCACCCCAAGGTCGCTGAGGCAGCAGTCATCGGCCAGCCCGACGAGATCAAGGGCGAGAAGATCGTCGCCTTCGTCATCCTCAGAGATGGAGTCGCCGAGAGCGATGACCTGAAGAAGGAGATATCCAAGCACGTTAGGACAGTTCTGGGTCCAGTCGCTTACCCGGATACAGTCTACTTCGTGAAGGATGTGCCAAAGACCAGGTCCGGCAAGATCATGCGCCGTGTCATCAAGGCCAAGGCCCTTGGAAAGGAGACCGGCGACCTGTCTGCTCTGGCCAACCCAGAATCCGTAGAAAACATCCCGCGCATCAACCTGTGAGCGGGATATCACCCTCTTTTTTTGGTTGTCCTTATCAGTCGGAACTAACCAGGGCCAAATTTTTTTATGAGAGCTTTCGCTGAGGCTTATACAAGCGAGAAAATAATCCAGCAGCTTGCTGGAAAATTACCCTAGTGGATAATGTCGTCATCATCACTAAGCTCAAAAGATCCTGCGCTGCGGGAATTGTACATACGAGCCTGCATCGATAACGGCTGAAGCGGGGCATTGCTTGAGACCCAGATAGAAACCCGCCTGCATGAACGCACCGGCAAAGCCATCACTAACTTTCGCCGCACACTCCCAGCGCCACAATCTGAACTACTTGGCAGATTACTCAGAGCAGCACCAAGAGTGGGGATGGGGCTCTAAGGTTATTGACCTACTATCATTGGACCTCCGCGAGAGTTTCTGGAGATTAAAGGCCTCTCGCCTAGAAGTTGAATAGATGAGGCGGTTGCTGAGGAGCATCCAGATGAGCTAATTGTGCAAGAGGTGCTTGCACAAACATCCTGGTTCCACAACTGCGTCATTTTGCTATTAGGCAGGCTTAGGGAATATTATGGCAGGAAAGGGGCGGGGCGAATGTGCAGCAAGTCTAGGAAATCGTATTGATAAACGCATAGCCCGCACTTCATTTGTCATTCAAAAGTTACGATAACTGGCATATGGTCGCTTTTCTTTATCCAATCATCGAAATTTCCAATTTCTACATTGGCGACTTTGAGATCAGAGGATGCAAAGCAGTAATCAACATGATATGGTCTATTCTGTCTATGATACATGAATAGAGTTGGTTTTGTCTCTTTTCCAAAATTTTCTTTATAAAATTCGTGATATACACTTCTGATATTCTTATTTTCTAAGATTTTTATGACTTCTGTGAGTGTTCCATATAGAGGATAATCTGGATTAGTATCCCAAATGACATTCCAGTTCAAATCTCCCATAATAACTGTTGGTTCGTTTAATAATTCTTCGTAGTAGGTTATCGCAGAATAAACCTGTCCGACATATCTCTTTCTTGTATCTTCCAAGTCGTTCATTGCCCAAATCGCAAATAGATTGAATTCCAAAGGTCCTTTCACTTTGATCGGAATTACATATTTAAAAGAAGGTATGTGTTTAGCTCCCTCGTGAATTAATTCAAATTTGCCTAAAACCGTTTTGACCAGAAAAATTAAATAATCTAATGATAATATTCCTCAAATGGGAGTATGGACGAAGGAGAG
>JBGQAL010000025.1:0-23115 GCA_041494285.1 Methanotrichaceae archaeon
GATTTATACTAATAATCAGCATGCTTAGGCATAGTATCGTTGCGAATAAGTATCAATCTTTCGGTTTTTGACTATAAATCCTGCGAACACTTTGAATTCAAAAAAAGAAGGTTTTGCGACTGGTCTTTTATGTGTTGCGACAATTGATTTTCTTGCAAGAATATCCTTCGGTGAAAAAAAGAAATCGAGAAAAAGAATCGAAAAATGGATTTCAGAAAACATTGCGTATTTTAAGGAGAACAGTCGGTCACATGCTGGGGATGTTGTTGAAATGAACGGAAGGATATTTTATGAATCTTTTCGCTGTGGTCTTGTCCATGAAGGACGCATAAAGAATGGCTGCCAATTTACCTACGAAATTACAGAAACAGTTTATCTAGAAAAGGAAGTGATGCTAATAAATCCCGAAAACCTTTTAAAGGAAATTGAGATATCATTTGGGAAATATTTAAAAATCCTTGAATGCGACAAAGAAAAATTTAAGAAATTTAAAGATCAAATAATGGATGATTTTAAAGAGGAAATCAAATTAACAAGCAAGTGATATTAATTATAACCAAAATTTTTTATTATAAAATATTTCATACCCATCCTCTCTCCCTCACCGTCTGCACCAGTCGTTTAAATGCAGCGATGTAGGCAGCCTGCTCCATTGTCCCTTGTACTCCTTCGATGCCCTCAGGACCGAATCATAAGCTTGCACTATTTTTTAGTCCGAAACCTTGTGGACATCTGATTTATTCAACTTCACATCGATGTTCTGGGCCCATTTCAAATTAGAAGAAAGTAGACTGACGACATTGCATAGGATGTCGGGTAGGACGTGAAAGCTTGTTGTGGCTGTGGGACGTGCCGCAGAAGATTGACATCTGTCAGCCCATTAAGCCAGTCTAACGCAAGTCTCAATGGCCGTGCGTAAATCGTCAAGCCAAATGGGCTTAGCGAGGTATCCGTCCATGCCTACATCAATGCATTTCTCCCGATCGCCTCTCAGGGCGTAAGCAGTAATGGCAATTATCCTTGGCCCGTCGTTGGGCCAGCGCTGGCGGATAATTCGAGTGGTTTCCAGGCCGTCCATCTCTGGCATCTTGACGTCCATGAGAACAACATCGTACGTCTGGTGTTCCATTGCCTGTAGGGCCTCTATTCCGTTTGCTACTGCGTTCGCCCTGTAGCCCAGGTGCTCGAGCATGAGCATGGTTACCTTCCGGTTTGACGGCTCGTCTTCCGCTAGCAATATCCTCAAAGAGCTACCGCTATTCTGGCAGCTTTTCTCTAACATTCCACTAACCCCAACCTCAAAAGGGCTGCAAATCATTTAAAGATATCTATCGCGTCGAACAGTTAAAAATCTGTGAGAATCTGGGTTACGAAGGAATCTTACTGGTTTGATCGAAAGGGATAAGCTCCATTTCAACTCCGCCATTCATTTGTCATAATCCGAAAAAAAAATGTTTTTCAAAAAATTTCTGGAATTCTCAAATGACAAGCTGGCTGTTAAACCCATCCTCTTGCCTTCATCGTTTCTACAAGCCTCTTGAAGGCTACGATGTAGGCTGCCTGCCTCATCGTCACCTTGTACTCCCTCGATGCCCTCAGCACCGAACCATATGCCTTTACCATCTTCTTGTCCAGAAGCTTGCGAACATCTGATTCGTCCCATTGCCACATATCGAAGTTCTGGACCATCTCGAAGTAGGAGACGATAACTCCGCCAGCGTTGCAGAGGATATCTGGTAAGACGTGTTTGCCCTCTTTGCCTAAGATATCGTCGGCCTCAGGCGTTGAAGGGCCGTTTGCAAACTCGGCCACTACCTTGGCTTTGATTCGGTCGGCGTTATTTCCCGTAATTGCTCCCTCGAGGGCCGCAGGAATGAGGATATCCACATCCAGCTCCAGCAGGTCCTCATTGGAAATGGTTTTGGTTCCAGGAAAACCGACTACTGAGCCGTTCTCTGCCTTGTGCTTCCGGATAGCCTCGGGGTCTAATCCCTCCTCGCTGATGATCCCACCCTTGCTGTCGCTTACTGCAACGATTTTGCAGCCGAACTCAGGGGCCAGTCTAGCCGAATGATATCCGACATTTCCATAGCCCTGAATTGCAATCCTCGCTTCCTTAAGCTCCAGGCCGATCTCCTTAGCGTCCTCCCTGACGGCAAACCAGCCGCCTAGCGCTGTGGCCTCCTCCCTGCCCGCCGAGCCACCGAGAAATAAGGGCTTTCCCGTGACTGAGCCGAAGACGTTCTCGCCCGTTATTTTGGAGTACTCGTCCATCATCCAGGCCATTACCTGGGAGTTGGTGCTGACATCCGGGGCAGGGATGTCCTTATGCGGCCCGATGATGTCGCGGATTCCGCGAATGTAAGCCCTACTCAGCCTTTCTAGCTCGCCCTTCGACAACTCCTTAGTATTGCAGATCACGCCTCCCTTTGCTCCGCCTAGAGGCAAGTCGTGCAGGGCGCACTTCCAGGTCATGAGGGCAGCCAGGGCCCGGACGCTCTCCCGGTTCTGGTCCGGATGGAACCTGACGCCGCCTTTGGTCGGGCCTAGAGCATCGCTGTACTGAACTCTGAAGCCCTGAAATACCTTCAGCTTCCCGTTATCCATGCGCACTGGAAGCGACACCTGGAGCTCCCTTGCTGATGAGCAAAGTATTTCAAGGACGTTCTCGTCAAGGCCTAGGTCGCAGCCGCACTTGGCGATGTGGGCCTGGACCATCAGAAGAAGGTTTGAGTCTCGCACTTCTCCTAAGAGTGCTCTTTTTGGACTTAAGCATTTTCAAGGAGAATGAGTTGTAGTGTTATTAATAAATACTGTTAGAATAATAGTAGATGAAGGCTGAGAGCCCCAGGAAGGAGGATTGCCGGATGACCTGTAGGCTCAACAGCCAAGTGGGACTCTACCATCTGGATCGATGTTTTCCACACTTAGAATAACTACTTGTATCTAGTACAATTTAACTCTTTTGGTATAATTAACAAGTTTGCACATTAAGAGGATCTCATAAAAGCCAGATAACCAAACAAACTTAATGGGACTTCAATCCAGGAATAAATTATTAAAAGCACTAATGGTTAGGTCAATCAATTCCGTCGTCGTGGAATATATTGGAGTTGACTAGTCACTTATAGATGATCGATTCTTTTGGGCATGATAGCCATCGTAGCAGGCGACGCATCTGACCAGAAACGGCTTTTGTCGGCAGAGAATTTATGAAATTCCCTGATCTGATTTGCCTTTGACCATGGACCGGCATAGAACCCCTAGTTTGCGTCTGATGTCATCTGAGATCGCGATGGATTGGAGTGAGTCTGAAAGTCGAGGCGCTAAGTTTGAGGCAATGGAATATCTTGATAGCACTTTCATGTGGCGACAGGTTGCGATATTAAAATTATTACAAAATCACTTAATAGTGCTTGGTAGCGGGGAGTAGATTTGAACTACTGATCTACGGGTTATGAGCCCGTCGGGATTTCCTGACTACCCCACCCCGCTTCTCTGCACGCGTGTATACCTACCCACCTTAATACTACTTTATAAGGCTTGCGTATCGTAGTTTGGACAACAATCATGAGCAACGATATCAAGAGGTCTTCCCATGCGGAATTTTGATTAAATGGCAGAACTCTGTCAATGTCGATGGAAAATTATAAATCACTTCAAGTAGATTATGGCAGAGTACTGATGGGGGATCAAAAATGATGTATCTTTCAAATTACCGATTGGTCCTGCTGGCAATGGTCTTTATTTTGCTCGGCTCTTCGGCCATTGCTCAGGACAGTTCTGCACACACGTTTGGATCGAAGGTTAAGCTTTCAGACTCGGATGAGTCCAAGGCACTTAGTCGGTTTTTCGTCGATCCCGAATTTGCATTTTATGATGCGAACATCAAAGGGATTTTCGATTCGGGAGATCCCGTTTACATACACATAAACCCAACAGAGCCTACGGTAAGCGAGAACGATGTTCGCCTTACTTCGTTTGGCAGCTTCCCACCCGGCAGTCAGGTTCGTTTAACTGACCCAGATGTCGGGTACCCATTGTCCCAATTCGGAAGTACCGGATTTTCACGGGCTGAAGTCAGGTACTTCGATGTAGATGGTGACAAGGCATACAGCCTGAACGATCCTGTCTACCTTGACTTCAATCCTGGCACAGTGACATCAGGAGATATCAGGCTGATGACCAACTATATGGGATATGAGGCGGGCACTAGGGTCCGTGATTCGGACTTAGACAGCGGAAAGCCTACAACTATACTCCCTGGTATGCTCAATTTCTTCAACTCCAACGGAGATATAAACAACGGAGGATATGCCATATACGATTCAGGCGATATAATTTATATGGACACCCAGGCACCATTCCTTACCGTAACAGTAAACGACATCAGGTTGTCGAGTTGATTTCAGACATTTTGGTCTGCTGAATTCAAAGCCAAAAGCCAACGCGAATACGCGCTGGCTTGCCGAATTTTTAGAAATTTTGTCCGCCGAAGCTCAGAATCGTCAGTCAGATCCGAGCTGGAATTATCCTCAGTATAATCTTTTATTCATAATCCGAATGTCCTCGCTTTTTCTCGAATCTTCTAAACTACCAAAAAATACTTATATTAATACAATAAAGAGAGATATGCTGTAAGAGAAGCTCTAGCCATAGTTTGGCTGGAGCTAAGGGGCCGCTGATTTGTTTAGCTATACAAAATATAGGAGGGGTAATAAATTAGGTAGACCGTAGGTGCGTCTATCGAGTCAATATCTGCGAATTGAGATGCTACAGGATCGATGCGGCGTCAGAATCCCTTTGGTTCTCGACATCAATGACGTGTATTGACTGCAGATTAAGTTTCTGAGCATATTGAGGATTATTAGTAGGATTAAATCGGAGGAGGTGTTATGTTGAAAAAGTCAATAAAGGCTTGTATTGTGCTTGCAAGCTTGGTTATTCTATTAGGAACGAGCCTAGCTACGTCGTACGAGTTTGGCTCGAAGATACGGGCTGGAGACACAGATGTCAACGATGCGCTTATTCCCAATGGAGGTCTGGCCGTAGGTTTCATGGATCTACCACCACAAAACGCATTAGTCCCTGATCCAAATGATGTGGCTTACCTACATCAAGGCGCTCTTCCTGGGGCCATTTTACCAGATGACGTCAGGCTTTCGCCGTTTGCAGGTTTCCCCGCCGGGACCAGAGTAAAGATAACCGACCCTGATGCGGGACGCCCAATAAACGCATTTCCAATAACAGCCAATTGGGCATACTCTGCACTGTTTGACGGAGTGCCACCACAACCTTGTGATATCGATGATCCCGTATATTGGGCAATTAATGTAGCATCAGGAGCACATTCAGTTGCTGATTTGAGGTTATCCAAAATCCAGAACCTTAATCCCGGAACTTGGGTGAAAGATAGCGATGTCGACTTCAATAATCCCATACAACTCTTAAATAACGCTTCACCAATGATCCGTGATCTCAACGGTAACGGGCGGTATGATGACTCGGATTCAGTGTACCTGAAAATAAATAATGCCTCACCCGCTGAAGTGCAACCAGGAGATCTGCGCCTCACGGCAATTAGTGGCCATAGCTAGATATGGAGGTACAACAAATGAAAGATCTGCTTAAAGCTTGCGTATTGTGTGCGAGTTTGATACTGATGTTCAGTATCGGCAATGCTGCAGCGTATGAGTTTGGCTCGAAAGTCATATCTGGAGACGCTGATGAAGGGAAGATCCTAGAAAGCTTCCAGGCTGCAGCTCTGACTCCAACCGTCGCCTTTCTGAGCTTGTCAAATCCGAATACGTTCGACGCAAACTCTGTCGTTTACATCAATTTCGCAGGCAATATGAGGGTGAACGTCGGTGACCTGAGGCTCACCAATTACAGCAATTTGTATGCCGCTGGTACAAAAGTAAAGAGCGGCGATCTGGACTTCGGGACCGGACCTCTGACGCCTTTCGCTAACCCTGCCGGGCAGTTTTACTACGGGCCTCGATTCTTTGCACCCAGTTACGTCTTAGACGATTCGGTGTACCTCAAGACATCGCCTCTGCCTCTCACGACAGGCCTCAATGATGTTAGGTTGACCAGCCCTGTTGGTACCTTCGCGGCAGGCTCTAAAATCAAGAATAGTGACGGCGACTGGAATACACCCTTGACCCTAATGCTCGGAGCGACAGCAGGAATAGTCAACCTTGGCCTTGGACCAGTAGCTGAGCTGAGGTTCTACAACATAGACGGCGATGTCAATGCTCTGGGGGCACCTATCTACGGCCCGGAGGACCCGGTCTATCTGGATGTCTCCTTCCCAGGATTCGCAAACTATGGAATAGTGTCGCCCAACGACGTTCGGCTTTCAACTTAGAGCTCGCGACAGCGGGCTCACCTAATTTTATAAATTTTCTTAAAGCAAAGTGCTTTTTTTGATTCAAAGTATTGAGATATCTTATAAACCTGCTCTAAGGAAGGTTGTGTATATTTAACAATGCTTAGGATTCCTAAAAAAAACTTCAACATCATGCCTTTAATACTGCTCATACGATGGAACCAAAATCAGAGGTTATTAGGAATCCTCACCAACCAAATATTGTACAGAAATCCAGCATGCTACCGAAAAATATAATAGCCGTTAACTTGTTCCTGGATATTATGAAGATTGTCTTCATTCTGCCCACGTTGAGATCACCCTATTCCGTCTGCCCTGAACCTCCCTTGGGCCTTGCCTACTTGGCAGCATGCTTATTAAAATACAGAACTGATTTGCAGATTGAAATAATTGATGGTTTTCTTCTAGGGCAAGATGAATATTATAAAAAAATTTCGGATATAAAAGCAGATATAATTGGTGTATCGACAACCATGTCTCAGCTCAGTCAAGCATTGATGATTCCGCATATAGTGAAGGAAAAAAATATAAAGTTTATAATAGGTGGTCCTGGAGTAGTAAATCTGCCAAGTTCCAGGCTCTATGAAAGCGGCTATTCCGTCATATGCTATGGCGAAGGGGAGAGGACGGTGGTCGAATTGGTTCATGCCTTTGAGAATGGACTGTCCGTTGAAGATATAAATGGGATCTCTTATCTCAATGAAGGCAAAGAGGTCAAGACAGCCCCAAGAGAACTAATAAGAAACCTGGATGAGATTCCGTTTCCCGCCAGGGAGCTACTGGATATGGAAAAATACATCGGAACTTGGAAGGAGAAAATGGGTGTTGGTTTAGCCCAAATCATCTCCTCGCGGGGATGTCCATTCTCATGCAGATTCTGCGATAAGAAAACCTTTGGAGGCAAAATTCGATTCATGTCTCCCATTAGAATGATCGAAGAGATGAAACTTCTTTACGATGATTTTGGGGCAGAATTGGTTTATTTCGAAGAGGATCTCTTCACCATAAACCGAAAGAGAGTGCTTGAGTTTTGCAGCTTGATGGAAAAGGAGCTTCCTGGGAAGATGTGGGGTGCCCATTCCAGGGTGGATACTATAGATCAAGAGGTACTAATACGAATGAAGCGCGCAGGTTGTACTGATCTAACTTTTGGGGTGGAGAGCGGAAGCCAGAAAATATTGGATCTCTTGGGAAAGGGGATTACCGTTGAACAGATAGAGAAAGCCTTCCAATGGGTGAAAGAGGTGGGAATAAAGGCAGGAATGTTTCTCATAATAGGCGTTCCGGGAGAGACTCAAGAGGACATTGATAAGACCAAGTGTATGATATCAAAAGTAGAGCCTTCCTTTATTGATATATCCTATCTTACGCCAATCCCCGGGACAGAAATTTACGAGATGACTAAACACTTAATCAGGGATGGGGTTGACTTTAGTAATTACAATGATTTAATAGAAAGCGTTTATAGAAAAGATATCTTTGAGGTCGAACTGAAAAAAAGAAGGCGGGAAATAGTGGATTTCTTTTTAACTACCTTCGAGGATAAAGTCGATCCAAGATTAAGTGTGTATGATGGAACGCCTATCACAGGTTGAGCAGATTTTAACTTCTAAATACATTCCTCGGAAATAACGCTGCACAGCGGATAAAATACTATTAATTAGGAATCGAGGATGCATGAAGAAAGACAATAAACAAATTAAAACCTTACATAAATTTAAAGTCGCTAATTCCAGATTGGGAAAAGGTTGCTTTGCAAATGAACCTATAAAAAAAGGTGAATCTATATGCTTTTTCGAAGGGGAAGAAACGACTTGGGAAGAATCAGAGAGAAGATATATAGAAGGCAAGGATCGGCTAGATGATCCTTTTCAAATAAGCGAAACTAAATATATGGAACTGTATGAGCCCTACATTTATTTCAATCATTCATGCAATCCAAACTCAGGATTTAGAGGGAAGAAGGAGATGATTGCCATCAAGAATATAAATCCTGGTGAAGAAATTACTTATGATTACTCAACCGTGTGTTGGGATGATAGGTGGGCTAAAAATCATGGTGCATGGACTATGAAATGCGAATGTGAAGAAGAGAACTGCAGAAATGTCATTGGGGATTTCCTAACAATTCCAAAGTCGCAAAGAAGGAAATATATTAAACTTGGAGTCATACCCAATTTCATACTTAAAAAACTTGCAGAAGAAATGAAAAAATGCCTGCCATCTTTTGACCTTGAGATGAAATGATTTATATCGACACCCTAGTTTCAATCGAAAGGACCTGTCAAAGAAATATTTATTATATTAATAATTAAATTTAAAATATGATAGATAACATGCAAATAAAATATACAGAATCATCATGCCACCGAAGATATAGTAAATAATATTAAAATATATTATCAATGTAGTCTTCGTTCTGCTAAAAATGGACGCAACCAATAATCTGCAAGTAAATTGGAATCCTCTAAGGAGGAAATAATTTAAATAAGAATAAATGTTTCTTACTAAGGTGGTGATAGATCAATTGAAGGGACGAGGATTCACATATCCAAGTTAGCATGACAGGACCCACATTATGCAAGAATATAAAATGAGCTGCATATGAGCAATTCTTCAGATAAAACACAGGTCATATCTTTCCGCGCTGCTCTCATAGTGGCGACTGTTCTTGTCCTTAGCTTTCCGACAATTTCTTACCTATTGAGAGACAACCAAGAGCTTCTCGCAGCTACGCTCGACGTGTATACTCCAATATCCAATTTATTAGCTACACTTGGTTTGATCTATGGGGCGTACAAATCCGGTTACGATAAGAACATCCGCAGAGCCTGGAGTGTGGTTGCCCTTGCCCAGGGCATTTACACGATCGGAGATATCATCTGGTTGGTCCTGGAAGTCGGATTGCACGAGTCACCTTTCCCGTCGCTTGCAGACGGTCCGTATTTGGCGTATTACCCCATCTTTGCCTTAGGAATTCTCTTATTGCCCAAAGTGCCCTTGACCTCCAGCGAGAGGCTCAAGGTTTTGCTGGACACTGGAATTGTGATGATTGCCTCCATCATATTATTTTGGGTCTTGCTTATTGCTCCCACAATTGAATCCAACGCACAAGCAGATGCCCTCACTTCGACTCTTTCCGTGGCCTATCCAGTCGCAGATCTTGTGCTGCTCTTTGCTCTGATCGAACTCTTGTTCCGTCGGATCAAATCTGTGAGTCTGCTTCCAATACTGCTCCTAGTTGCCAGTACAGCCTTTATGATCGCAAATGATTTCGCTTTTATGAGCCAACAGTTGCAAGGAACATACGTTTCTGGAGGCCTGCTGGACACGGGCTGGATAATTGCATACTCATTGGTCGGATTAGCTGGTGTATCCCAGGCGAATAGCAAGCGATTTGATTTATCCTCTGAGGTCCTTGAACCAAAGGTTGTACAGTTCACCTGGCCTCTTTATATACCTTACATTTTTGCTGGCGCTACCTACGTTCTTCTCATTTGGAGTTACGATCACCCGCTGCCTGTAAGCTTCTCGGCCTTGTCATGGGCTGTTGGAGGTATCATCGGCCTGATAATCATCCGTCAAGTCGTTGCTTTGAACGAGAACGTCAGGCTCTATGAGGCAACAGTGAAGGAAAACGCCGAGCGCAAACGGGCGGAGGAGGAGATACGAAGGCTGAATGAAGAGCTTGAAAACAGAGTCACTGAACGGACAGCGCAGCTTCAGTCAACAAACCAAGAACTGAAAATCGAGATCCAGGAGCGCAAAAAAGCTGAGGAAGCGCTGAACTCCGCTCGTGATCAGCTGCTCGCGATCATAGAATTCTTGCCTGATGCTACTTTTGTCATAGACCAAAACAAGAGAGTGATCGCCTGGAATCGAGCTATGGAAGAGATGACTGGCGCAAATAAACAGGACATGCTGGGCAAAGGCGATTATGCTTACAGCGTGCCATTCTACGGAGAACGAAGACCTATCCTCATAGATTTGATAGAAAGACACGACGATACAATTGAATCAAGATACCGACAACTAGTCAGAACGGAGTGGTCCATCAACGCCGAGTCCTACACACCATCTCTTTTTAATGGCAAGGGAGCATACGTTTGGGGGACAGCATCTTTACTTTATGATAGAGGAGGCCAGTTGGTTGGATCTATCGAGTCGATACGTGACATCACAGAGCGAAAGTCAGCTGAGGAGGCAATACACAAAGCTCGCGATGAATTGGAACTCAGGGTGAAGGAACGGACTTCAGAGCTTGAAGCCAAGAATTCTGAAATGGAGCGGTTCGTATATACGGTTTCTCATGATCTCAGGTCACCGCTTGTAACTATTCAGGGGTTCAACGGCTTTCTTAAGGGAGATATAGAAAAGGGCGATGATGAAAAGGTTAAGGCTGACCTTCGGATGATTGAACAGGCAGTAACGAAAATGGACCGGCTCTTGAGCGAAACCCTGGAGCTCTCACGAATAGGCCGTGTAGCCAATCCGCCTGAGGACGTTCCCTTCGAAGAGATTGTCCAGGAGGCTCTGATGCAGACCTCTCAGAGGACGAAATCCATAGGAATGGATGTTTTGGTGGCAAATAATCTGCCAATCGTTCACGTAGATCGAATGAGGATCGTGGAGGCAATGGTTAATTTCATCGAGAACAGCATAAAGTATAGAGGCGAACAACAGCATCCCAGGATAGATATAGGTTATCGAACCGAAGCCGAGAAAACTGTGTTCTTCGTTCGCGACAATGGGATGGGCATAGATCCGAGCCAACACCAAAAGGTCTTCGAATTATTCTACAAGGTGAATAAGAGGAGTGAGGGAACTGGCGCTGGTCTAGCTATCGTCAAGAGAATAATCGAGGTACATGGCGGTCGTATATGGATAGAATCTGAGCTTGGAAAAGGAACTTCAGTGTGTTTTACCCTGCCAGTACGAAGTAATATATAAATATGTAAAGAGTCAATCACAAAGAGGCAATAGGTGTCTGAGGTTATGGTGGGAAAATCAGCGGAGGTATTGCTTGTGGAAGATGACGAGACTCATGCCATGCTAATTATGAGATGCTTTGAGAGAATGGGGGTGAACAATATCCATTGGGTTAGTGATGGCGAGGAAGCATTGGACTATCTAATGCATCGCGGCAAGCACGAGGACAGAGAGGAGAACCCTCGACCTCACTTGATATTGCTCGACCTAAGGCTTCCTAAGCGGGACGGTCACGAAGTGTTGAAAGATATAAAGAACTCCGACGATTTGAGAACTATCCCTGTTGTAGTACTCACGACTTCCAAGAACGAGTACGATGTGACGAAGGCATACCTAAATCACGCCAATAGTTATCTTGTAAAACCTCTTGGGTTCGATAAATTCCAAAAGATGACCGAGGATTTGGGGGTTTACTGGCTACACTGGAATCAGAGCTGCAAATTTGAGTCGAGTAGTTAAACTTGTTTGGATGCACCGAGTTATGATTATAAAGATAACTTACTTCGGAACGAGTCCTAAACGGACACTGGGTAATAAAAAGGGAGGTGTGTAGCATGAACGCTATCAATACGGAAAGCTGCGAGACCAAGACTATTCTGCTAGTAGAGGATGAAGAATCACATGCCGAAGTGATTCGCAGGGTTTTTGAGGATAGCCCAGACTGGTTGATTCACCATGTCTCTAACATGAGCGATGCACTAAAATGGCTAGAGCTAAATAAGGAAAGCCCTCCAACGCTAGTCATATCCGATTATCGCCTTCCTGACGGCAACGGACTAGAACTGGCAAAAAATGCTGAGAGCCCTGATGAGGTTGGTTTTCCATTAATCATCCTCACGGGAGTGGGCTCGGAAAAATTGGCGGTGCAAACTATTAAATCGGGTGCTATGGACTATATTGTGAAGAGCGGCGAGGAGCTGCGTCAACTTCCCAAGATAGCGGTTCACGTGATTCGCGAATGGGATTTGATTATGGAACGCAAAGCATCTGAGGAAGAACTAAGAAATTTCATAAATGACCTTGAAAAATCCAATTCGAACTTAGAAGAATTCATGGATAATATATCCCATGATCTGGAGATCTCTCTCTCTTCCATTCAGGATTTTAGTAAGATGTTGACAGAAAAATATGCAGATAAGCTGGATGAGACCGCTTTGGATTACTTAAAGAATGTAAAGACCGCTACAGAGAAGGCCGGTAAGCTAATAGATAGCATGTTTGAGTATCTTGTTCCTATTTACTTCGATAGCTCTCTGATCAGGTTATACAACGCTAAATTGCATCGAAAAAGACAGAGAAACCAATAGGCAGGTTGCAGGACGACAAGATTGTTTTGTGCCAAAATACGAATCTTAAATCTAGGCAAGTAGATCTCCCTGTTCGGATGAAGCGAGAGCCGGGCATCGAGATCGAAAAGCTAATCATTTATCTCATTAAAGAAGAGAGACACATCCTGTAAATTAGATAATAATCCGTTTCCTTTAGGTGTTATTTGGTAAGTGCTATCCTCTTTCTTTATCAATTCATGATTTATAAGCCAGTCAATGTAGACACCAGCCGTTTTAAAGTTGAGGTTGGCCTGGTAGACGATTTTCGTCTTGTTGGCATCATTTTTTTTGCATATGAGCAATATGCTTCTTATTATCTCTAACTTATCGCGTCTTATATTGATCCCTCGCTCAGCCCGAGACGTTACAACTTATATATAGTTACTAATCTAAGATCCTGATAAAACTTTCGCATCTTTAGAGTAGTTCCGAAGAAGAACCCTTACAATTATAATAAGCTAAAAGTAACCGTATTTGCATACTACTTAGGATTATTTGCTTTTATTTAGATTTAATTATGTTTAATATGCTTTTATAATATTAGGTTTGCTTAGACTGTGATCATTCGAGGATATAATTTTGAAGCTTCTCCGTCGAATCCGTTATTTCTGTAAAATTTGAGGTCAATGTCTGCAGACTCAATCTCTTCGCATAGGAGTTAATGGGTTATCGCGGATAATCTCGGCCGACGAAAGGATAAAATCCTTGTACATCTTTGAACGTCCTCTGAACATCGAGGAAGGAGTTTTAATGAGAGTTCTGGTCAGCGATTCACTTGCAGAGGAAGGAGTTAGGAGGCTCGAATCCGGAGCAGAGGTTGATGTCATAACCAATCTCTCCCCGGAAGAGCTTGTCAAGAAGATAAAGGACTACGATGCCCTTGTAATACGCAGCGGCACAAAGGTGACTGCAGAAGTCATCAATGCTGCAGATAAGCTCAAGGTGATAGGAAGAGCCGGCGTAGGTGTAGACAACGTCGATGTAGAAGCGGCTACCAAAAAGGGGATAATCGTCCTGAACGCTCCTGGAGGCAACACAATTTCCGCTGCAGAGCACACCATAGCCATGATGCTGGCTGTGTCCAGAAACATCCCTCAAGCCAATGCCGCTCTTCACAAAGGCGAGTGGAATAGGAAGAAGTACACGGGCGTCGAATTCTTCAACAAGACCCTGGGCATAGTGGGCTTGGGTCGTGTAGGTGCAGAAGTTGCCATTCGGATGAAAGCCTTTGGCATGCAGATCCTGGCCTACGATCCTTTTGTGACAGAGACCAAGGCCAACCAACTTGGGATTAAGATTGCACCCCTCGAAGAGGTCCTCAGGAACAGCGATTTCATTACGGTGCACACCCCCCTAACCAACGAGACTCGGAACCTGATAGACGAGGATGAGTTCAAGATCATGAGGCCGTGGGTCAGGATTGTGAACTGCGCCAGAGGTGGGATCATAAACGAGGCCGCTCTTGCTAAGGCCGTGGCCGAAGGAAAAATTGCCGGAGCGGCTATAGACGTGTTTACAAAAGAGCCGCCCACGGGAAATCCTCTTCTGGAACAGGAGAAGATAGTAACCACACCTCATCTGGGAGCATCGACTGCTGAGGCGCAGATTAACGTGGCCCTGGCAGTTGCAGACCAGATCCTGGCCATATCCAAGGGCGGGATGCCCTCGACTGCCAGCAATAGGCCGGCAATATCGCCTGAAACCATGGCGGTAATGGACCCATACATGAAGCTGGCCGAGAAGATGGGAAGCCTTGCTGGACAACTTGCCGGATGCAGGTTCGAGACTCTGGAGATCGTATACGGTGGCTCCATAGCCGATAAGGATACTAACCCGGTGACAATATCCGCGGCCAAGGGATTGTTGAGCTGCATCAAGGGCGGAGTAAACTTCGTGAATGCACTGGGCCTGTTGAAAGAAGGCGGAGTTAAGCTAATTCAAAGTAAAACCGATTCTTCCAATGGATACACCGACATCATAAGCCTTAAGCTGCGCAACAAAGGCGAGACCATCTCCGTTCAGGGAACTGTATACGGAAATAAGGACAAGCGGATTGTTCAGCTAAACAATTATAGGGTCCACGTTCCGTCAGAGGGTGACATGGTAATATGCATGATTGAGGACAAGCCGAACATCATAGGACCTTGCTGCGTAGCTCTGGGCGAGAGCGCGATCAATATTGGCGGAATGCACGTGGGCCGTATCTCAGAAGGTCTGCCGCAGACCATGATCCTTAGCGTCGACCAGGCAGTGCCCGAGGAGACCTTAGACAAAATCAGGGCTATTCCGGGAGTGGTCAGCGCCAAGGCGGTTAAACTCTGAGACTCCAAGCGAACAGAAGCGGGCAATTCCCGCTTTGTTTTTCTTTGAACTTACTTTCGTTCTTGCTCGCAAGCTCGAAAATGGTTTGCGTGGAGTCGTTGAACGATTAACTTAAGAAATTGCAAGCTTGAGCTTGTTCACCAGTTCGGGTTTGATGGAACTCTTCCTATCTCCGCCGCAGACTATTCCCCGAACGCCAATTATATCCGGGTTAATCCGCTTAAGCAGATCGAGATCTTTGAAGCCAATGGTCCCCGCAATTGCCACCTCCAGTCCAAGGTTTTGCCCGGCGGAGATGAACTCCTTTAGGTCTTGTTCGTTCATGAACTCGAAGGTCGATCTGCCGTCCTTTATGGCAGTGTCCACCATTACAACATCAGCGCCTGAGCTCTCTGCAACTGCCGGGAGAAGCATGGGCGGGATGGAACCAACTCGACTGTAATCGGAATAGGCCGATGCCACAACCTTCTTCCTCCGGTCGTAGCCTTTGACTGCCTGGACGATGTTTTCAAGCATGTCCCTAGCCTGTTCGGCTGATCTAACGCCCAGAAGGCCGGCCTTGATGTAATCTGCTCCAGAAAAGGCTGCGCCCAGTGCTGCAAGGCTGGCCGTGCCTGGCTTGTAGTCCAGATCGCCGATGGTGGCGCTGACTGGCACCCGCCCTCCTGCCAACTCAGACACTGCTTTTATCGCCCAGGGAAAGTTCGCCCCAAGAGAGCCCTCCTTGGGGTTCTTGACGTCCAGGATATCTGCACCTCCGGCCAGCGCTGCCCGCGCCTCCTCGATGTTCATAGGGCTAACCAACAGTCTCATATTCAACCAATCCTGAGAGGAGCATCGTGCGGTGCATCTTCGTACTCGATGTATTTAACGGTGCGGTAGTCCATGCAGTGCGTGGCGAGCGTAGCCTGTACGAGCCCATCGGCAGATACAGCAGAATAGTGTCTTCGTCCGACCCTCTAGGCGTTTTGAAGGAGATAAGGCCGAAGGAGGTCTACGTCGCAGACCTGAACCTGCTGACAGGCTCAGGAGATAACCTTGCTGCGATAGCGAATATATCCCGCATTGCCAAAACTATGGCGGACATCGGAATAACTCTAGCTGACGATATGGATTACCTGCCAAAGGGAATCACCCCGGTCTTGGGAACGGAGACCGCGTCTATGAATCTCATAGACGAGGCAGTCCTGCAGAGGGACATAGTGGTAAGCATCGACATGAATAGAAGGAAAGTTATAACTCGCGATCCTGAGCTCATGCTCGCGCCTATGGAGCTGATCCGCAGGTTGAACGGCATTCCGATCGACGGAGTCATTCTGCTGGAGCTAGACCGTGTGGGAACTTCGCTCGGCCTGGAGACTGACTTTCTGGAGAAGGCTGTTTCTGTAAGCGACCATCCGTTGATCCTGGGGGGAGGTGTCAAAGGGGTGGAGGACCTGCAAACCCTGGAGGACCTCGGCTTCCGGGGAGCACTTGTGGCAACGGCGGTACACAACGGAAAGATTCCTTTAGAAGCTATACGTTGAGAAGACAAAGAACTGCCTGAAGGCGTGGATGGCGGATAGAGGCGGTAGTGTTGTGGATCCAGCATAACGCTGCTTAACTCATTCATATCCGATCAACCATCTGAGTCATCCTGAAAGATCCGTCTAGGATTTGTTGTTTGAGTTCCTCTGCTAATCTGATTGCCCTGGCTCTATCCGATTGACGGAGAATAACAGGGATCCCCCTGCCCCCAAAGTTGATTGATCCTAGATTTCCTCCGAAAGCACCGCCAACGCACTGCGTTATGCATAGGCCGCAGTTGAAGCATCTCTCTTTGATTCGCTTTACTCGATTGCCCTCAAAGGTTATCGCTCTCATGGGGCAGACGGGTTCCACTGTACAGCTTTCGCAGTTAATGCATTTGCTCGGATCGAACTTCGTCTCCAGGTCAGTCTCGCCCCAGACGTCGTCGTAGCTTGTCTTGCAGATCGTCTGCCTCGCATTTACGTCCATGATTGGGAGCGGTATATCTCTATCCAGCGTTTTTATGTTCTCCAGTATGGACTCGCTCAGGACAGGGATCGGCACAGACCAGGAGCCGATACATTCGGGTCCTGCGGAAGTCACGAAGCCGCCCATGTACTCCGGGTTCATCTTGTGCATATCTGCCAACCCCAGGAGGTTCGGTCTAGATGCCATGCTTCGAGATCCGGTGCCTATCACAAATCCTTGGGCTCCGTTGATGAGGACCCGTGTGCCTATGCCAATCGTCTCAAGGTTTGGATCGTTCTTAATTGGATTGAGCTGACCGCATCCAGAGACTGTGGCACAGGTCAGGTTGGGCGGAAAATCTAGCGCGCTAAAGATCGTCGGCAGAGGAGCATTTCCGGGGTTGACGAAGGCTACATAGTTCTTGAAGGCGTTTCGGGTTGAGAAGATGCGGGCGTAAGGGATGTCCTCCAGCCTTATTGCCTTTGTAAAGGATTTACCCTCGTCGGTCTCGACCTCGACCTGAACATCCGAACCATCAACGAGATCCCTGAAGAGATGTCCGCCGCCGTAATTCGGCTTCTCTTTGCTGTGGGATGTACCAAAGACCATAAGGTCGATGATGCCCAGCC
This sequence comes from Methanotrichaceae archaeon, assembly GCA_041494285.1. Taxonomy (GTDB): domain Archaea; phylum Halobacteriota; class Methanosarcinia; order Methanotrichales; family Methanotrichaceae; genus Fen-7. The sequence continues at coordinate 17,637 of JBGQAL010000025.1, forward strand.
GTTCGTTCGGGCACGGCCCGATGCTGACAGGGACACCGTTGATCCAGGCGTGCTCCGCACGGGTAAACGAGCAAGGCTCTCCAATGGGGAAAGACAACACGGCATAGGTCCCGCTCATGATGGCCCTGGTTGCAGTGGTGACTACATCCACGTCCTTAAGTGTGAGATCTTTTCCGCCCTTGACAATGTCGCAGACTTCCTGTGCGGTCATCACAACTGCCTCCCCTTTCGCGATTCGCTCATTTATCTCTGCTATCGATTTCGAATTTGCCATGCCTATCACGCCTTCGTCCTCATCGAACCTGTGACCTGAACATAACTTTCGCTACAGGATAATCGCTTCAAAGTCAACTTAATATGCTGCTCAGAACTGAGATTTATGGATTAACTCTGCGCATTTTGCATTTAAGGCGTCCACATGGAGACGTCCTCTTCAGGGGGATATTCCTCTCAGTGAAACGAATATGTTCCACGCACCAGTAGCCACGAAATTGACTGCTATAGCTCCGAGGATCAGCCCTTGAATCCTTGTCAAAACCATGATGCCAGTTACTCCCAAGACCTTGTCTATGTACTCCGAGGACCTGAGGATCAGGTATGTAGTAGCAAAGGTCAAAACCAGGGCCGTCATGACAAGAGTTTTCTGAAAAATGGTCAGTGCAGTGTCCATTTGAACGATCACCGTGGTAATGGCTCCCGGACCGGTGATAAGCGGCATAGCCAGGGGGAACACCGATATGTCCTCCCGAAAGTTGGCATCCTGAAGCTCAGCCTCAGTCACCTTCTTGTGCTCTTTTTCTCCTCTTAGCATGTCTATGGCCACGAGGAAGAGCAGCAATCCGCCAGCCACCCGCAGAGAATCCACAGTGATCCCGAAGAACTCGAGGATCAGGTTTCCACCGACCGCAAATAAAAGAGCGATCGCAAAGGCGACCGAGGTCGTGCGCAAGGATATCCTCTTTCGTTCCTCTGTGCTAGCGACCGGAGTTAAGGTGATGAAAGTTAGTGTCGCCTGGATAGGGTTGACTATGGTGAAGAAGGAAGCAAACACATAAAGGAAGTAGAAAATAAAGTCAACCGATGCCATGTATCTTTGCAACCAGGCTAGCCAATCTTAGGGACCGTCTCATCTCCGTCTGACGGGTCCCCATTGAGCATCTTTAGCACCTTTCCTGAGATCAGGGCAAAGGCTCCAGCCAGCCCTGCTGCGATTAACGCTTTATCTCTCCCCCTCTTTCCGGTGGCAAGGCCCACGGCAGCTCCTAGAAGCACTGATACCAAGTACTCCGGTGCATCGTTGACCAAATGGCCAAATGGATCGCTGTCTGCATCAACGATGTCCCTATGAAGAACCCATTTATCCTCGAACTCGTGGACGTGAGCCCCATTCGGTCCGCGAAACTGCCTTCCTGCGCCTTCAACGTACTCTCCCAGAACCGTCTCTTTGAAGCACTCCGGAAGCACCGGGAAACGCTCCTTGGGCATGCTGTACCTAACATGGCAAGGCACTGTTTTGATCCAGCAGCAGAATTCCTGGCAGCTTCGGTTGCAATTCATAGCAAGGAATTGCCTTCAAGGCTTAAAAAGCTGACTAGGAATATCGGCTGAACTTGGGGGCGGTTGAACTTGGAAGAACGGTCAAAGCTGGAAACGGAATTGTGGGCTGGAAAAAATCTGTATGGATTGATCTTGCTGACAGTTGTTGTCGTGCTGCTCAAAGCTTTATATTGCTTGAGATTAGTGACCCTGCAGAAGAGGTTGAGGCTAAAGATGAGGAACTCCACGGTTATCGTGCTGGCGGCGATGATGGCGTTGCTTTTAGGCACAGCAGACTCTACATTCTACGTGAAACCTGGACAAAGCATCCAAACGGCAATAAATGCTGCTTCACCAGGGCAGATAGTTGAGGTACAAAACGGTACCTATCACGAGAGGGTCAATGTAACTAAACAGCTCACCCTCAAAGGCGTGGGCGAACCGGTGGTAGATGCCGGTGGCAAGGGAAGCGCTATAACAATTTCGGCCAACGGTTCGACTCTTTTGGGATTTACTGCGGTCGGCTCCGGAAAAGGATGGAACGATGCGGGAATTAGAGTGCTCTCTCGTGAGAACATAATAAAGGGCAATGCTGCATTGAAAAATAACAACTTCGGGATTCTCCTTTACCATGCGGGCAATGACACCGTTGCCAGCAACATTGCCGAAGAGAACAAGAACAGCGGCATTATGCTTGAGCACTCTAACGGCAATCAAATATGGGGAAATAATATCGTTATGAATCGAGATGGCATATCCATTCAGACCTCCAGGAGCAATGTCGTCAAAACCAATAACATGACCATGAATAAAATTGGAATCAATATATCAAACTACAACTTCAGTGAGAGCATCAGCGCCAGCTCAAGTGGAAATGGCAAGGGAGTGTCCATAAAATATCGCCCTGCCGGCGGGGCTACCGGTTATAACATTAACAGGACGAGCACAGTTTCTCCGGGCACCAATCTCCTTTATCAGAACAACCTTCAGGACAACGACCGGAATGCCTTCGATGACGGGTCTAACCAGTGGGACAACGGCAAGGTCGGCAACCACTACAATAGTTACGATGCTCGGGAAGAGGGCTGCAAAGACCGCAACAGGGATGGGATCTGCGATTCCGGGTACAGTATTCCGGGAGGACGCAATGTGGATAAGTTCCCCAAAGCCTCTATCGACGCTATACTCAGTTACAAGTCTAAGGGTTTGATGGGTTCTGAACTCAAGATCGACCATAGAACTTACTTGCCTGGTAGTGATGTTGATGTGATGTATTTGGCTCCGAAGAACTTCTCAGGCGGGGTAGGAGTCACGAGGGCAGATCTTCCTAGTGGATATGTCGATCAGAAAAAGTCTCTGTCTTACCAAAGCATAGCAGGCACATCTGGTTTACTGAACCTAAAGGCTCCGGCAGACAACGGGTCTTACAACCTGAGGATGTATAACGCTAGCGGAGAAGAATTGACCTCCCTGGACTTCCATGTCAACGTCCCGACAATCACCGCGACGCCGGCTTCGGTTAACGCTTGCGAGATGGTCACTGTCAAATACTCCTGGGCTCCGGAATACGAGAACGATTGGGTCGCCATGTACAAATCTGGGTCACCGGACGGCAGCTACGTAACCAGGCAGTATATAGACGGAAACGAGAACGGCACTGTGACCCTAGAAGCACCCGATCCGGGCAGCTACAACTTCAGGCTCTTCGAGAACGATAGCTTCACCAAGCTGGCCACAAGCAACAACATAGAGGCCAAGGCTATGGCTGGGAACAAAGTCATAGCAACTCCATCCCATGTCGGCCCGGGAGGAACAGCCACAGTTACCTACTGGGGAGCGCCTCCAGAAGGAACGGGCGTGATCGGCATGTACGGCGTGAACAGGCCTGACAAGTTCTACCTTGATATGAGGTCCATTGGAAGCAAGAGCTGCGGCAGCATAACCTGGCAGCCCCCCGGTCCAGGTCAGTACGACTTCAGGATGTTCCGATCTGCGATCACCGATGTCGGTCAAGGGGCTTACCAGATCCTGGGCCAGAGCAACGTGGTAACGGTGGGATAACGGTTGAACTCAGAGTCGGGTGCTACTCTAAATCAGGAGCCGTTTGGAACAAGCCAGGACAGAGGGGGAAGAGGGATTTCTTCCCCACCTCCTCCCTGCTTTTAGTGAGATTCATGACGCAGGACCTCCTAGTGTTGCGTCAATCTTGTAATGTCGTAAAATATCTAATGTATTGTCTTCATAATCAACCTGGGAGAATTGGATATGAAGAAATACATTGTGACACTTTCCGAAGACGAGCGAAAAGCTCTTGGCGAGCTTGCATCCAAGGGCAAGCAAAAATCTCAAAAAATCCTCGATGCACTGATCCTACTAGGATGCGATGAAGGCGAGTACCAGACAAAACGTTCGACTAATGAAGAAATAGCTCGCGTTCTGCAGATAAGCATGAGAAAAATTGATCGCGTCAAGAAGCGATTTGTCGAGGAAGGATTGATGTTGCTCTGAATAGGAAAAAGGGAAGCCGCATTTATGCTAAAAAGACAGATGGAGAGTTCGAAGCCCATTTAGTTGCTTAACCATTTCACACGACGTATATTCTAATTGATCTGCGCAGATCCCGTCTTATACCTCAATATTCGAAATCAGAACACTGTCCTTTGCGGAACCTGTAGATGAAGTACTTTCCGAAGGAGATTTCCTTTCCATCCTCTGATAGGAACTGGCCTCTATCTAAACCTGCCACAGCGGCGTCGATCAGCTCTTCAAGGTCTCCACATTTTTTCACTACGCTCAAGATGGCTTCGTTCAGGATGTCGGTTTCAATATCCTCGTCCATTATCTGACACAACCTGTCCACCATTCGGGCATCCTCAGAAGATAGCTTGGCAGTCTTTCCTATGAAGGCTGAATCGAGCTCCGATAGGTTGTTCTCAAAGTATCCACGTACGCCGATGTTGACCTCCTCATCGGTTCCAACCATGTAGATCGCTTTTTGTGCCTGGAACGTGACCAGATCGTTAAGTCTAGCAGAACAAGACGATATTTCCGTCGGATCGATCTTTAGGTAGTCTGCCAGCGCCTGCTTCTTGCTCTCTAGATCCATATCCATCTTTATCTCTTTCTCTGTGTCTTTCAACCGTGATCGCTTCTGTGGTTTGGATGTGGCCTTAAGTTCTTGGCCTCGGGCCAATCTGTAACTTACAATTTATGGGACATGTTGATTAATGTAATTAACGGCCTGAAGACGTTTCTCTTGGCATGGGGATTCGCGACTTAGAGTTCAGATCCTGCATCGCAACATTAAAATAATGTTCTATACCTGTGCCATCAGAATGCCGATCCTGATGCCATAGGAAGCGGTTTTGCCCTCCACGCAATCGATGACAGGATACGGTTCTGCTAGCTCCTCCACCTTTACTGTAGGGTGTCCTCGGATAAAGATCTTTCCGATTCAAAATTGCATTCCTGTGGCATTATGGCTTAAATTCTTAATAAAGAAAAGGTATGCTTTCGCCATCGCGTTTATCAATTCTTTGTCAATAGTTAATGAGGCATAATCACATAAAAACTAAGATGCGCTACTTGCATCTCCCCGATGATATCTAGAGAACAAAATATTGAAGGTTCTTAGGCTATGAAGTTTCGCTATTAGCACTTCCTTCCCCATAGCTGCATAGCCAAACCGATTACAGCAATTCCAACCAATCCAAGACATAAGAATCCAATGAAACCACTAAGCTTTGATTTCATATCTGACCCTCTCAAAGCATAATAGAGTGAGTAGATCGCGGTGGCTAATATTGGGTCGTGTATGTCTATAATTGATAGGATTTATATATCTTGAGTTTGATTCCCCCTCATGGGGGAGTAGTTACGCAATCGGATCTAGATGCATCAGCATTCTGGTGCTGGCACGAAGGTTGTCCGGATTACGGAAAGA
>JBGQAL010000207.1:0-3833 GCA_041494285.1 Methanotrichaceae archaeon
AAAGATCTTGGGCACGCTGCGCAATGAAAAAGGGACCTCGATCCATGAGCGAATCATGACGATGCTGGCAACCTGGGGACAGAAAGGACTGGATTGTCTCCAAATGCTAACGGCAAAGCTAGCCAGCTAAACACATACTAATATTTGAACCCATCAAGGTCGTTCTTCTCCAGCAGGGAAGCCAGATCTACCTCGAAATAGACATCGAGCGGCTTATCCTTTCGATAGAGCCGCCACTTTCGCCCGTTGGAGAGAATGCCCCAGTTCACTCCCGTCTCATTCAGATACAGCCACATCTGAAAGCTTGGGTTTCTTCGCTTATCGTGCCTGTCTTTGCCGAAGCGGTCCAGCTCGATATCCCATCGCTTCACTTCGCCGATGGCAAAAGCACCATTAAAGAAGGATTTTGAATCTGCAGATCTGTGCGCGTTGTCGATGGATTCCTGAGCTGCAAAAAAGGCGTAGTCTGGTGAATCCGGTCCGCTAGACTCCTGCACTTCATAAAAAGGCAATATTTTCTTGAAAATTACGGTATAGAATCGTTCTTCTAGCTGAGACTCTTTTAGGCCATCGAAAAAGGCGCTCTGGGCGGTGTAGACTTTTTTTATTGCACTGAAAGCTGCCACGTGTTCTTCTTTTTTCCACTCTGGGTTATTCTGCACTAGCTTCTCCAGATAGTGGTTCGAGAAAAGGTAGCTATTGTTAAACGGGCTCTGGGGCACTAAACACACACCTACCCTGGGACATACATAAGCTTACAATGCAGATTTCCTATCTCCTTTGGCTTCGCCAGTGCTGTCCCTCCGTGAGTACCATCACACCAATAGATGAAAAGCTTTATGTAGAGAGTTCTTAAGCTTCAGTTCAGGCGACTTCAGTCTTCAGAACCAATTGATATTTATCCCTTTAAATTCCTTTTATTGGTAATGGCAAAGTTGAAGCCTCCTTAAGAAGTACAAAGAGGCAGTGAAGAAGATGAGAGCCTAGAACCCATACCAAGCCATCCAACTTGGTTCGGCAGCATCAGCATGGGACTGGTCAACATTCCGGTCCGGGCAATCCCCATCACATTAGAGAGGAAGATCAGCTTTCGGATGCTGCACGAGAAATGCAAAACTCCCATGCCATCGTCGCAACCACCTTGCGATACCCGGACGAAGGGACGGACCCAGCGCATTTTGCGGAGCTAAGGGATCTGCCGGAGGCTGGCGAGGAGGAGTTGGCCCTGATGACGAAGATCGTGGATAAGCTGACGGTGGACCTGGACCTCAGTGTATCATGACGGCTACAAGGAACGGATCGAGGCCCTGATCAAATCCAAGATGAAAGGCGAGGTTGCACAGGTTCAGGAGAAGAGGCCGAAGAAGCCTGTGGCCAAGAGCATGATGGAGGCGCTGAGGGAGACGGCGGAATCCTTGAAGTGACCGAATCGGTGCATCGGATTTTTACCAAATTCGATCTGGCTCTTTTTACTCTAATCACTGTCATCAGCTTTACGTCATGGCCAGATATCCCGCTGTATTCAATCGATTAATGGTCGGTTTGAAGATTCTATCATGTCAGGAGATCATGGCCCAATAGGTCAATTAAGGAATTAAATTCTTTAGGTTCTATGAAATAGCAGTGGGCAGATTTAAGACGAATAAATGTAGGAGAATCCGGCATGGTCTAAACATGCCGGCGGTGGTCGCATTCAGCTTATGAATGGTACTTATATGTTAACAACAATCATTATAAATCTTTGCTGGTGTGATAGGTATTCGGCGAAGATAGTTCCCATCGTGTTAGGATAAATTGGAGTAGAGATGATGGATTACATAGTTGGAACAGATAGGAAAATCCTCGAATCGATCCTTGAAAGATCCGTGACCAAATGGGTCAATCCGGTCAATGTCAATAGAGCACTTGGGCTTGATGAAACAGAATTTGGAGATCGTTTAACACGATTGGAAAGATGGGGTTTCATAAATACACAATCTGGTTCTTATGAAGAAGGGCATTCTCTTAGAAATGGCATGAATCAAATCCGGCTTACAGAACGTGGATGGGGTGTTTTAAAAGGAGAAAGATAGGGACATTGCCCTCTTAGATTAGTAATCTCGAAAGGCTGATATCCTTATCAGAATTCAGACAGAAATCTCTCCTTTCAGTTTCTTCCAATCGTTGAACAGTGCTTGGATGTGCCTATCCTTGATCATAATTAGAGTCTTGATATCGGGAATCAAGAAGGTCACACCACCAAATGTAAGCGAATCAGAGTGGGCCGCTTCCAGAAGCTGGTATTCATCGCCCATCCACACTTCGTTGATGAAGATCTGAAGCGTGAACGATTTCAGAAAAAACCGGAGGAAATGAACGTCATTGATGCCAGTGACCGACTCCATCCTGCCAGACAGCCTGAGCTCTGATGCGATCCTGTCAGCTTTCTCATATGAGCAACAGATATCGATATCCTTGGTTGCATCTTTCAAGCCATGCCACAGAAGGGCTGCACCAGCGATCAGGTACACGCTAGTCTTGGCTTGAACTTTCGAGCCAATGTAGGCCAAATCAGCCAAAAGCTGTGTCTTATTTTCGATCATATCTCGCCCACCATCCAAGATTGCTGATATCGGAGCAATTTCTAGTCATTCATAGGTTCGTACCGTCCACACTATTATCTTCTGCAATATCAAATCTCTTTGTATGCCCACGCCTTCCAGCTCGGAGAGGCTCTGGCTGAATCGGCCATCACTGTCTGTTGTGTTGCCAAGAGCCTCGGCCTTACGCTTGCGATTCCTTCCGATAACGATAACGGTCTATACTCTCGCCCAAGACCGGTTTCCGAGCGACAACTACAAATATCTATAACGATTACATAGTTAATTTGCCGCGCCATGCATAGGGTGGTGGGTGTGCCGTGGGCTTAACGTATCGATAATGCTCTGAACGCAAGGGAAAAAATGTGTTTGCCCTGAAGAGGGACAGTATACGGTCGCTCCTAGGGCTGGCCGAATCAAGACTCCCTTGATAAAGAGGTGCATGCCTTCGTGGCACTACATTCGGCTACGAGCCTGTTAAGCTGATATTCGGCAGAGGAAAGTTGCACGCCGTAACTTGCGTAGCAATCTGCCGACAGGCTAAACGCTAATACACGGCCGGGGGGCATGACGCGGCACGAGCCAAAGGTCGAAGGCGAGCACAAGGCCCCGCATCTGGCGATGCCTGGGGGTCCCTATGGAAGGGAGCTGTGTGAAATTCCAGTGCTGTGCCGCCTTCTAGCCCCAGGCGTATAATCGAACTCTGAGCGGGGTCAGGCCTGCACTCTGTGACAGGTCCCTCCTACAAGGGCGCTGTGTTTATCGGCGTTGGCCCTGCCTGAGTCTTCGATTTCTGTATTCCGGTCATTTATATTATGGGACAACACCCTCACTACTCTGGAGCGAAAACCTTATATTTCGGCAATAGTCGTATTAGTAATAGGCAAAAGTCGATACACTTCTTTTCTCCCTCCTACACCAAGACTTTTGCCTCCCTCTTTATTACGACACGGAGCCTTTCACGGCGCTACAAAGGCTCTTCTCGGCTTTCTGCCCAGGTTCACGTTGCGCGTCTTGAATTCAATCATCCAGGAGGCGTGCCATATTGGTGCTCTTTGCCCTTCTGAGGTCTCCCAAAATAGCAAAGCTGTTTATCTCTTCCAATCCCTTTTATCAGATATGCCCAAGCTAAAGCCTCCTGAAGAAGTTGAAAGGAGCGAAGAAGATGAGAGCCAAGAACCCATACCAGGCCATCCAACCTGGTCCGGCAGCATCAGCATGGGACTGGTCAACATTCCTGTGAGGGCTATCCCC
>JBGQAL010000160.1:0-6061 GCA_041494285.1 Methanotrichaceae archaeon
AGAAAATAAGAAATTATAAAAAGAAAATGGCAAGAAATTGCCGAACAAAGGAGGATTGAACGAATTGAGAAGCGTCTAAATCGAAAATGTTAACGAAGTGCCCTTCAAAGATTGCAGATCAAACGATATTCGAAATCCTCGATAGACTAACTGGGGTTATTAGGTGTATTGGCTGTGCCTCCTCGGGTACTCTTTGTAGATATTGCCCAGTGAAGAGGAAGGAACTTCATTGGCCAGGATAACTTGTGTCCGGAATCCTGGCGAACCTCCTCTTTTTGCGCTCATTCATCGGACTGGTGCACACGACTAGGAGATAAGGAGTTGAATAAAATGGATAAGACCAAATGGATAAGGTTGATCCAGGAAGTTTGGCGGATGTGGGGTTTACGAGAGCCTTCCGGTCCCTCGTAAAATCGATGGAGGTTATGTCCGTCTTCTCCATGGGAATATCAAGAGCAACCACTGAAAGAGCATAATAGGGGAAATCTATAGAGAGCTAAATGGTCATGTTAGCTGTGTCTTCAGACCCGAAAACATATCGCAAGCTTTCGAACTGCACGGCCGTATCCGCTATGGAAGCAGCAGTGTGACGGATTTCTCATGGGTAAGCGAGACTGTGCGCGTTGTCCGGCAGTAATTATCACATTAATCTACAGGAAAAAGGTTTCTATATATTGTTGTGATTCTCGAATCGAATGATAAGCTTAGTCGAATCCGTAAGCAATCTGATTGTGAGCCTCGTAAGCTCCTTTGGCTACACTGGTATCTTCTTTGCCATGGCCTTGGAAAGCGCTTGCATTCCTTTTCCCAGCGAAATCATCATGCCCTTTAGCGGCTTCGTGGTGTCTGAAGGTAAGCTCGGCCTGCTGGAGATTACCCTATCAGGCGCTCTAGGAAACCTCTTCGGATCGATTGTTGCTTATCAGGTCGGCTTAAGAGGAGGAAGGCCGTTTCTGGAAAAATACGGGAAATATGTTCTCTTGAGCCGTGGAAAGCTTGACCTGGCAGACGACTGGTTCAGAAAGTACGGGGATCGAGCAGTTCTGATAAGCAGGGTTCTGCCGGTCATAAGGACTTACATCTCCCTGCCTGCGGGAATAGCAGGAATGGACTTCAAGAAGTTCGCTTTCTATACTTTCGCGGGATCGCTGCCTTGGTGTCTGACCCTGGGCTACGTGGGCGTCCTCTTAGGACCAAAGTGGGATTCCTTGAAAGGATGGTTTCACATCTTCGATGCAATTATTATAATATTTATTATGATTTTGTTGATATTTTTCATAATTAAGTACAGAAAGAGTAGCGACTCGATTGACTCATGATAATTCGATAAATTATTTGTTAACATTAATGATTGGATCTGCTCTTGCCTTTGGGTGAGCAACAATCCAGATAGCATTTTAGCTCTTTGCCGTTAGATTCGTGATTAACTTGCCGAGATGGTAGTGATCGATTTTCCGAGTTGATTTTCTTATAATAACTACGCCTTCTGGCTGATCTCTTGCGATCGTATCAATTGAAAAGTCGCCTGCATCTTGTTCTATAAACAAGTCACATGGACTTTCAGTTTTTCGAGCGAGAAACGCTTTTATCGCTTTGAAGTGTATCGTCCTAAAGGTGGAGTGTCAAATGGGTTACAGATTAGTGGTAACGATGGTATTAGTGTTGGGTATTTTATTGGTCACCTGTCAGGCCCAGGTCACGGGTAGTTTCCAGAGCGTCGGTGGCGATTTTGGCCGGACCTGGCTGAAGGACTTCCAAGCCCAGAATCCCGCAAAGCAACCCCAGGTCCAGAACTCTACAGCCCTCTGGGGCTGGGGTGGGGCTCCCAAGGGGAGATTGATTCAGAACGGATCGTTGGTGACAGATCCATACTATATCTGGAAATCGCTTAACTTAACTAGTGGTTGGATGGGGCAGGCTTATGTAGATCCCAAAACAGGATACCCGGTCTATGCTTTCGTAGATCCATACATAGGAAATCCGGACTATTTCTATGTAGACCCTAAAACCGGACAGCCGGTTTACATTAATTCAGGTACAACAACAGGAACACCAACCTACAGCAGTGTTCCACCCTATTCGCCTTACACCGGTACGCCAACATCATCCAATTATCCGTGGCTTGGCGACTAGTCTGGTTTGCCACCCGTCGATGGAGGCACTGGTATGGCCTAGGTGAGCAAACCTTGGCGGAAAATGTGTACGTAGCATCCCCTGGCCAATCTTCAGGGGGGGGATCAGATTTATATTGAATGTAGCCCATTAGGTAGTTCAAGGGTGGAGATACTAAAGATGAGAATACTACTGGTTCTTGTGTTTTTGCTTTTCATAGTATGTTTTTCTATTAGCATTCCATCTTCAGCTTTTAGCTCCGCTGCCAAGAACCTGACGGAGAGATCTAAGATCGACTTATGGGGTTACATGGACGAGACCCAGATCTTCCAGACTGATACTGGTTTCGCAGGGACAAAGCTATCTTCGAGAGCTAGCGGAAGCGGTCACATCTCTAGGGGCCAGTATGCTGACGTCTTCGCAGGCCCAAAATACGATGAGACAACATATACAGAAGATGTGGTTGCTGATTATAGGCCCTACACACCACCTCCGACTCAGAGCGACCTCAAGAATGCCTTGTGCGCCAAGAACTACGAGGTGGGCTCTGCATTCTCTGAAAGTTATACGAACATCCAGTCGCTGATAAAAGACACCAACATCTATCAAGACAAGAACGAATCCGTCTACCAGATAGGGTCCTACGTCGACGGCACAACCAAGATCGGCACAATGGTCCGGAAGAACGCCAACACAGTTCCGGCTTTGACCATGGGGGGAACCTACGTAGGAAACCTAAACATACACATGGAGATCGAGACTTTTACTGGCAACTCCTCAGTGCTTACATTGCCGTGTCCGTAGGCATTTGGAGATTTTTGTAATTTTGAATATCCTCCAGATCTTCTAACCTCTAATGAATCTAGCCCTACATTTTTGGCAGCATCGAAGACAGCGTCGATTGCTGATGCTCACAAATGAATGAATCTTATTGAAGGCCCGGTTATCCCACCTTAAAGTGCTCAACCGAAAATTATTTATGTTTTGAAGTTAAAATAATTAACTTGCCGCGTCATGTGTTAGCGAGCCATGGATGAGACGCACCGACAAAAGCTCGATGGCCGAAATGTGCTCCGTCTGTTGAGCACAATCGCGGATGTTAATCGACGTCCGACGAACGAAAGCCTAAGGGGCGTCGTTCAAATATGTACGACATTTCGGTGGCGTATCGGTCAAGCTGAAAATCCATCTGCGGCCAAAAAAGATGCATGCCGTCAAGGGCATAGCATGCCGCCCTTTCAGCTTTTTGGACCGGGAATCCAATGGCAGGCGTGACGCGGCCCAAGTACTTTGTGTTCAGTACTTTATGCCATCCATATTGCCAGATAATCCATTCTGGTCTTCAGGGCTTCATCGATATGCTGTCGCCTATTTACTGAGCTTTCCTCCGGGCACCAGCATTATCGGAACCTTCGAGTGTTGAACAACCTTCTCGGCCACACTCCCAAGCAGGAACCTGTCTAGCCCTCCTCGACCTACACTGCCAAGAACCAAAAGATCAACACCTGATTCCTTGGACATCCTTAACAGCTCGTCGCTTGGTCTACCCTCCAGTATGACTTTATCGCAGACAACTCCTGCCTGCTTGGCAAGCTCTTCAACGCTATCTGTTGCATCTTTGCCCTCTTTGAGCATCAGCTCCCTGACCATGCCCGAGTACTGAATATAGTCAGATAAGTAGCCCAGCCTGGATGTATCCGCTACATAAACAGCGGTGACCATTGCACCATGCATTTGAGCAAGCTCTACTCCCATCTTCGCTGCCTTCTGGCTAGTCTCAGATCCATCTGTTGCAATCAGTATGTTTTTGAACATAATATCTAATGAGCACTTTTGGCTTAAATCTTTATGTCAAATCGCAAAATGAGATCATTACAGGGAAAACTTATTAATACATAAAATCATTCATCTCAAGGGGGTAGCTTCGTGGAACCAAACGATCAAGAATTCCTCAGAGCTCTTCACGAGGAGAAGATAAGGACCCAGACCGAGCGGGCAGATTACATTACAAAGAAGCTTGCTTTTGTTACTGTGCTATTCGGGCTCAGTTCTTTTAACTTGGGCATCACTATTGCAGAGATTTATTGGCTTCTTTATTTCGTACCACTGGTGGCGATCTGTTATGATCTTTACATAATGTCCGCAGATTCAAGGATCAAGAGGATTGGAACATTTCTTGGCAGGCACCCCGACTCCCAGGCAGGAGAGGCAGAAAAGCAGTGGGAGAAGTTCTGCATATACTACAGGGATGGCCTTGCCCCATCTGCCAACATGTTTTTTTCTATAGTGGTCACAATAGCAGCGGCGGTGTTCATAAGCACTCAGCAATCGCTGGAAGACCATGGATTCAAGGTTTTTTTTGCCGTATGGCTGGTGATCTCCATACTGACGATTGTGGCCCTCTGGATAAGGCATAGAAACATAATCCAGAATATAGGCGAATATGGATCAAAAGATTGGGCAGTACGCCAATAGCATCTTCTGCCATCCAGGGTTTCATCAAATATTCATGAATTCATGAATAAGAAACCTTATTAGAGCGTAAGTCCTATCTTAGCGGATGCGATCCACATCCGCGAAGTCAATATTCAAGATTAAACGAATATCGAGGTGTTTACATTGAAGGATAGAGAGATTAAGCGGGCAGTACGAGAGGGCTACGCCCGTATTGCCAAGCAGGCAACGTCTTACTACGCTTCTCGCAGATGCTGTGGAACTGACGTTCACGAAGATCTGAGCAAGAGGATCGGGTACACCGATGAGGAGCTCAAGGCAGCACCCCCAGAGTCGAACTTGGGTTTAGGCTGCGGAAACCCGGTAGCATTGGCATCGATAAGGGAGGGCGACACGGTCCTTGACCTGGGTTCCGGGGCGGGTTTTGACTGCTTTCTGGCATCCTATAGGGTTGGCCCCAAGGGCAAGGTCATCGGAGTTGACATGACCTCAGAGATGGTGGAAAAAGCCAGGGCCAATGCCAGGAAGGGTAACTATACAAATATCGACTTCAGGCAAGGTGAGCTTGAGAACATGCCAGTTGCAGACAACTACATCGACGTAGTCATCTCAAATTGCGTAATCAATCTGGTCCCGGACAAGAGACGGGTCTTCAAAGAGGCGTTCAGGGTTTTAAAGCCCGGTGGCAGGCTAGCCGTCTCAGACATAGTGCTGCTGAAAGAGCTTCCTGATTTCGTGAAAACGTCGACAGAAGCGTACATCGGCTGCCTTGCAGGAGCTATAATGAAGGACAGTTACATCGAGGCTATGAGATCTGCAGGGTTCCAGAACATTCTGATAGCGGATGAATCGTCTTTTCCCATAGAGTGCTTGATCTTCGATGCTGTCGGACCAGCGTTCATCAATATGCCCAAGACGTCTCCTGAGCAACTGAAAGAGGTTGAAGAATCTATCTCCAGCATAAAAGTAGTGGCTGTAAAGCCGCAGTGAGCGGATCAACATTAGTTTTAGAATTCATGGGAAAACATGGGAGTTGTTCTGGCTTAATTTCGTGAAGTGTGACATTGACAGCTAGGTCGATGTTTCATGTAGTTCTTTATTCCTTAAGCATGAACTCTCGTGGCCATGGCTCAGTTTCCTCATAACCAGGTTTTGCATAGCAGATCTCATCATATCGATTCTGAATCATCTCCTCCACGTCCGAGACCCTGACCCTAAAGACTTCGGCCAGGATCTCCTTAGCGGTCTGGAGTTCCAGAACCCTTAGATCCAACAAGGGAGCCATAGGTCTATGCCCAATTACCGACCTTTTTTGCGGCCGTCTTATTCTCTCAAGAACTCCTGCCATAATTAGCTATTACTACGTGTATGGATAAGTAGTTTTGCTGGAAATTAATTGTAATAAACCATCTTTACATAAAATAAAGTATCAATAAGATACATAAAGACGAATTAACAAAAAAATGGTTCTCACCTCCGGTATGCGTGTTATATG
>JBGQAL010000208.1:0-3745 GCA_041494285.1 Methanotrichaceae archaeon
GGATATCGAAGCTGATCACCATCAAAAGGTTTGCCGGTAAGAAAAACATCCATGATTTTCTCTTCAATTTGGGTCCTACCGATAAGGATCTGCGGAAAAACTCTTGAGAGCTTCTCTCCGATTACATCGCGCTCCTTCATGCCTGATTTCAGGTAGTAGTTTCTGTTGGCGTACAGTACCTTGAGGCTCTCGTTTACCACCATAATTGTACTCGGAATGGTCTCTATGATGTCTTCCTGATAATCCTTTACGTACTCAATACCTTTCATCTACCCTAACGAGTTGATCACATTGACGAGTTCTTTGATCTTGAAGGGCTTAGATATGAACTTCCTAGCACCAGCCTCTAGGCACTCCTTTTCAAGACCAGTCTTTCCCACCGCGGTAATCACTACTATTTTTGCAAGAGGATCCTTATCGAGAATTTTCCTGGTGGCGCTGACACCATCCATGGATGGCATGAGTATGTCCATGAGAACCACCTCTGGCTTAACATCCGAGTATCTGATCAAAGCTTCTTCCCCGGTGACCGCTTCGTGGACCTCGTGACCGCATGCCACCAGTATGTCCTTTAGCACTTTGATCATGTATGGAGCGTCATCTACAACAAGAATTTTCATATGCTTCCTCGTTCTTCATTAAGCGGCGAATGGTTTCAGCCGTAAAACAATCAATACAATATTAAGCTGTCTAATCACATTAATATACCTTGCTATTTCTCAAACTTCAAGACAATTTTCAAAACAATTTTGAGACAACATTATTGATTAATTTCGAGATATGAGAAACTATTTTAAGCATCATAGGCATAAGGAGATTTAGTACGAATATGAACTACTAACATGTAGTACTGAATTGCTGGAATACATCCTCAGCCAATATGTCAGACACAGATGGTATGGAAGGGCCAAGGATTTGGCCTCCTCAAATGGCCCTCCTTTATCATCAAAGTTAATCCCATATTTCCGATTAAGTTTAAACAACATAGAAAGATACGAACTAAGTAATATTCGGCAGTAAATAGATCAAACGATATCAAAAAAAGAAAATTAGGATAGCAGAATTGGAGGGAAACTATACTATCAATGAGATGACGGTCCTTGAAGATATTGGGGATATAGGTCTCATACAGATATTGCCCATTGCTCGTGCAATTCTCGCTATCGAATGACTTCACGATCCTTGAGAGCTCAAGAGACGAATATTACAGAGGTGATAGAAAATGGTAACAGCTACACCGGACGCATCAAGTCTTGCTGAGGTTCTGGACAGAATCCTCGACAAGGGAATTGTGGTCGATGTTTGGGCCAGGATCAGCCTGGTTGGCATCGAGATATTGACAATCGAGTCCAGGGTCGTTGTAGCCTCGGTCGACACCTACCTCCACTACTCTGAGGAGATGGCCAAGATCGAGCAGGCCGCCATAGGCGCAACACCCGGAGTCCTTGCATAGATCTGACTCTTGAGATAGGTCCGATTCTTGCAAAGATCAGACAGTTGAATAAACAGAAGGATATACAGTCAAAGTATAAGGTGAGTTAAATGGTAACTGCTACCCCAGATGCATCAAGCCTAGCCGAGGTTCTGGACAGAATCCTCGACAAGGGAATTGTAGTCGATGTTTGGGCCAGGATCAGCCTGGTTGGTATCGAGATATTGACAATCGAGTCCAGGGTCGTTGTAGCTTCGGTCGACACCTACCTCCACTACTCTGAGGAGATGGCAAAGATCGAGCAGGCAGCAATAGGCGCAACCCCAGGTGTTCCTGCTTAAGCAGGTACTCCTAACCCATTTTTGGAGGGTTATGTCAGAAACCTTCGAAGAACTGGTTACCAATCACACAAGGCGAGAGCTGGAGGAGATGGCAATGAGGCTTGGGGTGGAAGCCCTTGGCGGAACCAAATCCCAACTGGCCGAGTCCATTTTAGATGCCAGCCGAAAAGCTACGCCGAAGGATGAGGCTAAACCAGTCTCTTGGGAGCATCCAAGAGAGGCAACTCCAATGGTGGAGAAGCCAAGAGCTGCTGCAAAACCACAATTCCTTGGGAAGACGGGGGTCATGGCCAAGATCTCTGCTGCCAATATTACCGCTGGAGAGTTAGAGAAGGCTGGCAAAGAGATCAGGGAAGAAGGCATTCGAAAAATGACCAACGGCATTGCCAAGTTCAACAAAGTCGTTGATTCCCAAGTGAAGGAGAACAAGGAGGCAGCCGCAATGTTAAGCAGTGGAGTTCGTGCCCTCCAGGCAGAAGCGAATAAAATGTCCGGAGAGATGCAAGAAAAATCCAAGGATCTGCACGAGAGGTCCAGGAAGATGCTGGAGGACGGCATCCAGAAGTTCGAGGCCGGCCAAGCTGACTTCAAGAAGAGCCTAGACGCCCAGAAAAAATCCAACGAGGATTCTGTGGCCAAGTTCAACTCCGGAGTGAGAGATCTTCATTCCTCCACCCTCAAGATGTCCAGGGAAGTTCAAAAGGCTGGCAGGGAGATGCGGGAAGAGGGCTCCAGAAACCTGCGTAAAGGCTTGGCAGAGTTCCAAAGGAGCGTTCGCTCACAGGTGAAGGAGAACCAAAAGGCCGTATCGAAAATCGGCTCTGGTGCTGTAGAGCTTCAGGGGAAGATCAGGACCTTCCAGGGAGATATCCACAGGTACCAGGAGCAGGATTTGAAAAACTTCGTAAGAGATTTCTACTACGGGTAAACCCTAGTAGATATTTTTATAGTAATCTAAATTCCACAGAAGGTGCTCAGTAATGCAATACATCGAATCACATCCAAGGAAGGTGAGGGGAGAGTCAGTCCATCAAACGGCCAGCGAAAGAAAAGCGAACTCGCTGGCTTGCAAAGCGGCCAGTCGATCCAAAGAGCCCGATATCCAGGTCAGGGTAAGATCGCCCAAATATCCGCAAGAGATTGGAAATCCATCCGACGAAGCAGTAAGACGGGCTATAGAGACCGCTTACCTGATGCCAGATGTAAAGCATTTCATAGAAACTCCTGAGGTAATGGAGATAGAAAGTAGACTGAAGCTCTGGCTAAATTCAGGTTACCCGGTTCACTTGATTGGTCCAACCGGATGTGGGAAGACGAGCCTCGCAACTCATGTCGCAAAGGAGCTGGGCAGGCCAGTGGTTTGGATCAACGGCGATGAAGCTATAACTACCAGCGATCTGATCGGGGGATACTCTCAGATGGAGAACGAGAGTGTTAGGGATAATTATATTCATAATGTATTTAAAAGCAGAGACGTAACCAAGATAGAATGGGTGGATAACCCCCTATCTCTAGCATGTAAATATGGCTACACTCTGATTTATAATGAATTCTCCAGAACGAAGCCTGCTTCAAACAACATACTGCTCTCAGTCTTCGAGGAAGGAATCCTGGAACTGCCCACTAAGTTTGGTGATGAAAGGTATGTCAAGGTTCACGAAGATTTCAGGGCCATTCTCACAAGCAACTCCATAGAGTACGCCGGTATCCATAGACCACAGGATGCGCTTCTCGACAGGATGGTAGGAATATACGCTGATTATTATTGCTACGACACTGAAGTCCAGATCGTAAGGGAGCACACCGGAATATCAATTGAGCAATCTAGAAAGATCGTAAGCGTCGTTCGGTCGATAAGGGATAAGCTCCCAGATGGTCAGAAGCCCGGAACAAGAGCTTGCATAATGATCGCCAATGGCTTGAAAACTCTCAACGGCAGCAGAGACATAAGCTTTGAGCAGCTCTGCAACGA
>JBGQAL010000115.1:0-9227 GCA_041494285.1 Methanotrichaceae archaeon
CTTCTTTCCGTAATCCGGACAACCTTCGTGCCAGCACCAGAATGCTGATGCATCTAGATCCGATTGCGTAACTACTCCCCCATGAGGGGGAATCAAACTCAAGATATATAAATCCTATCAATTATAGACATACACGACCGCCTTTCTTAGGTCTTCCCAAATAGCAAAGTTGTTTATCATTCGAATTCCTCTATCAGTATGCCCAAACTAAAAGCCTCCCGACGAAGTGGAAAGGGCGACGAAGAAGAAACCAGAGGACACATACCAGGCAAGCCAACCAGGTCAGGCAGCATCGGCATGGGCCTGGTCAACATTCTCGCAAGGGCGATCCCAATACTTAGAGCGGAAGATCAGCTTTCGAATCCTGCAAATGAAGTGCAGTACACCATTTCCTACGGGCTATTTTGTGAAGAGGGAGACAAGTTCTCAAGAGCGAGATGGCCTACGGTTACAAACTGAAAGGGCACGATTACCTGGTCTTCGATAAAACCCAAGAGTGATAACAAGGCCTGTTAGACTATAGGAGTTAGACTTATCTTGTTCTGGTTTTCAAAGAGCAGGTTGTAAGGCTCAGTCCTGGGTATAATCCCATAAAGGCATAGGCCGCCGTTTAGTTCGTTGACGAGGGTGTATGTATCGGCTGTGTGGATGGCCATGTTGATGCTCTCCTGGCCAGTTTTCACTACTAGAACATTTATGTCGTTGGTCTCCTTCCACTTGCGGATCATCCGGTTGGCCATGTTCAGGAGTTTTTTGTAGCCGAATGCAAACTCCATTGCATCCATGCCGATTATGTTGAGAATAGGCTTTCCAGTCCTCTCTCTCAGGCCATCCCATTTCTCCAACAGCTCTTTTCCCCACGCCCCTAGGTCTTCGTCTTCTTCCGGTTGGGAGATCACTACATTGGTCGGGACGAATATGTCCCGAGAGCTGAGCTGATACCCGATACTTGGAAGTATAAAGACGCCTCTGCCGTTCTTTAGGGCGTTGGAGGCCAAAGCAGTCAGGATCTGGTAATACCTCTTGCCAACTCCGTGATCGATTTCGATTACGTTGCAGGAGCCGTATTTTAATCCGCCTGTCAATATGTCGAGGTCGGGAATACCGGTGGAGATCCTGGACTCTCCCGGATCTGGAACCCTGACGACGTCGCTGGCTATCCTGGCATCCTGATGTTCGCGGTAGGGCTCGAAGTATCTGAATCGACCGCCGTGTAAGGTTGTAGTGTAGTTCTTCTGCCTGATCTCAATGCCTCTGAGCTTGTCCAGTCTGATCTGCCTGGCATACCTGGTTCTCATGCCATTAGGGCTTTCTGTGCCCGAGCTTCCCATCAGCTTGAACTGCTCCATGGTCACCACACCGTCGACGATGTAGTCCAAGGGCATGATGTCGGCGAACTCACTGACAAGAATCAGGTGAATCCCGGTGTCTCGAGCAAACTCGCACATGTTCTGCTCAAAGCTGTGCTGGGTATCCTCTATGAAGTGAGCTGTATAGTTCAGAACGGCGTCCCAGCTGTCGATGACAATCATTGGATTGTCCATCTCCTCAGCCTCATCGAAGAAGACCTTAAAGAAATCCAGTACTGCATCATATTCAGAGAGCTCTCGGCTGGTGCCTTTCAGGCTCTTGAGGAGCCTGTTTTGTGTTGCGTTGATCACATTCTTCGGCGGGATTATATCGCTTATCCACGGGGTAGTGGCGTAGAGGCGTTGTGGATCGACTCGAGTTGAGATGTATACGCCATTCTTCTTCTCACACAATGTGTTTAAGATCTCCAGGGCTAGAGTTGTCTTCCCAGTTCCCGGCAACCCCTTTATCAAGAGTGCCTGGCCCTCTTCAATCCCGAAGAAGTCTTTGATTTCCTTGGGAATGTGCATCTTGACACCGCTACCTAGCTATTTTTTGCGCCCGGTGAGCAACAACATTTATTTGCCCTCTTCATAAGGGCACAGATCTGGTCCGGCCTTACCTTAAAGGAAAAGTAGATGGTCTTGTCGTCACCGTCGCAGAGGTCGATATCAACGACGGGCATTGCCTCAAACTCGCCTCCTGCTTCCTCGGGCACGTGAGCCTCCGAAACTGCAGCCGCACTCCTTGTTCTCCACAGCTTGGCAGGCCCCACCTCGACGAATAATACTCTTCCTTCGGACCTGAGCACCGAAAGGTACTTTATCACGGTGGTCTTGCTGATTCCGGCTTTTTTTGCTACGTCCACCGTGGTTAGCCCCACATCAGATTCTTCTATAGACTTCAATATCCTTTCCTTGTAGGATTCCATTTATTGCCGCCATAATGTACAGTGAGCTATCCTTGTTCCTATCTGAATGATGGTGTCTGGTTCATAAGCCTTGCCGTATCTTCTGTCTTCCATTCTCATATTTCTATCTTTTTAAAACCACATTTTTGTGAGATTGTTCGGTCTCTGGCACAATCTCAGGATGGGCAATATAGTTAGCACAGTGCCATTCGAAGAAGAAAAATTTAAACCCTAAAGGATCTTGCTTACAGCAACGGGGCATCAACTGGCTTTATAAACAATACCATGGAGTTGGTGTGATGGAATTTCCGTTGACCTCTGATTGCTCCTCTGGAGGAAAACATTACATAGAAGGATCATGGCCACCGCTCCGAGGGGACTATGTCGTTGGCGACCCCGAGTGTAGGGTGGCTGTTGTGACACTGGCGGGCGTTATGCGGGTCGAGAATGCTGCGATCAGCGGTACCTGCAAGACGGAGAACCTGGGCGTTGAGAAGATCGTGGCAAACATAATCTCCAACTCCAACATCCGCTTCTTGCTGATCTGCGGAGTCGAATCCAAGGGGCATCTGCCGGGCAACACCATCATCGCGCTTCATACGAATGGATTAGACGAGATGGGCAGGATAATTGGCTCGAAGGGAGCAATTCCCTTCATACAGAACCTAACCATCGAGGCAGTAAGGCGGTTTCAGGCCCAGATCCAGTTGATAGACAGGATCGGCCTGGAGGACGCGGAGCAGATAAGGGTACTGGTTGAAGAGTACAGCCGCAAGGGAATGCCGTACCCTGTGGAGCCATTCCAGGCGGTAAAACGGAGATCCAGGAAAGGTTTGTCTGCGCCCGGTGGGGCCAATGGAGTCGGTGACGTTTTATTTGGATCTGACGTTACCTTGGACAGCGTTGCTTGGAAGGTAACGGAGGCTGAAGTTGTTCAGATTTGAGAGAGAGCAATCAGTGGTCAATATCTCAGGCGTGAGGTTCGGCGGCCAACCCGGCGAGTTTCCCACAGTCTTGGCTGGTACCATATTCTACCAGGGCCACAAGATTGTCCAGGATGAAGATCAGGGCCTCTTTGACAGGTTAAAGGCTGAAAAGCTGGTTGTAAGGCAGGCAGAGCTGTCGGAAGAGACTGGAAACCCTGCCGTGCTTCATGTCTACTCTAGGACGACGAAAGCCTTCGAGAGATACCTCGCCTTTGTTGAAGAGGTCTGGTCTGGCCCCTTCATCATCGACTCTGCCGATCCAGGCGTTCGGGCAGCAGCGGCCGGACTGGTCTCTGAGCTGGGGTATGCAGATAAGGCAATTTACAACAGCATCTGCCTCGCCACCAATTCGTCGGAAGAGAAAGCCATTAGAGATTCAGAGATCGATTCAGCCATCCTCTTGGCCTACAATCCAGCAGAGCCTGGCGTGGATGGCTCCATAAAGGTGCTGGAGACTGGTGGGTCGGTTCGAGAGAAGGGGCTGATTCCCTTGGCCGGGGACCTCGGCATAGTCAACCTTCTCATCGATCCTGGAGTTGTCCCTCTTGGCAATGGAGCGGGAACTGCCCTGAGGTTCTCGGTGGTTGCCAAAGCGAAGTTCGGTCTGCCTGTGGGATCAGGCATACACAACGCAGTGAGCTCCTGGCCTTGGCTAAAAGGCAGGGGCCTCCAGGACAAGCGGTGCTGTGATGCAGCAGCCACGGCAATGCAGCAGCTCTCTGGTGGAGACTTCTTGCTTTACGGACCCATCGAGAACGCCGATTTTATTTTCCCGGTGGCGGCCATGGCCGATATCATGATAGCAGAGGCAGTTAGAGACCTGGACATCTGGTCCGCCGCTGAGCATCCGGTGCACCGGCTGGTCTGACCTTATCTGCCACACATAAAATTTATACCATCGCCCACCCAGAGCTACCGGCATGTATCTTTCCAGGGAAGAGGAGAGCATTTACCAGGGCCATCGAGGCGAATCCCTTCGTCGAGCTATGGAGATCCTTGTGGCCCTGGGGGATATCTTCGATGCTGAGCGTCTAATACCAATCAAGAGTGTACAGATCGCAGGAGTCTCCTTCAAGAATATAGGGGATGCTGGTCTGGAGTGGATATCCGACCTGAAAGGTAATGTCGTTGTGCCAGCCATCCTTAACCCTGCTGGAATGGATTTGTCTCGATGGCAGGAGATGGGGATAGATGAAAATTTTGCCCGCAAACAAAAAGCCACCATCGATGCCTACCGTCGGCTGGGGATCACCATCGATTGCACCTGTACTCCTTATCAGATTAATCCACAGATCGCATGCTCAGGGGATCACCTAGCCTGGAGCGAGTCGTCCGCGGTATCTTATGCCAATTCCGTCATAGGTGCTCGGACCAACCGTGAGGGCGGACCGTCAGCCCTGGCTGCAGCCCTGATTGGGAAAACGCCATTTTATGGATACCATCTGGATCAGAACAGGATACCAACGCACAGGATAGACGTAGAGGCGGATCTGAAAGGCTCCGACTTTGGGGCCCTCGGTTTTCTTGTGGGCAGAACTGTCAAGGACGGCATTCCTCTTTTTAAACTTCCTAGCAGGCCAACTCTTGATGAGCTCAAGTCTCTTGGAGCGGCAATGGCAGCCAGCGGATCGGTGGCCCTTTACCATGTCGAAGGGATTACTCCAACGCCTCCCGAGGAGTCTGGCAAGCTAGAGAGGATATCAGTCGACAGAAAGCAGATCGATGAAGTCTACGAGAGACATCCTGGAATAGATGCGGATATCGTTGCACTAGGTTGCCCGCACTGTTCAAAGGCTGAGCTGAATCGCATTGCAGATCTGCTTGAGGGCAAAAAAGTAAAAAAAGAGCTGTGGGTGTGCACAGCACGGAAAATAGTTGAGGCGTGTCCAGACCTTGTAACCAGGATCGAGAAGAGCGGGGCAAAAGTCATCTGCGACACATGCATGGTGGTCTCTCCAGCAAGCGAGCACTATAGGAAGATGATGGTCAACTCAGGAAAGGCCCTGACATACATTCCGGGTCTTTGCGGAATTGAGGCTGGCTTTGGCTCAACTGAAGAGTGTATCGAAGTGGCTACCAGGAGAGATTGAGAATGCAGAAAAAGTGCCACCGAGTGGCCAGCGGTTGTGCCTCCGGAGCGGCTCTCGTGACCAAGGAACCGATCTCCTTTCTGGGCAACGTCAATCCCGAGACAGGCATTGTTGTTGACCCAGACCACGAGCTTTATGGTAAGTGCATCTCAGGAAAGGTCCTCATCTTTCCTGGCGGCAAGGGCTCGACCGTAGGGTCCTATGTTATTTACCAGCTCAAGAAGCGAGGTTTGGCTCCAGTGGCCATGATAAACATCAGGTCAGAGCCCATAGTCGCCGTTGGTGCTATAATAAGCGGGATTCCGCTGGTGGACAGGGTTTCAGACGACATTCTCGTTTTGAAGGATGGCGTTTTAGTAACCGTCGATGCCGACAGGGAGATAGTTCAGATACCCGGCGATCTCACTGATTAGAGGAATAAGCCTCCAAAAACCTCTCGTTCTGCTCAGGAGTCCCAACAGTAACCCTTATGTGATTTTCTCCTGCACCGGGCATTGGCGAGCAATCCCTGACTACAATACCTCTTTTCAGCAGGCTCTTTGTGATATCTTTCGAACTCTTCGGCGTCTCGATGTACAGGAAATTTCCTTGAGATGGATGTGCGACCTCAATTTTGCTTTGAATCCTATCCCTCTCTGAGCGTATTTTTGAGACCGAACGTTTCATGTACTCCACATCCTCAAGGGCTGCTACTCCTGCAGCCAGCGAGAGCCCGCTTATGCTGAACAGAGGCGAGATACGCCTGTACTGCTCGGCAATCCAATCAGGAACGACGGCATAACCCAGCCTCAATCCGGCCAGTCCGAAGGCCTTGGACATCGTTCTGCCGATTATCAGGTTCTCGTGGTCACCAACCATCTTAATGAGGCTTTTATCAGCGAACTCGGCATAAGCTTCATCCAGAAATATAATGGCGTCTGTACTCTCAGCTATCGACCTGACGGTCTCTTCTGAAAGGGCGTTCCCGGTAGGATTGTTGGGCGAGCATAGGAAGATAATCTTAAAGCCTTCTGGAATCTCTGGATCTACTTCGAATCCTTTCAGCCTCTGCTGGTAAACTGGATTGGCTCCACACAGCCTCACTGCCAGGCTGTAAAGGGAGTAAGTGGGAATGGGAATTAGGGCTTTGTCTCCCTTTCCCAGAAATAGCCTGGCAACTGTAGTAATGACCTCATCCATTCCGGCTCCTGACACTATGTTCTCCTCGGGATGGCCTGTGTAATCTGACAGAGCGTCTAAAAACGGCCTTGAGTCAGGATACCTGTGAAGCTGAACTCCCCTTAGAGCTTCCCAAACCTTTGGGCCGGGGCCGTAGGGGTTCTCGTTGCGGCTCATCATGAGGATCTTGTCTACAGCTAAGCCGTATAGCCTGGACACCTCTGCAGGATCAATACCGGCATCATCCGGCTCGAGCTCTGAAAGGAACGGCATTAAGTTGCTGGCATAATCTTTCAAAGAAAATCACTGTTTAAAGTAGGGTTGAATCGTATAAAAGTTATCCTTCCCCGAGTGTAAAGGGCTGAATAGGGTATCTTTTTTCGTTCAAGAAATCGGAACCCTTTTATCTTCTCTCTGCCTCAAGCCCTGCATGTTTAAGATCGGTTTTGTCAAGCTGGGCAACATTGCCACCTCGCTGGCTATTGATCTTGCCCTGGACGAGATTGCAGAGCGTACAGACATCGAGTTCAAGATCCTGAGCTTCGGTCCGAAGATGACCAAGACAGAGGGCGAGGCTGCTGCGGAGCTTAGGGCCTGGAGTCCTCAACTGGTGGTAATTACCAGCCCCAATGCTGCCACCGCCGGCCCGACGGCTGCGCGGGAGACCTTTAAAGGACTACCAACCATCGTCATCTCGGATGGTCCTACAAAGAAGGAGTCCAGGGATGCCCTGGCTGCCGAGGGCTTTGGTTACATCATCCTTCCAGTCGATCCTCTGATTGGTGCCAAGCGCGAGTTCCTCGATCCGGCCGAGATGGCCCTCTTTAACTCAGACGCACTGAAGGTCTTAGCAGCCTGCGGTGCTGTCCGGTTGGTCCAGGAGGAGCTGGACAAAGCCATGGATGTAATACCCAAAGGCGAGGCTAAGCTTCCCCAGATCCTGGCCACGCCGGAGAAGTGCGCCGAAAGGATGGACTTCAAGAATCCTTACGCCAGGGCCAAGGCCATCGGCGCTCTCTACATGGCTCAGACTGTGGCTACCATTGACGCCCAGGCATGCTTCAAACTAAAGGAGCTGGGGCCGATAGCCCTGGCAGCAGCAGCGGGCCACGAGGTCATGCGCGCTGCTGCGCGGCTGGCGGACGAGTCCAGGGAGCTGGAGAAAGCTGGAGACTCGGTATCAAGAAAACCTCACGCCAGGTCTGGTGAGCTGATGAAGAAGACAGGGCTTCTGGACAAGCCGGAGCGGGCCTGAGTGGCCTGCCTATAATTCGTTTCTTTCTCAGAGCCTTCCAATGGACTAACCGCTCCTCAAATTTTTTCTCAGCTACCGCACTACGCCTGATTTAATACTCATTCTGAAAACCCCTCCTCACGACTGATCCCACCTTCTCTAAGGATTTCAGAAAGGAGGTTGACATCTATTTCTTGTTTATGTGGATTGGGAATCTTGACGCGGTTAGTCCCTCTAACCATGAAAGCGTGATCCGTCCCGATGTACGGCCCTACAAATCCTATCTCTTTCAATCGTTTGATCAGCTCCCTTCGAGATATTGGCACAAGTCTATTCGACAACAGGAACCGGCTCCTGGGGGAAGTTGATAGAATGACCACCTATCGAGGGGATTGGATGGCCTAACCGGATTCCCAAAAATACCCATTCTTCAATGACCTCAATAAGCTCCCTTCTGGCCTCTTCAACTGTCTTGCCTGTAGCCCACGCACCGGGAGCTCAGGGATAGAAACAAAGATGGGATCTTCGCTATCAATCGTCTTATAAATTGCTCTCTCCAAGGCGGCTGCTATGTACTCTGAGAACATGTCGAGATCCTATTGTGAGCTGAATGGATTTAACATTATCTTGGGAGGAGATGTACTTAGGACAGCTGCGCGGTTGGCGGACGAGTCCAGGGAGCTGGAGAAGGGCCGGGACTCGGTAAACTCACTGAAATCGATGTTTGCATACGGAGGATGAGAATTCAGCATATCGATCGATTAACACCAAATTCAGAATAGAACTCAATAGGCTCTGGAGCCCTAGTTAAGGGTCCGCTAGATCCTCCAATAAAGTTTGACCAAATGAATTTATGTAAGAAATTAATATTCTAGATGTTATGGTCAAGAAAAGAGTCGATTCGGAGGATGAATTGATAAAAGAGGCCATGGAATATGCTGAAAAACACAAGCCATCACCGGAAGAAATTGAATTTAGAAAAGAATGGGAAAAACGAACTAAACATGTCTGCAAACCGTGTTGGGAATTAAAATACTGTCCTTATGGCCCATTGGTTGAAGATTTTCCTTTGCTTGGTCCAACAAGAAAAGATGCCATTGAACATATCGAGTTTCTAAAAACTCAGCTTCGAACGGGAGCTTATACTGGTTGGAGAAAGCAATTGTTTGAGGAAGAAGCGAAAAATTTTGATCCCAATGAATTTCCTAAAGAGCACAAAAAGGAGAATGTTGAACGAGAGTGTACTGTGTTTGGACACATGTGCCCCATTTTCTTTGTTAATGAACCATTTACAGAAACAACTGAGATGAGAAGGATCTCGAGACACATCCCTCGGGTTACAATGCTACGTGTTGTAAGAACCTAAACTCCGGGGCAATTAATAACTATACGAAACTATAATGTCTTCAGACATCGATAAGAAAATCAAGCTTATAAATCGGCATGGTTACTACTCTTAACCATGACCTATTACCTATCGGACCCTTAATTGGGGCTGA
>JBGQAL010000220.1:0-3284 GCA_041494285.1 Methanotrichaceae archaeon
GTTGGTTCCCCTCCTCATTCGTTATATCCCTTACATAGATGCACATACTCTTTGCCCCTTCAAATCCCTTTATTGAACAAAGAGTATGTTAAATAATATAAAGTTTATTTTCAAGAAAATTTAGGTTGAAAGGGCACTAGCCATTGTAAAAAACATATCGATCTTGCCCAATGCTTACGTGCAGGGGATGATCCCCACACGCATGATAGAATGGATTATTGCTCAGACCCAAACTCCAGCTTCATAGCTCTTAATAGTGAAGTTGAAGAACTGGGAGAAGACGTTGCTTGGCCCTCCTAGCAAGGGATCTGTAGGTCCATCCCTCAGATAGAACCGGGCTGAAATAGTGCCATTGGTCAGATCCACCAGCGAGTTCGTTGTTGTTCTTTCAGGCATGTCCACCTCAAGTGATCTCTCTTTGAAAAGCACCTGATCATTCATTTCGGCATAAACGGTCCTGAGTGTGTCGATCATATCCTGGAGAGTGAATTTCCCCTTGTGGTTTGAAGTAATGTTGGTGAGGGTCTTGTAGCGCAGGAATGTATTGTGATAACTGGCGTTGGCATCCGGCTTGGGGAATGAGTCCACTGTGGGATACATGGCCACTGGATGGTTGGTCATTACTCGAATGGAGTTAGAAGCATCTGTAAAGTGAACGCTATCATCCTTAGCAAAGAACTCCGCTATGGTGGAGTTGCCATACTTGTCGTAGATCAGGAAATGGTTGCCAGCAAATGGGAAATATATCCTGTTGTTGAGCATTGACACCTTCGCCTCTTCTAAATTCTTGCAGGTGTCCAAAACCATCCTGGCTGCCAGCATCTCTGAAACACCACTAGATCTGGCTCCGCCGGGGGGAGTCATCACTACAAGTGGACTGTCATCCTCGAGCAATTCTATGGCCAGACCTTGGGAGTTAATTCCTTGGAAGAAGGTTCCCAGCAGGTCATGGCCGCCGATCACCAGGCTCGAATAGCCCTTATCGGGGTAAAGCTCCAGCACATAGGCTCTGGCAAACATACCCGTCTGGTTGGGGACGGCATCCTTACCTAAGACTACATCTAAGGGCACTGTGACATAGTCCATGTTTCTGCAGGTCATGGAATGACCGTTATAGGTTACAGACGGCGGGAAGTAGACCACCGAACAACCAAGAGACCCTGCATCGTAGGGCAGAACGCTGAGATCTAAGTCCGTAGAGTTGAGGGAGACATTGTAGGCTTTCTGCCACTCCCTTCATCCTCTCGTAGAAGGCCGGATAGTTCTTCTGCATGTAGATCAGGTGAGCCTTGGCATACACTGGATCGACGAACCGGCCTGGCTTAGCACTGTAATCCTCCTGAGCTATCTCTCCCAAGACTTTGCCGATTTGCTCATTGGTCCCCTTGAGAACGATATGCCTTACCTCTGTGTAATTTGTGCTATCTCGATTCAAGAGAACCTCATTCTTCAAAATCACAGGGTTCAATGCAGTTGAAACAAGGACGCTATTAGAGATCTTTGCCCCGGTATCGGCTATGGCAGAGGTGCCTAAAAGCGATGAAGCACTTATCTGTGCATCGATTCGCTGAGCGCTTACGGATCCTGCCATCACTCGTTCTCCAAAACTGTCGGGTTTTCTGTAGTCGTTACGTAGTGTTATTGGATGCCTTTGCACCTGTTTCAGACACAGTGGAGCTGCAGGAAAGCGATACCAGGATCCGTAAGCGATCCTAGTATCGATAGGCATTTCTTCATCTAATTTCATCAACCATGTCCTAGCTAGGCATTATCACCTTGGCTCTCATCTGGATTGGGATTAGGCACTGGTCCCGGCATAGGCTCCGGAGTGGGATTGGGCACTGGTCCTGGAATGGGCTCCGGATTTGGCATAGTGCAGAGACACTGACCATTTGCCCAATGACAGTTGGGGTTCTTCTCGCATTCCGCTACGGGGTTGGGCACCGGTCCTGGAATGGGCTCAGGCTTTGGCGTAGTGCATAGACACTGGCCATCGACCCAATGACAATTGGCGTCCTTCTCGCATTCAGCTACGGGATTGGGAGCAGGCGTACAAATACACGCACCATCTTGCCATATGCAGGGGAACCCCCTCTTCTCACACTCTTTCTGGGGATCGGGTGGAACAGGTTTTGGCGGCACCGAAATAGTGTACACATCTACAATGGCCTTATTGCTGTAGCTGCTACTGGTCCCGAATACTTCGAGATGTCGTCCAGGAGTATCTGCATAGTACCATAGATAGTAGTATCCCGGCTGGACAACCCCAAGATTGTACCTCATCACAAACCCGCTGGGGTAGATGTCATACATGAAAATGGGCGATACTATGGGCACATAGAGAAGTTCTCGCGACCAGCCGTTCAGAGGCATGGTTGCATACAATGACCATCCTGTAGATCTTTCAATCCATAAGCCCGCCGAAGTGCTGGGGAATTGGGATGTAAATCCGTTCCATCCCAGATAGTTCCCTTTGTAAAAGACGTTCGTTGACGGACTGACCTCGATATTGAAGGGCATTAGCCCTTTCAGATCCGTCTTGATCGGGGTCTGGCTAATGTAGAGTGCTAACTGAGTTCCTGGCTGGGCGGCTGGAACCTGCGGTGCCATCGCATCAGCAAGAGCATTTCCTGTATCGGTCTCCAGACTCTGCGCGGTCGGGTTGGTCGCGGTCAAGTTCTCCGCTCCAGTGCTTCCGGATAGATCATACCCTCCCAAGGCTAAACCTGTGAAAAAGAAGAGGGTTATCAGTATCCAGACAAAAGTTCGATTTGCCATGATCGCACTCATCCTTATTTTTGATTCTTAAATTAGGTCCGTATCTAGACTTAATAAAGTTTTCGCTTTTTTACACGCATCATGTAAGAGATCTTATTCTCAGATACAATTTAGAAAATATTATTGATTTGATTTCATCTTTACCGGAAGTTCTTCGCTGAAATTGAGTAGTGTTTCGTTGTATTATAGGTATTATATTTGAACATACCAATCGTTGTTACGCCTCACAATGTCTTACAAGTGGCGGATGCACCGCCAAAACAGCCTATGTGAGCGTGCTTGCACAAATGTTAATCTTTTCTTTGGTGCTGAAAGTGAGCTAGTATGTACAACCCAGCTCATCTTCTATTCTCTTCTTTAATCATTTTGGGTCGTGTATGTCTATAATTGATAGGATTTATATATCTTGAGTTTGATTCCCCCTCATGGGGGAGTAGTTACGCAATCGGATCTAGATGCATCAGCATTCTGGTGCTGGCACGAAGGTTGTCCGGATTACGGAAAGA
>JBGQAL010000254.1:0-2040 GCA_041494285.1 Methanotrichaceae archaeon
GTTGGTTCCCCTCCTCATTCGTTATATCCCTTACATAGATGCACATACTCTTTGCCCCTTCAAATCCCTTTATTGAACAAAGAGTATGTTAAATAATATAAAGTTTATTTTCAAGAAAATTTAGGTTGAAAGGGCACTAGATCAACCACGGCCGAGACACTGGTGTAAAGGGTCTTGAGGAGCTATGCAGGCTCTCCGAGCTTGCCAAGAGCGGCAGTGAGTACGCAGGATATTGAGCGCTCCCGGAGACTGTTCACCCGACCCGAGTAAGCTCTCCGAGATTGAAACATCCAGACCTTGACAACCTCTGCGATGTCCTGTGGATATGGTTCTTGACTTTGTAGCGTTGAAAGGTACTTGTGAAAGTCAACTTATTCGCTACGCTATTCACGGATCTTCTAGAGAGCGAACTGTCGGATGTTGTTCATGCTGCGACCTGCCTTTATCTGATGCAGTTCTAATTACTAACGATAACCGTTTCAACAAAATCAAAAAGGCCGAGGTCATCGAAGTCTGGAGCAATACCAAGCGATCAAGAGACTCCTCGATGGAATAGAGGACTTCGAGGATTTAAATTATATACTGGCGGGTTTATGAGCCATTTACCTGCCAATAGACACTAAATCACATTTTTGGAGCTAATTTCAAAGATTAATCTGGCTCTAAAAGCCGATTTAAATCAAAACATGCGTCGAAAAGCTCAGTTAAAAATATGAGTGCATAGACTCATTATAGCCTAAATCATTTGCCAGTAGATGAGCGGAGCCAGAGCTAATAGCATGATTCCCGTTATCAAACGGATTGCAACTCTGTGTTTGTTCCGGAAATGATCCACTTGCTCTGGGCTCATACCTAGTGCGATGATTCCTCCCAGGAGCAGCACTGGAAGTGCTATGCCCAGGTTATAAATCATCAGATAAATTAGCCCTGACGAGGCAAATCCCTGGCTGGAGATTATGCCGATGACAGCGATGTAGACCCCTCCCACGCAGGGGGCCCTTACCAGGGAGAAGAGCGCTCCTAAGAGGAAATAGGAGCTGAGCCTCCGGCTGGAAATGACAGCATGGACATATTTCTTAGTCCAATCCGTGCGGAAGAGAGACGTGCCTCCACTTTGTAGCCTCCTGGCGTCCTCCAGTTGCATCACCCCCAAAACCAATAGGACGGCTGCCAGAACAAAGCGAAACATAGCGGCAGTGGACTTATCCTGTAGAACGCTAAATAGGCCCACTCCAAAAATAATGTAGACAACGAATGTACCCAAGGAAAAGAAGGCCACCATAGTCAAGATATCTCTTCTATTGCCCGTACTTGCCAGCATTGAGCTTGCCAGAAAGGCTAGCATGGCCAGAAGACAGGGGTTGAAGCCCGCTAAAAGGCCAGCCGCAAAGACGGTAGCTGCGGAAGATATGGTAAGATCTTTGAGAGCGTTTTCAGAAGCGCATGCCGGAGAGGTAATTACGGTGATCTGTGAGTTATCACTGGCTAAGGCAGGAGATAAAATCATGACTAATGCTACTGTCAGTAGAATTGCTATGATGCAATATCGCACGGCTTCTATTCTGATCTTCCTGGATGGATGTATCATAGTAACTAAAGATGATTTCTAAAAGGAGGTCGGACCTTGGATTATTTATTAGTATTGATGCAGATCAATTTCAGCATGAAGCTGATATCCCAGCAACCTCACTCGAAGCATCTTGTTCCTTATCGGGAAACGGGCAAGAGAGCAGAAGCTTATGATAGGCGAGACACGGGATAACGCAACAATATCCACCTGATCCCATTATACACCTTTTTCAATTAGGAGGTATGAACCTAAGCTTCAAGGGTGATCATTATAGGCTCAGCATTGCGTATGATATCTAAAGCAGGGGATGTTCTCTGGACATGTTTGAAGAGCTCTTCGAGTTTATCCCGCGATGCATCGCTCTTTACTTTACACGCTATTTTGATGTTCTGATAACCTGGCCTAACGTTGTCGGATATGCCCAGGAAGCCCTGGAGGTCTAAGTTACCTTCCAATGAGATATCTAGCGA
>JBGQAL010000023.1:0-23680 GCA_041494285.1 Methanotrichaceae archaeon
AAAAGAGGGTAATTCAAGGAAAATTGGACATCTGGAGAACGAAAATAGCGCGAACTTTGAGAACAACCTCTGGTGGAGCAAGTAAATAGGAATTCTCACTTATCTATTTTATTTTTGTGCTCGCAAAGCCATGTCCAAGCTGAATAAGATATTATCTGAGTGACTCAAATATAAGTTGAACTTGCTAGAATCTCATCCCCCACACGTGGCAACCCTTAGGCGTTAGTTTTATCCGCGAAGTATAGGTCATTCCTGGTGATACAAGACATATTGACTATGGGGTGGATAGAAAGATGAGATTTGTTGGTGTATTGTTTTCAGTCGTGTTTCTGGCCTGCTCTGTAGCCCAGGCGGCACCTGTATTCATAAATACCACTGGTCCGGCTCCATTGGACCTGAGTCCGGAAAATATGAACATAGTGAGCACCGAGCACACCGGGGAGTTCCTGGCAAAGGTGGGCGGTCTCGGCGTGGCGAGCGGCACAGCAGCATTTAATGCTTCAGGCGGCTGGTCCTTTGATCTTAGAGATAATGCAGATAGACCTGTGGCAAGCATAGGCTTGTTGCTGTTCCAAGCCGGCAATATGGTCTTTGGAAAGGGCACCATAATGTCCTATGGCAAACAGGACCAAGCCATTACAGCTTACGGCTCCATTGCAGAGGGGAGCAGCATAAGTCTGGCGGCCGTCTCTCTTGACGATGTCAGTCTTTACCGGTTGGTCGTCAACAATGCAAACACCAACGCCGTTTCCGGGAACTTTAATGCCTATAGCTCTAAAGGAGGAACGCCCCTGGCAGGGATTTTGTCTGGAGGGAGGAACGTCCAGCGCCAGCTTAGTTAGCTCCCAAAGAAACCGTCACAATCTGACAAGTTCAGGTATGTCTTGACCCTTCCTTTCCTTATGAGTTGAAGGACGGAGGTCAAATTTTTTATATTTTTTATATTTCACGTATCCTCGATGGGCAGATTGAACTGTTGAAATCAACCGAAAGTGGCTGTACTCAACAGGATCTCGATAGAGTTGAGATCTTCGAAATGGCCGCAAGAACTCTAAACGATGCATTTGAAGAGCCTTTATATCTTATGAAATGGTTTGCCGGTCTATTATAGCATAGCGTTAGATTCAAGGTCATAGCACACTATAAATAAACCCGATCATTGCGAGAATATTGCAAGAGGACATTATGATCACCAGGGAAGATGTGGAGCACATTAGCTGGCTTGCCAGCATCAAGATCAGCGATGAGGAGAAGGAGAAGTTCGTGGACCAGTTCAATTCCATCCTGGATTATTTCCACCAGCTCGACGAGGTAGACACCGAGGGGATCGAGCCCACTTACCGCGTGGTCGACCTGGCCAATGTCTTTCGGGATGACGTTGCCTGCAAATCGCTGACTAAGGAAGAGGCGCTCAAGAACGCGCCTAAGATAGAGAACGGCTACTTCAAGAGTCCCAGGATAGTGTGATCATGCTTACACAGCTCAAAGATCATCTTGCAGCCGGATCTTCGGAAGAATACCTCCAAAAGCTGTTCGATAAGATCGAGCATAGCAAGCTCAATGCCTTCACCAACCTTGCCAAGGACAACGCACTCGCTAAGGCCAGGGAGTTCGACCACAAGCCCTGGCAGGGCCTTCTAGCCGGTGTGCCTATCGCCATCAAGGAATGCATCTCCACCAAAGGTTTGGAGACCACCTGCAGCTCCAGGATACTTCGAGGTTATGTACCGCCTTACGACGCTCATGTCGTCGAGCGGCTGAAAGCAGAGGGAGCCATAATCATGGGCAAGACCAACATGGACGAGTTCGCCATGGGTACATCCACTGAGACAAGCTGCTTTGGACCGACACGCAACCCCTGGGATCTGGACACTGTTCCGGGAGGGTCCAGCGGCGGGAGCGCTGCGGCGGTCGCAGGAGGCGAAGCGCCCTGCGCCTTGGGCTCGGACACAGGCGGGTCTGTCCGCTGTCCAGCCTCCTTCTGCGGCATAGTTGGCCTGAAGCCCACCTACGGCCTGGTTTCCAGGTACGGTCTCATTGCCTACGCCAACTCACTGGAGCAGATAGGACCCCTCACAAACACCGTAGAGGACACTGCTCTGCTCATGGAGATCATAGCAGGTCACGACTGGAGGGACTCCACCTCTGCGGATAAGGGAAGCTACCTTCATGGGCTGAAAGCAGGCGTCCAGGGGCTCAAGATAGGAATTCCCAAAGAGTACTTCGGAGAGGGAGTTGACAAAAAGGTTGAGAAGGGTGTATGGGATGCCGTCTCGACACTTGAGGGCCTGGGGGCAGCTTGGAAAGAGGTAAGCCTGCCCCACACCCGTTATGCCTTAGCCGCTTACTACGTGATAGCCATGAGCGAGGCCTCCTCTAACCTGGCCCGCTTCGATGGTCTGCGCTATGGCCTGCGAAAAGAGGAGGACCAGGACTGGCACACCACCTACTCGGAGATCAGGGCGGAGGGGTTCGGGCCAGAGGTCAAAAGAAGGATACTCCTCGGCACCTACGCACTTTCGGCAGGATACTACGGCCGCTACTATCTCAAGGCCCTCAAGGTGAGGACGCTGATAAAGGAGGATTTCCTGCGCGCCTTCAAGGACGTTGATCTCATCGCCGGCCCCACCATGCCCATTCCCGCCTTCAGAATTGGTGAGCGCATCAACGATCCGCTATCGCTTTATTTGGCAGACGTGTTCACCGTGCCAATCAACCTGGCCGGAGTTCCTGCCATTTCCCTGCCCTGCGGGTTTGCCGGGCACCTACCCATCGGCCTTCAGCTCATAGGAAGGCACTTTCAGGAAGATCTGTTGCTGCGGGCTGCTCACGCCTTCGAGGAAGCCACTCCTTTCCATCTCAAGAGACCGGAGGCGGTCTAAATGGAGACGGATGTCATAATAGGCCTGGAGGTCCATGTCCAGCTAAACAAGCTGAACTCCAAGATGTTCTGCGGATGCTCGACGAACTACCACAGTGACGAGCCAAACACCCACACTTGCCCTGTATGCTTGGGGCTGCCCGGATCCCTGCCGGTTCTCAACAAGAAAGCTGTTGAGTATGGCATCCGTGTAGGACTGGCCCTGGATTGCAAGATAGAGGAGCAGACTTTATTCTACAGGAAGAACTACTACTACCCGGATCTGCCCAAGGGTTTCCAGATCAGCCAGTACGACTATCCTCTGGCCACTGGCGGCCATTTGCTCATAAAGGGAGATGACGGCGAGAGGCAGATAAGAATAACCAGAGCCCACATGGAGGAGGACCCCGGGCGTCTGGTCCACGCCGGAACCATTGACAAGGCCAAGTACACCATGGTCGATTACAACAGGTGTGGAATGCCTCTATTAGAAGTGGTCACAGAGCCCGATCTGCGTTCTCCCAAGGAGGCCAGGGTTTTCCTGGACAAGCTGCGGTCCATACTTGAGTACTTGGATGTCTTCGACGGAAACCTGGAAGGGTCCATGCGGGTGGATGCCAACATATCTCTGTCCGGAGGCGACAGAGCTGAGGTCAAGAACATCTCAAGTCACAAAGGCGTGGAGAAGGCTCTGTCCTACGAGATAACCCGCCAGAGGAACCTGAAGCGAAGGAACATCAAGGTGGTTCAGGAAACCAGGCACTTCGACGAGCTTCGAAACATAACAGTCTCCATAAGGTCCAAGGAACAGGCTCACGACTACCGCTACTATCCCGAGGCCGATCTTGTGCCCATGCGTGTGGCTGACTGGGTGCCTGCAATTAAGGCCTCTCTGCCCGAGTTGCCCGATACCAAGAGAGATCGGTTCAGGGAGCAGTACGGCATGACCGACGACCACGCGAAGTCGTTGACATCGGATATAAAAGTCGCCAATTTCTATGAGCTAGTTGCAGCGCGAGCTGCGCCCAAACTGGCGGCAGTGTGGGTTGCCGACGTTCTGAAAGGTGAACTGAACTATCGCAGCCTTTCCGTTGACAGCTTCAAGCCAGATCACATGGCGGAAATCGTAAACATGCTTGACTCAGGCCGAGTCGCTGAGGATGCCGCTGTCCAGATAATACGCACCATCCTGGACAAGGGAGGATCGCCTGGACAGATAGTCAGCGATCTAGGGCTGACAAGGGCCGGGGACGATGCTGTTCTTCGGGCTGTCAGAGAGGCAGTGGCCGAGAGCGTGGCTGCAGTGGAGGGTTTCAGGGGCGGCAACGAGAGGGCGCTGAACTACGTGGTCGGCCTGGTCATGAAGAAAACCAAGGGGAGGGCAGACCCGGCGGAGGTTCACAGGCTTGTCGTGGAAGAGGTGAAGAGGACTTGATTGTCCTTTTTATACCTGGAATTGGCCAGAACCTATTCTTATCATAGCAAGCCGATTTCATCGGTTTTGCTTGGCTATCAATTTTTCTTTCAATTATGAGACACTACATTACGGAATATCGATATCGTTACGTCTCAAGGTCGGCAATCTTATAAGCCAAGCTAATATAGGCGTAACGCAGTGAGGTGCGACTTTGGAATTGTCAGATGTGCCTAATCTTTTGAAGAAAATTGAATCTAGTAAACATAATCCATATAGTGCTGATTGGACTGTGGAAGACGATCATGAACGGCTGAGAGATGCTGAGCGTCGAGATAATGAGTATCAAGAGGCTAAAGAGTCCCTCGACAAGATTAGAGAGGCTCTCGGGATCAGTGGATTGATTCAAGCCTTATCGGACCGGGATTACGAAGTACGTAAGTGGGCTTCAGAGTCAGTTGTTGTTTTTGGAGGTCCAGCAGTAAATCCACTAATCCAAGCACTCAAGGATAAAGATGAATGGGTTCGGGCTTATGCCTCAGAGGCATTAGGGAACATAAAAGATCCTCGAGCGATCGATCCGCTGATCCTGGTACTCACTGATGAGACTTCTATGATGGCCCAAAATAGTGTTAGAAAGGCGCTTGAAAAACTATCATTATCGGAGGACATCAGAGATATTCGATATATTGATCAGCTAATCCTGGCACTCAAGGATGGAAATGACAAGGTTCGGGATATTGCTGCGAAGGCATTGGGAAACATCAAAGATGCTAAAGCGATAGATCCGCTAATCCAGGCACTCAAGGATGAAGATATATACGTTCGGGCTAACGCATCTGAGGCATTGGGAAACATCAAAGATGCTAGAGCAATCGATTCACTAATCCTGGCACTCAATGACGAGAATACCCGAGTCGTGGCCGCTGCTGCAGAAGCATTAGGAAGATTTAAAGACGCTCGATCAATTGATCCGCTAATTCATGTCCTCAAGGATCATTACTATCAGTATGATAGTGACGAAATTGGGGTTGCTGCTGCGAAGGCATTAGGGAAAATCAAAGATCCTCGAGCGATCGATCCGCTGATACAAGCACTCAAGGATAAAGATGACGAGGTTCGGGCAAATGCAGCGGAGGCATTAGGGATGATCAAAGATCCTCGAGTGATCGATCCGCTGATCCTGGCACTGACCGACGAGACTTTTGATGTAGAAAATAGTGCCTTAA
The DNA here is from genome assembly GCA_041494285.1 of Methanotrichaceae archaeon. Lineage (GTDB taxonomy): Archaea > Halobacteriota > Methanosarcinia > Methanotrichales > Methanotrichaceae > Fen-7. Next base: position 5,504 of record JBGQAL010000023.1, read on the forward strand.
AGGCGCTTGAAAAACTATCATTGCCAGAGGACATCAGAGTTACTCGATCAATTGATCCGCTAATCCTGGCACTCAGGGATGGGGGTCCTGACACTCGGGCTTTTGCTGCAAAAGCATTGGGGAACATCAAAGATGCTCGAGCGATCGATCCGCTAATACAAGCACTCGGTGATAAATATGTTAAACGGGTTCGAGCCGCTGCAGCAGAGTCGTTAGGAAAAATCAAAGATGTTCGATCGATTGAACCTCTAATCAAGGCACTTACAGATGAGGATTGGGAAGTCAAAAGCAATGCCAAAAAGGCCCTTGAGCTCTTATTATTCGAGGAGATGAGAGATACTCGATACATCGATCCGTTAATCCAGACACTCAAAAATGGAGAGGGGGGTGAGGTTCGGGCTCTTGCAGCAAAGGCGTTGGGGAATGTCAAAGACGCAGGAGTGATCGATCCGCTAATACAGGCATTCAAGGATGATCGTTGTACGATGGTTCGGGTTAATGCAGCAGAGACATTAGGGAAAATCAAAGATGCTCGAATTATTGATCTGCTAATCGAGGCGCTTAATGATAAGGATTTAGAGGTCCGAGCATCGGCTGCACGGGCTCTCGGTGAACTCAATGATGTCCGGGCTGTAGATCAACTAACTAAGGCAATTAAGGACAAAGACGTTCAGGTAAGAAATAATGCAGCAGAGGCTTTGAAAAAGTTGCCTAAAAAGAAGCCCGGGTGGAAGTTTTGGTAGATCACCAGTATGCTGCAGGGCACTAGATATAAAGACCGAGGCCAGGCAAATTACGATTAACAAATTCTGGCATCCAAAAAGCTTATCCACCCGAAATTCTCATGGTAAAGCGGTTGATTGCTATGTCAGGCTACTGGGATCTGCACATCGAGCGGATGCCTCTGGAAGACCTGCACTCACTCCAGGAAGATTGGCTTAAGTCGATAACCCGTTATGTTTACGACCACTCTTCATTCTACATGCAGAGATTCAAGAAGCAGGCATCGAGCCTGACGATATTAAGCAGCTCTGCGACCTAAGCAAGCTGCCGTTTAACAGAAAGTCGATCCGCGCAATCATTATTCGGCGATGAGCAATAACATTACTGCCACGACGATCGGTTAAGCAACGGCGTAAACTGACCAAACTTTATGCATATGAAATAAACGATAACAGTCAACAGTACAGATTGGAGCTTACCGTTATTCTAGTTAACTAGAGCTTGCTAAAATAGCAAGCAAACATATATAATAAAGCAGTTACATAGAGTTTCATGAGAAAAGTAATCGTATCAAATTACGTCACCATTGACGGCTTCTTTGCAGGACCAAACGGAGAGTTGGACTGGTTCGTCTGGGATGACGAAATGGCAAAATTTTCTACTGATCAATTAAAAACGATGGACACTATCTTATTGGGACGGGTGAACGCGAAGGCGTACGGCAGCGGGAACGTCATTCTTGAATACGAACCTGTGAAGGATAAACCGAGCACTTCAGGGTAGGAATATGGGGAAAGTTGTCGTGGGCATGACGGTATCACTTGATGGTTTTGTTAATGACCGAAACGGTGAAGTGAGCCGGTTATATCCGGACCTTGCAGCACTGCGAAAAACAAAGATGCTTCATGAGTCGATAAGAACGACAGGTGCAGTTCTGATGGGCAGGCGTGCTTATGAGATGGGAGACCCTGACAGTTATGATTGGGACGATTACGAATTTCAGGTGCCGATATTCGTCCTTACTCACCGCGTTCCGGAAAAGATTCCAAGGGAGAACGGAAAGCTGACGTTTACCTTCGTTACCGATGGCGTGCAAAGTGCTATTGCGAAAGCAAAAAGGGCAGCCGGCAACAAAAATGTCACCGTGGTGGGCGGTGCGAGCACTTTTCAACAGTGTGTAAACGCAGGACTTTGTGATGAAATGCAGATTGGCGTAATGCCTGTGTTACTGGGGAACGGTTTACGATTGTTTGAGAACATCGATACCGAACACATTGAACTGCAGAAGCTTAGGATACTTGAATCCGACTCAGGGAGAACGGATATTCTATTCCAGATCGTCAATTTTGTAAAGTAAATGGCAGTCAAGTAAAGGAGAAATCATCACGATAGACAGCAACACCCAAGATCGCAAACAAACAGCCGTGCAATTCCTGCAGCTTGTCGTGGCAGGCCGTATTGATGAAGCGTATCAGAAGTATGTTGAAATGCAAGGCAAGCACCACAATCCCTTTTTCCCTGCGGGATTTCCGGCACTGAAAAAGGCGATGATCGAGAACCATGCGCAGTTCCCGAACAAACAGCTCACGGTCAAGAACGTGCTCGGCGAAGGCGACCTGGTGGCTGTGCACTCCCACATCGTGCTGCGCCAAGGCGAGACAGGCATAGCGGTCGTCCACTTGTTCCGCTTCCAGGGTGGCAGGATCGTAGAGATGTGGGACTGCGGCCAGCCGGTGCCAGCAGATTCGCCGAACGAGGATGGCATGTTCTAGCATAACGTTGAAGGAGAAATCACCATAAACCGAAGACAAACCGAGCGCCCTTCAGAAGCCTACATCCAACACCAGTCCCGCTGCTCCGACACTTTTTAATTGCATTATATTTGAATAACCTGGCTATACATCACTTCAGCGTTTCTGCGAGCTTGTCAAATTGCTGCTCCCAGCCCATACGCGCAGGTTCGCCCATCTCGCTGGGAATGCCGACCTCTAGCACTGTTAGCTTTGTTTTACAGTCCTCGACTTCTTCAAAGGTGACAGTAGCTATGACATCCATCGGCCAATCCCCAGGCATACCGTAGTACGTAGCCGGAACCGGATTGCCTTTCTCGTCAGCGAAGCTCAGGGTTGAGACAATCCGTTTCATCGGCACAATTTCCGTAAATTTGCCGACATTCCAGAAGTCTTTCACCACTCCGTCGAGACCGGCTCCGCGCATGCAGTAGATATATTTGCCACCAACCTTTAAATCGATCTTGATTTCTGGTGCAGTGAAGTCCTTCGGCCCCCACCACTTTTTAACTTCTTTCGGATTGGTCCACGCCATCCACACCTTCACGCGAGGTGCATCGAAGATGCTGAAGATCGTTATTTCGTTTTTATTTTTCATTGTAGTAGCCATTTGCGCCTCCTTCTCGCTTACCATTCCCGCGGGTGCGCATTACTTCACGGTCTGATAATGAAGCAAAACGTTCCCCAACTTAAACGTCCTTGTTTCAAGCAGTTTCAAATTGAGCCTGTCCTTGATCCCTTGGAAAATTGACCTGCCGCCGCCTAAGATAATGGGATTCACCATGAAACTATATTCATCGATTAAGCTACGTTGGGCAAACGCGGACACAATGCTGCCGCTACCCAGTATCACCATGTCTTTGCCCGGTTGGTTTTTCATCTTCGTTATTTCTTCTTCAATGTTGTCTTTCACCAGCCTCGTGTTGTGCCATTCAACCTTGTCAAGCGTCCTTGAAAAGACGATCTTAGGCAGATTGTTCATTATTTCAGCGACGATGGGATCATTCTTCATCGCATCTGCGGTTGGCCAGTAGCTTGCCATAAGCTCATACGTCACGCGGCCAAATAGAATGGTATTTGTTGAATTTGCCTGGTCTTTGGCATATTGTGCCGTTTCTTCATCCCCGATAAACCAGTCTATTTCTCCGTTTGGCCCTGCAAAATAGCCATCAACCGATACATTTTCGAACACACCTATTTTTCCCATGAAACCTCCATGTAATTTCTTGGCAATATGGACGATACTGTCTCATAAAATCGCTCTTACTTTCATTGTAACATTTTCATCAAATTTATCCTAAGAAATGTATTCGATGCTATATGTATTCTTTGCAGTTTCACAGAACCAATGCAAGCCAAGAGATGCCGTCGGGGCCTAAGCTAAATGGTCGCTGTATCTATAAAATTATTATTTGGTGGGTTATCGTTTCCATATTTAATCGCATTCTTCGCTGTGTCCTTCAGAAATTTCCAAAAAATTGCTGTTTGTCATGATAATATTCGTAATGATGGCGATATTATGGATCGATGTGAATATACTGAGGCATTAGCAGGACATGACTGAGAACGGTCTTAATATGGATAAATTGTCCCCGTGATTATAAGACAACCCCATATGCCGAAAGAGCCCTTGACTTTTCGCGTCATTTGACTGTATTCTGAATGTCCTTAAACCACTGCTTAGCTCTTTTTACTATCTCCTTATCAAAGGATAGCGAGAATGCCGGATCAGAACGGAGTTCCTCCACCGCTTCCGTCAGCATTTTCACGGCCTTGACGGAACCGGGACAGGACTCATGAACCTTAACATGGTCCTCTGAGCCGTAAATGCCAATGAAAGGGAATATCCGGCAGGACCAAGGCCTAGCGTTATAGATCTTGCACCCGCCCTGAACAGAATCGTAGAACTTGCACGGGAGGAGCTTCTTGAAGTCCAAAACGCCGGGCCTGTCCGGATCTGGCACTGTGAACTTTTTAATAGCCTTGCCGAGCGGTATCTTTAGATGCCTGGCGATCTGTGATATGTCTTCCTGCCTGAGCCTTATGGGGTTACCAGTGATACAGCAGGTTCCACACCTCTCACAGACGAAAAGCACATGGCATGCAATCCTGTAGTAGTCGACAACCGTGTTTACGGGAACTGTCTTGTCCGAGAATATTTTCTCGTCAGGCAGGGACGTGGCCTGCTGGAGCATGGAGGCCACATCTCTAGGCAGAGTCATGGGCACCAGTTGTTTTGGCTCCGGATTTGAAGCGGCTACTGTTCATGGCGTGTTTCAACAACTCCTCATGCGCTTTAGTAGAACTCTTTTCTCATGCACTTCTAGTTTTAGATGGATAAAACCAGCGAGGAAAACCAAAAAAATGAACCGGAAAGAGGACTCAACAAGTTTTTCTAGATTGAAGTACAATTTATAAATAGTCAACCTTGAGGGGCCGTCATGTTCATCGGACACTTCGCTGTCGCGTATATTCTCATCCGCCTCTTTCCAGGGATTCCACCCCTTATTCCACTTCTGGGGGTGGGCTTTCCGGACCTTCTTTGGCCGTTTCTAATTCTCTCAGGAATAGGAAAGGTGTCGATAGATCCTGAATCGCCTCTTCAGAATCACATGAAGTTTACGAGCTACCCTTACTCTCATTCCCTCGTCCTGGGAACACTGATTGCCTGCGTTGTTGGGTTGGGACTGGCGTACTTTACGAGCCCTCTCGCAAGGTTGGTCTTTGTCGCAGCATCGGCGTCCCACTGGATTCTTGATGCGACTGTTCACCTCAAAGACCTCCCCATTTTGGGGTTCGGATCGGACAGCAAAGTCGGACTAGGTCTTTGGGACCAACCCAAAAAGGCCTTCGTCACAGAATATTTGTTTTATGCGGCATTGACTGCACTGACCTTTCCATCGAAGTTAATGCCCTTGCTGTCGATTGGCTCAGTATTCCACCTGATCAACGCCAACTCCTTCCTAGGACTGACGAAGACGAACCCGTTAAAATCTCCCAGCGCTTACTCAGTCCTCACCCTGGTGGGATTCCTGGCGTTTAGCCTGGCTGTCAACACTGTGATTTCTGGATTAAAATGATATGACGGCCAACGCTTCAAGCTTACTGATTGGGGTGAGCATATGAAAGAACAAGAAAAGATCACATATTCAGAAAACGGCTTTATTCGCCCCGTTGAGCCGTTCGATTTTGCCAAATCCTTTAATTTTTTTGAGGATTTCGGATCAACAGAGGGAGAACAGATTATTGACAAAGGCGCCCTCGCCAAAGCGTTCTCTTTCCATGGGAAAACAGTTGTGTTCCTGATCAGATTGAAAGACAAAATTGAATCTCCAGGGCAAGAGTATTCTCTCATATCAGATCATGCAATCGATGATCATACCAAAAAAAACAGCAATCGACCGCATAACTTTCTTTTTGAGCCTCGATGATGATTTAAAACCCTTTTACGAGATAGGCAGAAAAGACCAGAAATTCAAACCTGTGATCGAGCAGCTCTATGGTTACCACCAGGTCAAGTTTCCTACTCCCTTTGAGGGCACTTGTTGGGCTATTCTGACGCAAAGAAATGCAATGCCTATTGCCAAAAGAATGAAGGCTAAACTGGTGGAAAGTTATGGCACAAACCTGGAGATAGATGGAATTACTTACCGTGCCTTTCCCGAGCCCACAAAACTTATTGAGGCCAAAGAAGACAACCTAATGAAAGTAATTAAAAACAGCAGGAGAACCAAATTCCTTATCTCTGCTGCCGAGGCCTTCGGGGAAGTGGATGAAGAATTCCTTCGAACTGGAAAATATGAAGATGTAGAGGCATGGCTAGATAGCATCAACGGAATCGGCTCATGGTCTGCGTCTTTTGTAATGCTGCGCAGCCTGGGCAGGATGGAGCGATTGAACCTTAATGACAGATGGCTGAATCTTGCAGCATCGAAGGTGTACCGGAAAGATTTGAGCCTCAAGGATATCCATGAGATCGCAGATAAGTACGGTCAATGGCAGGGATATTGGGCACATTATATCAGGGCTGTAGCCTGAAAATCTCGGAACAGCAGTTGATGTTTTGTGCTTGCTTTGTTGGACGTTTCCAAGAAGGTTTCGAACAGGTCGACCCAAAACCAGGAACTAAAAGAAAAAGTTCGAAGGGAGCAGCACTTCATTGTGACACTCTCTTCCAACTTCGAGGCGAGAATCCTTTAAACCTCTCAGCAAATTATTTCACGAACATCTGCGGGAACTGCTTGACTATGCCATCGGCAATGGAGTCAGCCATCATCACGGCCTGGGCTTCGATCATGTCGAAGTCGCTTATGTCCACAGTGTAGTTCTTGGTCAACCCTGATCCTTTGCAAAGGATATTCTACGGGTCTGCATCCAATAAAACCGGCACTTCCCTGGTACCGAGCCAGAGCCCATTTATACCCGCCAGGAGATTATACAATCCTGTAGAACGAAGCCCAGGTGTTTGAATAATGATGCATGATGGAGCGAGGAGCAGGGGCGGTACAATGCCCACTGAACTTCTGGAAAAGGTAGACCGGCTGCTGGACGAATTCATGGCAGAGGTCGACACCATCTCTCAAGACCGCCATCTTCAGAAAGGCATTGCAAGATCCCAACTCCCCTGCGATATGCTGGCTGTCGTGGACAAGGACAATCTCTACGTGGTTGCGCAGCTCCGTTCTGAGAATAGAACGTCCACTTACATCTATAACCCCGAGGCGAGCTGGTCACCCCAGAAGGTGCTCAATAGCGCCCAATGGGAGTTCAGATTCACCGATCCTTTTCTGATACGGTTTCCGGCAAGCCTAGTGGCAGAAAAGAATGAAAGGCATGAAACCCTCAGGAAGATCGCCTCTGAACACATCGACTCGGAGTTTACGAGGTTCATGAGCCTGCTCTCCTTGCTTCGGACTAGGCCCGTCTTCGGACCTGCGTCGGGAGCCAGCAGCCCTGAGATGGCTTTTCTTCTCCTGCCTTCTCCCGAGGGTCTTGATAAAAACTCCCAGGCGATCATCCAGGCCGCAGAGGCCGAAGGATTGACGATCTTGCTCGCTGAGGACATCCGAAGAGGCAAATCGGTTGTCAGGGGGATGTGGACATCGATAAACGAAGCCCGGATAGTGATAGCCGACCTGACAGGTCCCGATCCGAGTGTCATGTACGGTTTAGGAATCGCTCACACTGTCGGAAAGAAGACCATCCTGATCTGCCCCCAAGGCTCCGAATATCTGGCCGGCATCCCAAACACTTACAGGATTGAGTACGAAGATAGTGATAGCGGAAGAATGAAGCTTCAGCAGGACCTTTCGGAAAAGCTGAAGGTTCTTCTAGAGCCGATGGAGAATAATTGAGATGACTGTTACGCCCATCTTTCTTCATGCCATATTTGACAGGCCCAAAGGCCTATACAGTTATATACGTCTTGCAGTTATACGAAATCCCGATTTCAGATCCAGCTTACAAGCTTCACTTGCCCAGGAGGGGAAAAGAGGTTGAAAAAGGTAAAATTGGCAGTTGCAGGTTTGGGAAACTGCGCAAGCTCTCTAATCCAGGGAATTGAATATTATAAAACTGTGGATGAAAAGGATTGTATCGGCCTCATGCACTACGAGATCGATGGTTACAGAGCTGGCGATATCGATGTGGTGGCTGCCTTTGATGTTGATGCCCGGAAGGTGGGCAGGGACGTAAGAGAGGCCATCTTCGCCAAACCGAACTGCACCAAAGTCTTTTATCCGCAAGTACCCCCAAAAGATGTTGAAGTGAAGATGGGGCCCGTCCTAGACGGCGTGGCACCCCACATGATGAACTACCCCGAAGATCAGCGATTTGTGATAGCCGATGTTCAGCCCTGCGATGTTAAGCGAGAGCTCATAGACAGTGGCGCCGACGTTCTTGTTAACTACATGCCTGTTGGCTCTGAGCAGGCCACCCGCTTCTATGCTCAGACAGCCCTGGACGCAGGCGTGGGATTCATCAATTGCATGCCGGTATTCATAGCATCTAACCCTGAATGGGGCAGAAGGTTCAAGGATGGAGGAGTCCCCATTGTCGGAGACGACATCAAATCCCAGATCGGAGCTACCATAGTCCACCGAACCCTGACTCAGCTATTCCAGGACAGGGCATGCACCCTTGATCGGACATACCAGCTCAACATCGGCGGAAACACAGATTTCCTGAACATGCTCAACAGAGAGCGTCTAAAGTCCAAGAAGATCTCCAAAACCGAGGCTGTTCAGTCCGTTCTGGACACGCCCCTTGATGAAGACAACATCCACATCGGACCTTCTGATTACGTGCCATGGCAGAAGGACAACAAGGTCTGCTTCCTACGCATGGAGGGTCGGATCTTCGGAGATGTACCCATAAACCTGGAGCTAAGGCTCTCAGTGGAAGACTCCCCCAACAGCGGCGGGTGCTCCATCGATGCCATAAGGGTGTGCAAGCTAGCTATGGAAAGAGAGATCGCCGGACCTTTGCTTGAGATATCCGCATACACCATGAAGCATCCTCCTGTCCAATACCCCGACGAGGTAGCGAAAGAGCTGTTGGAGAAGTTCATACTCGGAGACGCTACTGGATCTACACCTCCCTTGAGATCACAGCCAGTCGCTGTGAGGTAGACCCTTGCCACATCACGCTAAGCCATCACTATTCGTTGATTTAATCTCACGCGAATCTTTGCGAGGCTGAATGGCAAAGAGGCGGCTGAACTTAAACCGTGTACCCATCCCGAAGCAACCTCCTGAAACGAGGATTTATAACTTCGATGAGGTAGCCCTGGGCTATACTGAGGAGCAGGCCCGAGAAGAGGCAAGGAGATGCCTCAGGTGCAAGGATCCTGGTTGCGTTTCCGAATGCCCGATCTCCGTAGATATTCCAGGATTCATTGCAGCTATAGAGGAAGCCGATTTTCCCAGAGCGGTAAATATCCTCAAGACAGAGAACAGGCTTCCTGGAGTCACTGGTCGAGTATGCCCCAAAGAGGTCCAGTGCCAGCACGGCTGTATTCTGGAGAAGAAGAAAGAAGGATCTGCTGTGGCTATAGGCTGCTTGGAGCGGTTTGTGGCCGACTGGGATCTTGGCCAGGGCGGAACGCAAAGGCAGGAGGTCAAACCAACAGGTAAAAAGGTTGCCGTTGTAGGATCCGGCCCGGCGGGTCTGACCTGCGCCGCATTTCTGGCCAGCAGGGGCCATCAGGTTACCATCTTCGAAGCCCTGCACACTCCTGGAGGCGTTCTGGTTTACGGAATTCCTGAGTTTAGGCTTCCCAAAGAGATCGTCAGGTCGGAGGTGGATTACATCCGGACTCTTGGCGTTGACGTCAGGATGGATTCAGTCGTAGGAAGGCTCCAGCAGGTTGACGAACTGCTAGAGGAGTACGACGCTGTTTTCCTTGGAATCGGTGCAGGTGCTCCTATTTTCCTGAACGTTCCCGGAGAAAACCTGAGCGGCATATACTTCTCCAACGAGTATCTGACCAGGATCAACCTTATGAAGGCCTACCGGTTTCCCGAGTACGACACCCCGATCATGGCTGGCAAACGCGTCGCAGTCGTGGGCGGGGGCAATGTGGCAATGGACTCCGCTCGGTGTGCTCTGAGGATCAGTGGTGCAGAGAAAGTGTACGTGATCTACAGGCGATCCGAGAAGGAGATGCCTGCGAATAGGGAAGAGATCGAGAACGCCAAGGAAGAGGGCATAATCTTCAAGTTCCTCACAACGCCTGTGAGGTTCATCGGCGACGATCGCGGAAGGCTCAAGGCTGTGGAGTGCATCGAGATGGAACTGGGAGAACCCGATGCTAGCGGTAGAAGGCGTCCTGTGCCCAAAAATGGATCAGAACACATCATAGAGGTGGACGTAGCAATCTTGGCACTTGGAACCAAGCCAAATCCCTTGATTCCGTTGAACACTCCCGGCTTGGAGACTACCAAATTCGGAACCATCAAAGCGGATGAAAACGGCAGGACCTCCAAGGAAGGTGTGTGGGCTGGAGGCGATATAGTCAGCGGCGGGGCGACCGTCATCAGCGCAATTGCCGCAGGAAGACGCTCGGCTGCAGATATCGACGCCTGGTTGCGAGGCGTTAGCGCTTGAGTCGTAAACGATAATTTTACATCAACGAGGACCAAGTGTGTTTGATGAGCCAGGAGATCGCTGTATGACTTCTGCCCGGTTTTGAACCAAGGATTTAAGGGCAATCTTTAAAGCTGTTAGCCAATAACTATTCGCAGGTGGAGGTTAGTAGATGAGATCGTTGAGCATACTTTTCTTAGGTTTATTACTTTCATTCTTATCCGTTCAGCTTGGTGCCTCGAAGGACTGCGGCACTAACTGGCTGGGAAACGATGCGGTAGGGAACGATCCGGACTTCAGCGTCTCAGCTCACGAGCTGGGCTCTTTAGTGAAGCCATCTCCCGATCTGGCGGTTCCTATCAAGACTCCAACAGCGAAACCGAGAGTGGCTCCGGATGAAATGGGACCTATCAAGCCTGCATCCACTGGGCCTAACATGAGCATGCCAGCCCCCGTCCCCAAATCACTGGTCAATCCAAACAACAATTCCAATCAGACCCTTAATCAAACCGGTAACCAAAGCTCCAGTCAGCCTCAACCGGAGGCCAAACCGATGGACTTGAGCGGCAAGTGGTCGGTCAAGTTCAATGACAGCACTGGCAAATCACTGGATCTGATCCTATTATCAGTAGGTTCAGACAGAACCATGGGTACAGGAACTCTTGTAGAAAACGGTATTAAGATACCTGTGATCGCCAGCGGAACTATAGCCGATCAGGAGGTCACATTGATCACAAAAACAGTAGTGGGAAAGTATGTCAACCAGATAGACAGAGAATACGACCTCGCCCTCTTTATGTCAAACAATGCCTTATCTGGAACTTATGTACTGAAGTCAGGTGGGAAGTTCTTGGGTAAGGGAAACGCTACAGTAGTAAAGCAGTAGGTTAGGTTGGCCAAATTAGACCCTCTTATTTTAGAAAATTAAGGATTAAGGAATAATCCCATGGAAGAAAAGATAAGTTACAGAGCTGCGATTCTTGCTGCTCTTGTGGTAGGAGTTCTCTGCTTTAATGCGTCAGCGGGCTGTGGAAGATGGGTTGTCAGAGACAACACCGACTACCTCAAGGACCCGCTCATGGACGTGAACAATCCTGTCACAGACGCGCCCAATCTCACGGCGACACAGGATAGCGCGATTGTAACCGATGTGAAAACCCAAAGTGGCGCAAGCCCTTCAAATGCCACGCCAGAGCCGGACCTATCCGGTAAATGGTTCGTCAAGTTCAACAGTGCTTCTAATACCTCTGCTGATCTCATCCTTGTCCAGTCAACGGATTCTGCAGAAGATGGCAAAGATCGGGTTCAGGGCTACGGCAACCTTAAAGGGAACGGCTTGGCGATTCCAATAACTGGAACAGGGTTTCTCTCTAATGATACTCTCGATATGAATCTCAAGCTGGGGTTTGGTGCTGGAGCCAGTAAATCGATTGAAAAATATGTTCTGAGACTATCCATGATTAAAGGTACGCTCTATGGGAGCTATGAGTTGTACAATTCAGATGTGTTGACCGGAAAGGGCAACGCGACAGCAACTCGATCCGGGTCATGAAGAACTTGAACGCCAAGTCATCGGGTTTTGTGCCAGTGCTAGATCTTTAGATTCATAGCTGCTAATGTAAACCTGGACCTGTTGCTGGCAAAACAGCCCCAGGCTGTTGATCTATGAAGTCAGCCCTTGAATAATCTTTTCGCCTTAATTCTACTCTCCTTTTCCGTGTTTGTCTCCCATAATTGCTCGCAAGATGTCGTGGTTCAATCCATTGAAATTATTTTGTGGTAATCAAGCTGCTCTTTGCGAACAGGCGATTTTTCTTCATCCGGGTAGCCGAAAGAGATTATCGATTCCACTCGCAAGTTTTTCGGCAAATTCAGCACTCCTCTTACATAATCCTCCGAAGACATGTCATCGCTGTACATCCTATTTCTAATCTGAATCCAGCAGGAGCCAAGTCCAAGGCTTTGGCCCTCAAGCTGCAGGATTATGGAGGCGATGGAGCAATCCTCGATACAAACGTCAGACTCGGTCTCGTCTGCACACACCACAACGCCTAAGCTCGCGCCCTTTAAGAAACCAGAACCGCTCTTTTTGGCCGTAGACAGCTTTTCCAGCAAGGCTTTGTCGGTGACAAACACGAATCGCCAGGGCTTGATGCCGCGCGAAGTTGGAGCACGTAGTGCTGCTTCCTTCAAAAGCTCGATTGTCTTTGGATCGATCTCCTTATCCACGTACTTTCGAATACTGCGCCTTTTCCTTAATATGTCGAGCATAATCTCTTCGCCTCTTAAGAATATGTCTATGTTGCAAATAATTAGACTTTATTCTCGATACCTTCGACTCCCGCGACGATCATACGATAGACACCAGATGCGTTCTTAATCAAGCCTTTTTCTTTTCAGGACGACCTCTAAATAGTGGAGCATTGTATCAAGGGATTCGTTCCAACAAAGATAGGAAGGAGCTCAGAGGCAGATCGAATGGAGTACGTTCTTACCCCGAAGTCGGAGATAGATGACAGGATAAAGGGCTTTCAGTCCCAGATGGGCGATATCGACGGAGCATTGCTCTTTCAATCCGTGGACGTATGCTACTTTTCAGGAACAGCTCAGGACGGTCTTGTCTACGTACCAAAGAGTGGCGAACCTGTTGTGATGATGAGGAGGAGCCTTCAACGAGCGATTCAGGAGTCCCCTCTAAATGTCAAGCCACTCAAGAATCTGAGAAACCTGAGATCGGACCTCGGAATACCAGCGGGTGCAACCGTCGGCCTGGAGATGGATGTTCTTCCCTGCAGCTTTTATTTCCGTATCGCAAGCGCCCTGCCGGATGCCAAGTTCGTCGATGTCTCTGAAAGAATCAGGCACATAAGATCCGTTAAGTCGGAATTCGAGCTTGGCCTGGTCAGGGAAGCTGCCAGAATCCTGGATGCCGGGATCTCATCCGTTCCAGATTACATTGAAGAGGGAATGAAAGAAGTAGACCTGATCTGCCGTATTGAATCTGTGATGAGATCTATGGGCCATCAGGGTTCATTGCTTTTTCGCAGGTTCAACAGCATCGTTCCCCTGGGCCATGTCATGTGTGGTTCTGAAGCGGCGTTCCCAAGCTTCCTGGCTTCGCCTACAGGTGGGAGAGGAACGTCCCTAATCTTTCCTCAAGGTGCTGGGTTCAACAAGATCAAGCGGAACGAGCCTATTTTTGTGGACACTGTAGGCATATACAACGGATACATCGCCGATGCCACCAGGATCTTCTCATTAGGTAAGCTTGACTCTGAGCTGGAAGACGCCTACCTCGCAGCGCTGGAGATCGAAAATGCTATAGCCAAAGAACTTCGGCCGGGCAGGACCGGAAAAGAGTTGTTTGAGTTATCCGAGGCGATTGGAGGGAATCTTGGATACAAGGATTACTTAGGGGGCCACCGGGTAATAAATGCGGCTTCGTTGGCCACGGAGTGGGCTTGGAGCTGGACGAGTACCCAGTCATAGGTCCCCTTGATCACTCCATTCAAAGCAACATGACAATAGCCGTGGAGCCAAAGATGATATATCCAGACAAGGGCGTATTGGGAGTCGAAGACACCTTCCTGACGACCCCGAATGGAGCCCAGAGATTGACCAATTTGCCGCAGGAGATCTGGCGGGTGTGATCGTACCTCTGGCGCGAGATCGAAAGAGATCCTTGGCAGATGGCGCACTGTGGAGGATTAATACGGATCTTATCAAATTGTTAAAATTATCCGGGCAAATCCGCAATATAATGGCATATTTTTGTATAAGAAAGTGCAATTTCGATAATTCATAATAATTCCTGCAAGTCGTTCGAGCTTAGAGAGGAGCAAGAGCAAAATCAATTTAAGAGATCGGGTGAAGACGAGTTGAAATGGCTTAACAACATATTCAAGAGAGACAATTCTGCTAACCTGGCTTCAAGGCTCGCTCTATCCGATCTTGATGCCTGGCTAGACCAGAGAGCAGAGAATCCAGAGTTCGAACAGAAGATCAACGATATTTATGCCAAGATTGGATCCGTGGCAGTGGATCTGGCCGTGGATATAGAGGCACTGAGATGCGCAGCTCCAGAAAAGTCTGCTCCACCCAGACTTCTAAACGCCGGCCTAGCCGCCAAAGAAGCTCTTATTGTGCAGATGAAGGGCCTTATGGAGAAGCTTGCCCCGCCCTCGGCTACGGATGCCAGTTCTGCTGCGGAATACCATTCCAGAATGGTCAAAGGCCTGGGGAATACCGTTCTCAAGTTTGGCAGGGCTCAGAACTATGTTGCTGCCCTCTTTCCTGGCCAGGCCGAGAAGCTGAAATCCGACTTGAACAGAACCAGCCATATGCTCGTGGATCTTAACGAGACCGTCGACAAACGCCAGAGTGAGCTGTTGGATATCAACGCCTCCAAGAAGCTTGGAGGCGAAGTTTCGGATAGGGTTCGCCAGATCAGGGAACTGAAGAAGAAGCTGCAAGACTCGGAGAATAAGCTGGTTGATCTCCAGGATTATGCGATAAAAGCCCAATCAGATCTGGAAGTGCTGGAGTCAAGCGAAAAAGGGCGGAGAACAAAGGCTCTAAAGGAATCCCTCGATATCAAGCTCATCGAGCTGACCAAAATCGAGACAGAGATGGCTGATCTGGTCTTTCCTCTAACGAAAGCCTTGGCAAGGCTCGTAAAGCAGGATTCGAGTGACCGGCTAGAACTCGGAAACAGGAGTGCCTTCGATCTTCTTATCAGGTCGCCGCAGGAGGTCGTAGATAGCGACATTTCCGGGACGTTGCTGGAGCTGAGGTCGAAAGTGGACCTACTTGGGCTCAAGGACAAGAAGCGTGAGAAGATCGTGGAGCACCTGGACAGGCTCATAAAGGACAAACCCCTGGAGACGCTGAAGGCCGAACACTCTGAGATCTCAGAAATCTCAAAAAGTCTATTGGAGAAGCTTTCTGAAAGCTCTCAGGAGATGACCAGGCTGGAAGAGACGCTAAAGCAAACATCACAGCAAATTGAGATGACCAAGGCCAGCATGGAACAGAACACGAAGTCCCTCTCGACTATGGAAGAGCTCGTCTCAAGGAGTGAAACTGAGCTGAAGGCCATGCTGGATAGAATAGCGGGCAGACCTGTGGCGCTGGAAATAGAAAAGTCGGGAACGCACGATGCAAATTAATCTGGGCGGGGTTGTGAGCCTATCGACTGTGGACTGGATGGGATCGGCAACTACTGTGGTTTTCTTTCGGGGCTGTCCCCTGAGATGCCCCCACTGCCAGAACCGCGAGCTTCAAGAAGGGGAGAACATGGTCGAGCTTCATGAGATCATGTCCCAGATTGTATCCCAGGTCAAGGGTGAGATGAAAAATACAAGCACCTTTTTCAACAATTCAGGACAGATTGACCTGAATGAGGCCTGCGATCGTGTTACGGCAAAGCCATTTGTTAACGCTCTTGTTATCTCGGGAGGTGAGCCCTTGATGCAGCCGAAGCAAGCGGCAGCTATGTTTCGCGTTGCAAGGGACTTGGGGCTGAAAACCGGTCTGGAAACATCCGGGTGCTACCCAGATCAGCTATCAAAAATTCTTCGGGAAAATCTGGTGGACAAAGTCTTTCTTGATATCAAGGCGGATCTTCGTGAACGCGAGTATACAAAAGCCACTGGCGTGAAGGGCATAGCTCTTCTTGTTCAAGAGAGCCTGAGAACCTGCATCGTCTCCGGAGTCAACCTGGAGATTCGAACCACCGTATTCCCGGAGATGCCATCTGATTCTGAGGTCGTCGGAATTGCAACGACACTCAACGAGCTCAAATCAAAGAATCCAGGAAACAGGCTAGACCTAATAGTGCTCCAGCAAGGGTTACCCAGGAAAAAAGAGTTCGAACCGGTATCCTTGGATAGATTAAGGCTTATGGCCGAATCCTTGGAAGACTTGATCGACGTGCAAATAAGACCTATCCCCAAAAGTGAAGATAGACGGGGCAAAGACCCCGGTGTAGCTATGCTAGGGAACGGGAGGGCTGAACATTGAAGATCATCGGCTTTGTGGGCATGCCTGGCTCGGGAAAGAGCGTGGCTTCAAACGTCGCTCGAACCGTAGGGTTGGAAGTGGTGGTGATGGGGGATGTCATCCGCTGTGAGGCTGCACGCATGGGCCTTCCGCCAACGGATGAGAACCTGGGCAACGTTGGAAACACTCTAAGGGCTCGTGAAGGGCCAGAGGCCGTAGCCAAACGAACCTTGGAGCAGGCCAGAAGTTCCGGGAAAGATCTTGTTGTAGTCGATGGGCTGAGATCCAGGGAGGAGGTCGAGTTCTTCAGGGACAACTCGGATGATTTCAGGCTGGTGGAGGTGTGTGCATCGGCAGAGGCCAGGCTTTGTCGAATAGCCAATCGCGGAAGATCCGACGACGCAAACTCCGAGGATAGAACTGCACAGGGCTCAAAGATCGTCCGATCCTGCGAAGACCGCCTTCAAAAGACCGCCGAGGCTCTGGGGAAGCGCGAGTGCCGCGAACTAGGGTGGGGAATGTGCGAGGCCTTTAATGAGGCGGATCTGAGAATAGATAACAATGGCGATCTCGATGAGTTTAAGGCAAAGATAGAGGCTTTTCTGAAAGAGATCGAGAATCGTTCGTAGAAGCCTAAAACCCGAGCTGCACTGACCATCGGCAGTTTGATACATTGGCACACTCCGCCATTTGTCTTGGTACAACGGGGAGCGATCATGAGACGTTAAAACGGTTGCCTTTGGGCCCCAGGATATTGAGACCAAGGCCCGCCTGATTTAAATATTCATACGAACCATACAAAGGAAAAGAGGTGAAGGCGGAATGTGCACAGTTGGTGGTGGGCCTGATATCGGAAATATCGAGTCCTTGGCCGCGAAAGATTTCGAGTGCCTTGACTGCAAGAACAAGTTCAAGGCCATGGGAAGGAAGGCGATGTGTCCTTCTTGTAAATCCCGGAATGTAAAGTCTGTTTAAATCATGCGTGTTCAACTTAAAGACGACGAAATCGCCTATCTTCTCGGTCAAACCGGGACAGTAGCCTTGGCTAAGACCCTCGGCAACTTTTTTTATCTTGACTCTGATGTGGAAGAGGTCGTGCTGTTCACAGAGCCCCAGGACCTCATTGTTGCTTCGGCCTTCGGCACTGGCGAAAGGATCAGGCGAGGGCTCAGGTGTACTATTTTTCAGATAAGGGAGCTAAATTCACCATTGATAGTGCTCCCTAAAGGCCATCCTGCCTCCCCCAGGCTTAAGTCCGTTGTCTCCATCGGACAGAGGATTAAAATGAGCTGTGAGATTCAGCCTGGAACTCACCCGGAGCAGGACGTCCTGTGTGGCTCAGAGGAGTTTAACGGCCTCGAGGTTCTGGCGGCACCTGATGGAGCTGTGGTGAATGGCTTCTTCGGCAAGATGATGAGGGAGAAGCTCTAAAGGCCAAATTATAGTCAATAACCTAACTGATTATACTTAATTCATTGTCAAGAAATACTTCTATCCAATTTGCAGCAAAACTACGTTTTGATGAGAACTCGTAAAATTTTTCCTTTATCAGATTTTTCAAATGATCAACATCACGAAT
>JBGQAL010000164.1:0-5960 GCA_041494285.1 Methanotrichaceae archaeon
CGATCAGAGATATTTTCGGCTTGCAGGAGCTGAAGAATCAAACAAGCTATGATCTCAAAAGAGCTTGATTTAGCCCAAGAATTTCTCCAGGATCAGGCATAGACCTGCAATCATTTTGGTGTTAGATCTCAACTTAATGCATAACGGCAAAGTAATAAGGATTTTTTGAGAGATCATTAAGAAATGAAAAAAGATTGGATAGAAGGCGCACTGCGCCTTCATCATTGAGGTTTCGCTATTTATTCAGGGATTATCGGCAGTGGTGCCAGCGGCCTCGTCCGGCTTGGAATTGAAGTCAGCAGCCACGCAATCATGGCACACGGGGACTGTAACGAGCGGGAATCCGACGTAGGGCTGCTCGAAGTCGATGTCGTTGATGACTGGATCGAAGTCAGGTACGGTGAATGAGGCACCTGTGCCGATCATCATAGCTATGTTGTGCTGGGTCTGGGTGAACGGGGATGCAGCGCCCTCAACGGCCTCGGCCAATCCTGGGTAACTGTTGGCTTCAGCATTGTTGGACTGGGTCAGCGAGTTGTAGGTTCCAAGAATGACTGCGTTGTTATTCTGGTCCTGGGAAACAGTCGGGTTCCAGGTGGCTACGCTCTCTTCCGCATTGGCATAGTTGGTCTGATGAGCATCATTATGTTCTCCGACCACTAATAGAAGGTTCTCCTGGGTCTGGGCTATATTGGCTTCAGAATCTGGCTGGTCAGCTCCAATAATCGTCGCAGACTGTGGGGCGTAAGCTTGGTTGTCTTGCGTAACTGTATTGGATGTCCCGACGGCCACCACAGCGTTTTCAGAGATCTGGTGTGTGCCAAATCCTACAAACTGCTGCGAGTTGGTTTGTGTAATTGTGTTACTATCACCTAATATGGCCGCACAGTTCCTCTCGTATTGAGAAGAATATGCGGGCCCCGCGGTTTCTCCGGCAGTCTGTCCAACTCCGTTGGCGGTGTTTGTCTGCACCAATGTGTTTGTTGCCATTGCTCCCGATACAAGCGCAAGCATTACTATCAATGCCGCGATTACTAATTTCATTTCATTTGCCTCCTCTTTTTCTCGGAAGATGCCTACTAAAGGCATCTAGATCCAGTTGGTCAACTATACTAATTATTGAAGATAAATTAAAGCGAAACATTCGTATGGACAATTTATCTTTAACAACATTACGAATTTAGGTTTATTATATCAATTAAGCAATATGCATAAGGTAACAACTTAAGTACAAAATCCTATGATCAGAGATATTTTCGGTTTGCAGGAGCTAAAAATATGACGAGGACCCTGCCCTTCCAAGAGCTAGATAAGCCTTAGAATTTCACGAGTATCACGGCCTAGAATCACGGCCTAGACCTGTATCATCTTTCGAAGCTAGCTCCAACTTGATATATGCGGCAAAAGTAATAAGAACTTAAAGATCGTCCACTTTTATGACAGTTTGACCTGGAACAATGAAAGAGAACCATACAAATTAATTATCTAAGGAGCTTGATATGGCAAGATTGAAACACGCTGTTCGCGGAGCTGCTCTTCCTTGCATAAAGACAAAACACGTGGTCGCGAACATCACCCTAATCGTAGTAATCATGTTTTTTATCGGCACAAATGCGCTTGGCGAGTGCACTGTTTGCACAATGATTCAGGATTCATTCGGCGGCTTCTTTGGTGTTTCTTCTTTAAGCGGACAAGTCTCTCATAATAACACCAGCGCGCAAAATCTGGTAACCGCCTCAAATTTCAATAGCGAAATGCTTCTCCCTATTACCGAGGTCGATCAGAGGTATACAATACTGGACGTGAGCGAGAACCCCGATTCATATATCAATGGGGCAATTCATATACCGTATACATATTTCTTGGATGATACAAATACTTTGAGGCCCATTCAGGATCTGGCCAAGATATTTGGGTATGTTGGGATCTCTCGTAACGATTCTATTGGCGTATACGGCGAGTGTATGCCGTGTGGAGGGGGCCCTTCCACTGCGACTTTTGTCTACTGGTTGCTTCGATATCTAGGCCACGATGACGTGAGGGTAATAGACGGTGGGATGGATGCCTGGGTTGCTGCCGGATTGCCTGTTTCGAAGAAACCTTTGAGCAGACCAAGGACGACATACACGCCCAACCCTAGATTGGGCCTCCTCGCCAACTACAGTTATGTAAAGAGTGGACATGCCCAGATCGTTGACGCCAGGCCGGTTCAGGATTTCAAATCGGGATCTATACCTGGAACGATCAACATCCCATATGATGACGTTCAAGATGGTAAACGGGTTAAGGAAAATGCCGACCTAGAAAAGGCTTTTGGGAATTTGACTAAAGAAAAGCCTGTTGTGGTATTTACAGCGACAGGCATAAAGGCATCAGTAGTCTGGTTTGCCCTAACCATGATGGGCTACGATGCCATGCTCTACAGCTACCAAGATTGGGTCGTGCATAAGAAAATGGAGGATTCTAACGTGCCCGCTTCGCCTGGAAATAATGAGACCGCGTCATCTAGATAGTTTCGAACATTAGATTTGCTTATTTGTAAACTGGCAAGGTTTCAAGAGGCATAGGCATTCCTGATATTACTAAGGCCTGAGAGTTTTGGAGCGTAGCCTCTGTTGAAGGTTTAGATGGCCCCTCCATTGGCAAAAGATTCAAGGTCTGCGTAAGGAGATTGGGGTATCCCATAGTGGGTTGTCTCCAATCCAGGCTCCTTGAGCCGTCTGGAATACAGGCATAGCTGAGGCCTTGATGAGGTCCTGCATTTGGATAGACAACTGAGTCCATTTGATCCTCTTCCGGATCATGGAGGATCAGATCATCTCCTCCGTTGTCCAACTTTCCAGTTTTTACCACGAGAAAATCTCCGGGATCCATGACGGACTTCCCGTAAATTATGTCCTGAGGAATCCTGGCTACTACCTTTCCCGTGCCACTAGCAAGCCACCAATCCCGAAGATCCTCTGTAGAATTTCCTTTGTTGTATATCTCAACCCATTGCCTGCTGTTTCCTAAAAAGACTTCATTTATCACTACGTCAGCTTCACTTCCAAAGGTGCTGCTACTTTCCAGATATACTTTGTCTTTCAGGCTCTTGTAATCAGGAATTCGAGGCTGATCAATATGCACACCACAATCTACACAGAGCATAATCGCCAAATTCTCAGAATCCTGCCTAATCCCTGATCCTATGGCGGTCTGATAATTGGATTGCACCAGGTGAGCATTATCACAAAAAATTACTCCAACATTCAATTCGTTTTGAGAGATGGCTCTCCCGACGGCCCGATCGTAGTTGCTCTGATCTATTGTATTTCCTGCTATAGCCGACGGAACAATCAATAGAACCAACAATACCGTAATTATTATGTGCTGCATGCGACAAATCCTTCTTTCTTCAGCCATATCAGTCTCAATATGTTGATATCTGTAACAAATATCTTATTTCCAATCGTAACATAACTATGTGATGTATCATTGTGCCACCCAAATTATCAGTACGAGTGTTCAGTCAATATGCTTAATAAAAATCTATGAAACCATGTTTAGTAGAAGTTATCCTGAACATTCAATATGATGAGTTGTCAGTAATGGCTAATCTAAACCTTTTATGTCCCTTCTTGAAGCTAAAGAAAATCTGGGCTCTTGTCCGACAACTTTTATTCGTCCGCATGCATACCACTTTTCATGAAACTGATATCTTCTGAGGAAATGGCAGCAATCGATGCCAACTGCAAGTACTTCGGCCTTCTGCCTCTGCAGCTCATGGAGAACGCCGGAGCCTCATTGGCAAGAGCGACAAAGGCTAAGGCTCGAGGAAAAAAGATCGTCATAGTTGCCGGCAGGGGAAACAATGGTGGGGACGCCTTTGCCGCCGCCCGTCACTTGGATGGATTTGAAGTCACTATTTTCCTGCTGGGCCGATCCAAAGATATCGCGACTGAAGAAGCCACGAGGAACTGGAATATCCTTGAGAAGCTCGGTTTCGATGCCAGAGAGATCAGTGACGTTCGAGATATGAACCTCGGCGAATACGACCTGATAATAGACGCCATCTTCGGCACTGGTGTGCGCGAACCGATCATTGGACTGGAGGGCGCTGCCATTGATGTCATCAACTCCGCTTCCCTGCCGGTGATATCCGTGGACGTTCCCAGCGGTCTAGGGACCTCAAAGGTTGTCAAGCCTGACCTCACAGTCACCTTTCATAAGCCCAAGCCTGGCATGGTCGGCGAGGTCATTGTTGAGGACATTGGCATTCCCGCCAGTGCAGAGTTCTTTGTGGGTCCAGGAGACCTCCGGCTGGTCGGCGCAAGGTCTCCTGACAGCCACAAGGGTGACAGCGGCAGGATCCTCGTGATCGGAGGCGGCCCTTACACCGGCGCGCCGGCTCTCACTGCATTGGCAGCTCTACGAGCTGGCGCTGACATAGTTACTGTAGCGACTCCAGCGAGCGCTTCCAAGATCATCTCAGGCTACTCTCCAAACCTGATCGTCAGAGAGCTATCAGGGGACCATCTCTCTCCTGAACACATACCCATTTTGAGGGATTTGATCGACAGCCACGACGTTGTTGTCATGGGCATGGGCCTGGGGCGCAACTCCGAAACCCGGCAGGCTCTTGCTGCGATAATCCCTCTGTGCCAAAAGACGGTCGTAGATGCGGATGCGTTACAGCCAGAGCTACCTCTGAAGGGCATAGTCACGCCTCATGCCGGTGAGTTCAAGAGGATAAGCTCACTCGAGTTGCTCGGACCCGATTACAAGGTGCGGGTTGATCCAGCCAGGAGATATGCAAAAGAAAAAGGTTTGGTAGTGCTCTTGAAGGGCCATGTCGACCTGATCACTGATGGAGAGGTGGTTCGAGGAAACACAACGGGGAACCCTGGAATGACCGTGGGGGGCACTGGGGATGTGCTGGCTGGAGTTACCGCCGCCTTCTATGCACGAACCACTGCTCTACGTGCGGCGACGGCTGCCGCCTTCGTCAACGGGCGGGCGGGAGACTTGGTCTACGTCGAGAAGGACTACGGCATGGTTGCCACTGATGTAATCGATAAGATCCCTCTGGCTATGAGGCTGTGATCTGATGGAGATTGAGGAAATAAGAGACGGCTTTGGATTGGTGGATATAACGGGCAAGTCTCCGGTCCATCGGACAGCTACGGCAACAGGCCTGATCAGGTTGAAGGATTCAACCGTGGAGGCTATACGTTCCTGCCGGGTCAAGAAAGGCGATGTAATCTCTACCGCTCGTGTGGCGGCTATCCTGGCAGTCAAGGACACCCCCCGACTGATTCCCTTCTGCCATCAGATCCCCATAACGGCTGCGGATGTTATTTTCGATGTCCAGCAGACTGCAGTCAGAGCCACAGTTACAGTGACATCGGTCGGCAAAACTGGGGTAGAGATGGAGGCATTGGCCGGGGTATCTGCTGCCCTGCTCAATGTTTGGGACATGGTCAAGTACATGGAGAAAGACGAGACAGGAAACTATCCATCAACAGAGATCGCTGATATAAGAGTAGTCGAGAAACGGAAAGAATCGATTTGACGGATCTTTAACGTCTCTGCCGAGAGCCAAAACGTGGCTTTGGGCTGTACTTGTCTTTCCTGGAGGCCATCCTCCGGGCAACGCTTATTGCAACTGCCCGCTCCATCAGGTCTTCTCGCTGCTTTTTCTGGCAGACCAGCTTCTTAACTAAAATGTAGTTGGCAAGATAGAAAGCCGGAAGCAATAGCAAACAGATTATCAGAATCTGCCAGATCTCCATGAGATGTTCATGGGCGTTATGATATAAAACCTACTCGACTCGGATCCTGCGTCAACTACCATGCCCTGAAGGACATGGCTTGCGACTACGCAAAAAGTCGTGTCGTGTCTGGCGGGCTGACATTACCGCCCTGAGACTCAAAGATATACCTCAAGTCTCGTGTTCGGTGCTCTATATTCATGGCACCAA
>JBGQAL010000187.1:0-4681 GCA_041494285.1 Methanotrichaceae archaeon
CGGCTATGTAAACGTGATCGCTCATAAATGGGCCAAGCCCTGCGACTGTAGAAGCCTTAATCGGCAACCACAATAGTATCCGAACAATGATCCCGGCCTGCATTAGACGCAGGACTAATCCTAGCACGGTCTGATCATTTTTTGCAGAATCGCTCTCATTCCAGGGGCGATTTTGGGTAATCCAAGGATTATCTTCTGAAAGGTCTCTCAAGGGACTAAGTCGCCAATTAGCGATATATACATGCCCTTTTTTGCCTTGTTTGGCCTGAGCTATTGCAGCTTCTAGGGATTCCCTCATCGCGGACATGGCCTCATACCCGCCAATCATTGGGATGACCTTGCAGTTTTCATCCCAAGGCACATGATTACCAATCTTCTTGGCCATGTAAGTACCATCTCCCCATGGACGCCCCTCTCCGTTTGGCAAGAAATTCAGAAACCACTTTTTGGGATCAACTACCATAGCCTACCTCGTCCCACCATGTGCCCTCCCCGCAATCTCATTCAGTGAAGGTTCCATTGCTAAAAGCTGATCCAGTGTTATCCCTTCCTCGGTCAGCGAAATAGCATAAGCGTTATCTGTCTCGGTTATCAATACGGCTACTGGTGCTATCCAGCATCCTAAGATATCTCCGCACCTTTTTAAGACAGAGATCCTGGCTACAGGATAAATCACTCTCTGATATATCTCGATGACGTCTCCTATTGATATCCAGGTTTCGATTTCAGAGCTCGATGGCGTTTCCATTGCCTTTTCCCCAGGGATCTCTTAAAGGCCACTCCATTTGGGGCCTTTTTCTGGACATCGCCTCATCCCTACGCAGTTCTTTCAACAGCCGCCTGATCGGTTTCTCTCTTAGGGCATTAATGGAGGCAACAAAGAACCAAAGAAGCCTGCTCCTGATCTCTGCCTTCAGAGATCCAGCCAGTCTCTCTCCTTCGAAATGAGGATCGACTCGGATATGAGTTCCTGGCAGCGAAACTGCAGAAGTCAATGCCCATAGATATCCGCATATGACAGCAGTATCTGCCGGATCGTTAAGTCCAAACGTGACTTTGCATAATATATGTTCGACATGGATGAACCCCGCCAGACCCTCTAATACCCGGAAAAAGGGCGGAATGGCTTCTATTAAAATACGAAGGTCTTTGGGGAACCATGCATGATTGGGCTTAAATCCTCTATCCGCAGAATTCTTATCAATCGCCTTTATTTTGCCTAAAGGTTTCTTTCTGTTCTCCACTCCCTTTCTATCCTCCGTATCTCCTGGAAAAGGCAGATCTTTTTTATATAATATCAGTCCGAACCATTTCACTTTGAAGCACCCGCAAATAGAGAAACCCTCTAGATTGAGATAAAACGATAGGTAGAAAGGGACAAGTAAGAAGCCTGCCGTCACTAGCAAAATGATTACGAGGATTGGAAGGAGATGCATCAAGGATTGCCCTACTTTACCTCGACTGATGCTGCAGGTGGGTTATCCTGCTTCTCTTCGCTGGAATCCTTCTTTCTGCTGAATCTTTCCATGAGCACTGATGCTATCTCGCCCAGGGACTCTGCCAGAGCATTCGGGGTTCCCAGAGGTACCACCTTGACGCCTTCGTGCCCTGCAACTCCTTTGGTGACAATTACTACAGCTACCGGAAAAACGCCCACTCCGCCTCCAGCTCCTCCAGATGTTCCTCCAGCTTTTTTGTTATCGCCGCACTGGCTCGATCCGGTTCCGAAGCCCATGCCCATCTTGGTAATGGGAACAATTATCTTATCTTCCATCTCTATGGGCTGTCCAATTATGTTATTTGCTGACAGAACTTTCTGAAGTTCGTCGATAGTGGCCTTTATATTTTCTTCAGCAGCCATATACATCATCCTAAATAAGTATAGTCTAATCATATTTACATCTTTCTGATTTCGATTTCATGGGATTATAGTTCGAAAATCAATCTCGAAAAAATGGCAATATGTTTAGGCTTGACCATCTAGTTTAGGATATGAGTTAACCGTAGAAAGATCAAGATATGTAATAATCGCAGCACCAGACAATCCGGAGATCCAGTTAGTGTTCTAAATGGAGCAATCAATATTATCGCTGAAAGGGAGAACTCGGAGCGAAGTTAACTTAGAAAACGTGCAGTCCAAGAACCTCCTCGAAGCCATACTCTTCCAGATAGATATTAATTGTTTGAAGGAAACAAATTAAGGAAAGTATCGAAGTTAAGAGGTCATGAACATGTCGACACCTGGAGAGCAAGTTCAGATTCTTGAGGAGAGGGTCAAGGAGCTTAAGGACAGACTAAGAACCTGTGACGATACGCTAAAGGCGTCATTTGAAAGCAAGCATAGGATATCTGATGAAAAGAACCAGATCTTACAGAATAAAATCAGACAGCTTGACAAGTATATCAAGGAGCTGGAGGACGAACTAGCACACCTGACTTAGGAGATCTACAGGCCCTAGCCTGGTCAATCTCAGCCTCAGCTAAGGATTCAACTATTTTTCTAGTTTAGCTTCCAAAATTTGTTGGGCTATGGAGCTACCTTTGAATCTTATCGAACACAAACGCCGCCTCTCCCCAAGCCTTCTCCAGCAGCCCTTGATAGTACCCAGCATCGAACTTTGATGCAGTTCTCTCTGGATCCACCTCCCACCTGCGAGCATCTCTAATCACGTAGCCTATCTCCATGCCAGGAGCCAACGGAATCCCTTGCTTAACGTGAGCCTGGACAGCCGAGGCCTCGGCACATCTCCGGGAATAGTTCAGCCTGCTGACCCTGCTGTGAATGGCCAGCTCCTTGATGTCGGCACCGCCCAGCTCGTCCAGGTACCTCCTGTAGACCTCTCGTGGATTTGGATCTGGCCGAACTTGGCGTTCCTGTAGCCGGTATAGCCGAAGCACGTAATGAGCATCCGCTTGAGGCGGGCTGGTATGGCATAAAGTAGCGTGATCTGTCAATTTTTGCCTGGAAATAGAAGAAGAACGACCAGAAATAAAGTTAAAAGAGGGAAATAGAGATATGAAAGCGGGATAAATCAATTAAGGAACGCGCAGACCGAGGGTTGTTCATAATCATCCGAAGTCTTAGCAATGATAAAGAATATCTGCGATCTCTGCAATGATGGAAAGAATGACATCCTCGAATGACAATCAGGATCGTGCGATCTTACAGGACATCGCAAAGAGGGCAATGCTTGACAGAGGCTTGCTCCCGTACTTTTCTGCCGAAGCACTTGCAGAACTCAACAAGATTCGATCGCCGTCAACAATCGAAAGCGTGAATGCACGCGATTTAAGAGATCTCCTCTGGTCTTCCATCGATAATGATGACTCCCGCGACCTCGACCAGCTAACCGTAGCCGAAGCGATGCCAGGCGACACGGTAAAGATTAGAGTCGCGGTGGCAGACGTAGACTCACTCGTTAAAAAGGGATCAGCCATCGACGAACAAGCGCGCCACAACACAACATCAGTTTATACTCCAGGCCAGATGTTTCCAATGCTCCCAGAAAAGCTTTCCACCAACCTCACGTCGTTGAATCTCAATCAGGATCGTCTGGCTATTGTCATTGAGATGATTGTTAGGGCGGACGGATCAGTTCAAGATTCGGATGTCTACCGTGCGATTGTCCGCAATCATGCAAAGCTTGCTTATAACCGCGTTGCTGCGTGGCTGGAAGGGAGCATAGATGTGCCATTGGAGATTGCAGCCGTAAAAGGATTGGCTGAGAATCTGCGCTTGCAGGACAAGGCCGCACAAAGTATGAAGATTCTTCGGCATATCAAAGGGGCGCTTTGTCTTGAAACCATCGAAGCCAAACCGATATTTGAAGGCGATTCTATCCTCGACCTGCAAGTGGAAGAAAAAAACCCTGCTAAGGACATTATTGAGGATTTCATGATAGCGGCAAATGGCGTGACCGTCCGGTATCTCTCTTCCAAAAAATTTCCATCAATTCGCCGTGTAGTCCGCTCTCCCAAACGATGGGAACGAATCGTAGAGCTTGCAGCGCAGCACGCATTCAAGCTTCCCAAAAATCCAGATTCAAAAGCATTGGAGTGGTTTCTGACGACGGAGAAAAAAGCCGATCCCCTTCGATTTCCGGACCTATCTCTCGCCGTGATCAAGCTATTAGGATCAGGTGAATATGTTGCGGAACTTCCCGGAGAAAATGTCGTGGGACACTTTGGACTCGCCGTCAAGGATTACACTCATTCCACTGCTCCGAACCGTCGGTATCCGGATCTGATCACTCAACGTTTGATCAAAGCAGCAATCGACGCAAGACCAACGCCTTACAGCAATGATGAGCTAGCCGATCTGGCGACTCATTGCACGAAACAAGAGGATGCAGCTGAAAAGGTTGAGCGGCAGGTTGGCAAATCCGCTGCAGGGCTTCTTCTTAAATCTAGAATCGGAGAGCAGTTCGATTCTATGGTTACGGGTGCATCTACGAAAGGTACTTGGGTCCGACTTCTTAAAATGCCGATTGAAGGAAGGCTGAAAATCGGGTACCAAGGCATTGATGTCGGCGACCGGATTCGCGTGCAACTGCTATCGGTAGATGTCGAGAAAGGCTTTATCGATTTTGGGAAGGTTGGCTCATCATGAGGTCTGCGAGGACAACCCTCGCCAGCCCCCAAACCTTTGTTTGCGCTCATTAAGGGCCCGGACGCAGAGATC
>JBGQAL010000051.1:0-16502 GCA_041494285.1 Methanotrichaceae archaeon
GTTAGAACTAGATAGGGATCTTAACGCCAGCCTGAACATACGCACCCTCGGACTGAGGGGAAGAGCCTACAGAGATACGGCAAAGAATCAGCCGATCAATGAAGTAGGAAGCTCCGCTCTTTAGGGCGGAGAGGAAGTCACGACTACGTCACTGGGAAAGTTAGTAGCTGAACTGGAGTCCGAGGTCCTTGCTGTAAGAACAAGCGAAGGCGCTAAGATGCTCAAGTCCAAGTCCAGGAAACAATAACTGGGGCCGAAAATAATTCTGCCCCTTTAGGCATAACGATCGCTTGGACCTGCTTATGATTACCCTTACGGAGTCGTCAAGAGAAAACGTCTGCACAAACATCAGATTTCCTCATTACGACAAGAAATGCAGGATGCGATTAATATAATTAGAAAGATCCTGGATTTTACCAGGACCGGATAAAAATGACTTACCTTACCTGTGACCTGCTGTCAGACCACTTGTTGATGAGTCCGGGCAATACGGTTATGATCACGCCGAAGACAACGACGGCGACTATTTGAGACGTAAAGCTGTCCATCTCTTTTCACCTCCGGGACGATTAGATTGAATGTGATAATTTGTCTTTGTATCAGGATGGAGATAAACTTTATGCTGCATATCTTTAAGTAGACCGTGTCTTCTGAATAAATTATCCAAGGATGTGCTTAATTATTAATGATTATAGAAAAGTGCGGCCGATTTTAACACACCCAGTTGGATTCTTATGGTTAGACGAATGCCAGCAGGCCCTACTGCTGGCAACCATGTCTAATGCATCATTGAAATGGCAGCAATAACGACAAATAAGATCGCGGCCACCGCGACGACATAGTTCCTAACCTCTATATGCATCACGTCGTCGTTGGAGCCCTTCGGATTGTGCGCCAGTACGAACTCGATCTGCTTCTCGTGCTGCAACATTGCATCGCTCTTCTGCATTATGATAACCTCCTTTTAAGGCTCTGAGGTAGCCTACCCCGTGCCTCAGATTCACTATAACTCTTTAGAAGAAAAACTTTACTGGACATTGGGCCCGACCGGGGCGCTCGACTGCTGAGACTGCTGAGAACCAAGTGTAATTCAATCGGCCAAATCATCGCACCACTGTCTATTGCTATCGTTATTCTTCTGAATTAGTTTTCGCCAGGATTGTTGCTCGGCCGGATGAAGCTTTTCTTCCCGGCAGAGTTCTGTATATCTTCGCGCACCGATCGATCTTACCTTCCGCGACAAGCTTCTGAATTCTGGGAAATATCGACTCCGTCCTCTGCAGGAATTGATCAACTACAAGCTTCTCTAGCCGTTTTTTGTCGAAAGATGCACCTTTCCCTATGCCGGGGCAGGTTGGATTGTAGCTTATATTGAGCAGTATGTCCCCTTTTGAAGTTGTCTCTTCCTCCACTCGAAAGGGAAATAGCCGACAAGCCTTGGGACGCACAGAATACACAGAACAGCCATCTTCATAGAACACACAGGTCGTATCCTCTTTTGACTTCATGACCGGAAGATCCAGGATTATTTTTTTGCCGCTATCTTCGACCCGAACGCCATCGCCATTGTACTCGAATAGGGTATCTACGAACTCATCAGCCGTTTTGCGCGACCTACCGCTGATATCGTGGATGTCCTTATCGGTCAGATAAATCAGGTTTGACTTCTCCCAGAACTCCGCCAATCGGTCCATTGGAACGAGGTCGTCAAACTCTATTGGTCGCCGGTGATGACAGCAGGACCCGCACCTCTGGCACTGGAACTTAACGTCGCCAAAAACAGTCTTTACCTGGACTGTAGGCAATGATACCTCAAAAAAGAAAGAAAAAAGACGCTTAAAGCGTCTTGGTTATGGGATGGTTCTCGGCCAAGACTTTCAGGCCGAGCTCTTTGGCGGACTCTGCCTTCATGATGTCCACCATCGCTGCAGCCGGGAAGATCATGGGTGCGTTCTCGATTGGACCGTAGAGGTAGTAGTCAGCACCTACGATGCCCGCCACCAGGTTGGACCCGATGTCCACTGGGGCAAAGGCTTCCTTGTGCTCCTTCTTCCACTTCTTCATCCAGTCCCAAGCGGATGCACCGTTGTGGAATCCGCCGCCAACAGGCAGGCCCAGTATGGCCTTGACGGCTATGCAGGCACGAACTGTCGCGCCTGAGCCGGCGCCCAGAGGCATTGCAGCAGTGTCTATCAGGGGTCTGGTAATACCGCACTCTTTGGCGTACTCCAGCATGCCCTTCTTGGCACCGCCCGCGGCCTTTGTCAAGATATTCATCTTGCCTTGGGTTCCAGCCTCCATGGCGTTGAAGGCTAGGACGATGGCAGCGTTCAGATCGCTATCCTTGACCGCCTGCAGCTCTTCGGGAGTAATGGATGCGTTTATGGAGTTGTGGATTGCCCTGTCGGCCACACCGATCTCCGTCGCATACTTGACTCCGAAGGCCCGCACATCGGGTGCCGAAGAGTCGATGAGGAACGGATAGTCGGACAACCCGACGAACCAATCGATCTCCTTCTGCATGGCCTCGTTGCTCTCAGCTACAATCTGGTTCATGCAGGAGTTGCCTGTAATGTCGCTCATCTCTGCCTGCTTGTTCCAGAGTTTCTCTGCCGCATCCTTGTCGAAGACTCCATGCTCCGGGTCGGACACTATCTTGTGTCTGGCATAGAACATGGTGCCTATGCAGCATGTGGGATACTCTCCGGGCTGGCCTCCCACCATGAACTTGCCGAAATCAAATACCTCTTGCTTCTTATCGAACTTGAACATTCAAATCACCTACGTCATGGCCACTACTTATCTCAATACGGGCGTCCAGTTGTGGGCATAATTGAATATAATATATGCCAGTATCAGGATCAATCCAGCGCAGACACCATAGGCTGCGCCCATGTCCCTGCCGATGGACTTCCCTGCCCTCATGAACTTCTCGGCCGAGTAGAATTCAATCTTCTCTTCTATCTTGTCCATCCTGGCCATCAGCTCAGAGAACTGAACGGGATCGACAACGGCAACAGGTACTGCCTGGTTTCCTTCGTTAGCCATAGCTCAAAGCCCTCCTTTGAATATGAAGAATGGCCCGATCATCATTATCACGGCGATCAGGAACCCTATGGCAAACCCCATGGACGTTGTGGCTAGAACACCCGAGCTCAGCTTGGTTTCCCTCGCCAGAAGCTGGGCTTTCCACTTAATATCATCCACTAGATCTTGGATCATTGCCATGTCATGGGCTGAAGGATCTGCAACCGTGGGTAGTCCCTGGCCGAAAATTATCTCTTTCTCTTCTGCCATTCTACTTCCCTCCCATAGCGGTCATCTTCAAGATAATACCGAAGAGGACCAGGACGATGGTCATTCCTAGGGCAATTCCCTCAATCTTTCCGGCGTAGATGCCTGCCTGGAGCTTATTTAGTAGACCGGTGATGGTCACCATCTCGTCCTCAAGGCGCATCCTAGACCTGATCTCGGAGACCTCGGCTGCCAGGGGCCTTGGTCCGTGAGTGACTTCTTCTTCTCCTGCGACCTTGATCTCGATCCTCATGGGATCGACATCTAGGGCTCCCGGATCCTTGGAGATCAGCTCCTTGATCTTGGCAGAAATGGCTCCCATGTCCTCAGTGTCCATCATCATGACCGGCTCGACCTGGGCGCGGATACGCTCAATAGCCTCCTCGTTCAGATTCTGGATAAAGGGAATGGCTCCCTTGGCACCGACGATCTTTCCTTCTTTATCTATTCCGTTCTTGAGGAATGACTCCACAGCCTGACCGGTGATGTGCCCCTTGACCTCCATTCCTGTGACTATCAGATACCTGATGTTCGGGTTGGAGACCAGATTGGCAGTCATCTTCTCTATGCCGATGTTTTCAGTCTTACACGGTCCAGCCAGAGCCGCACCAGCCTCAATTAGCTGTTCAAACTTCAGGTGAGACCCGCTTGTACAGACAGCAACAGGGCTCTCCGGGTTTCCTGTATTGTACTCGCCTGTGATCAATGGCCACGGCTCGCTTGGTTTTTTCTTAAGAGCCATATCTAGGGCCCTCCTGCTACCTTAAGCGCGGCTTTGATTGCCTCTATGCCGCCCGGGTGCGTGAACGCAGAGCTGACCAGCACTACGAAGGCAAAGAGCATTCCTATGATTGTGCCCATCCAGATGTTGGTGTAGAGGCCACCTATGTAGGAAGCCTTTCCACGGTGGGCATAGGATTCCATTAGCTCAGCGTCCGGAGCTAGCTGATTCACCAAGTCGTCGGCTATATGATCCAATCTCTCTATCCTGGGATACAATGGGTCCAGGGCGTATTGTATTACGTCCTCTCTCGTCTCAGCTATAGTTCCCTTGAGCGGATCAAAGAGGAGACCCAGTTCATCCGATACTCTAACTATTCCCATCAACAGACCTCCTTATTGCACGCTCGGCGGCAGAAGCCCTGTTCCGACCACTGCTGCTGCATCTGCCTTGGCCAGCCTGAAGTACCAGACATAGTTGTAGTACCAGACTGCGAAGCCCACTACAATCGTCACCAGAGCTGCGGAAAGTCCTAGTGTCGCTAGAGAGCATATGCCCAAGGCAACCATGGCTACTCCGGCGACCATCAGGCCGTCGACCAGAGTCCTGTCCTGCTTCTCATCCGGTCCCAGGTTAGCGTTGAACGGATGGAATATCGCCATACCACCCAGGATGAAGATTATAGCCAAGAAGCCAGTGTTGAAGACGTCCTTGACTACGACGCTATAGGAAAGGGTTCCAGCCATGGTAATAGACCAGCCCAAGATGGCCAGGGTTCCCGCACCAGATATGTCCATCATTCCTTCTTCCATTATGGGTATGTTGAAGTGCATCACCCTGTTGCAGAGTAATCCGATGATATAACCGAATATAACCGCATACACTAGGGCTATGATTGGACCTAATACGCCAACTCCGATCTGCTCTGCGATGTTCAGGCCGAACAGGGAAGCTACAGATGCCATTCCCAGGGCCAGCATTCCCATGGCGGGTACACCAGTTCCTAGACCGTAGGAACAGATCCTGCGGATGGCGTTAGCGCCCCACAGCACTCCACCGATAGCTGCCAGGGATCCAATGAAGGAGAATACGTTCGTCCCAGTCGCAGCATTCAGGAAATATGCGAGGTATATTCCTACTATGGCCCCGCCTATGCCGTAGATCCTAAGCTGCTTAGGCTCAAGCTTAAATCTCCTAAGTTTTTCGGTCATCCTTAAGCGCCTCCTATTGGCTGGATCATCACAGTCATGACTGCAAGAAGGATGCCAGCGATCAGGCTTGCCTTATAGGCCAAAGGCCACTTCTTGAACTTGGGGTCGTGGAATCCCTCAATAGTTCCCTGAATGTTCCAAGATGGTATCACCGCTTGCACGAAGAAGATCCCTATTGTGAAGATGGCACTCTGTGCCGGGTTGTGGCTGATCATGTTGCAAGGGAAGTAGATCATTGCACCGCCGACTCCGCCGAAGAGCGCACCGATGGTCCCTGTCACGAAGCAGACCGTGGGGATGCCCTGGCCAACAGTTCCTGGAGCCACATAGGGCGGCTGGGAGAACCCTGTTATGGGGTCGTAGTTGACTTTGGCTGAAGCGTATGGACAGCCCACAGCATAGGAGTAGATGAAGTCGCCCGTTAGCATCGTGGCGTCCATCATGATCATGGAGCCAATGGCACCCGAGGCAAGGATCGGCCAGATGTTGTCCGTCACGGACATCATGAGGCCGGCAGATAGCAGACCAGTAAGTCCCGAGCCTGCTGCTAGGGTAACTGTACCTGTACCGATACCTGTGGCCTGCGCCATTGCTGCTGGAGCGCCGCCCACAGGAACGAAGTGTACGCCCACGCTTACTAGGAGACTTCCTACTATTATCTCCAGCATGTAGACGATTGTATTAGCATCAAATATCATGCGGGTATGTCCCCCTTGTAGCCTGGATACGGCCCATACTTTCTCCTAGCGGAGACTTCCAGATAGAAGTTATAGATGTTCATGAAGATTATGAAGATACATCCCATCGCGATGGCGTAAGGTGCCTGAGTGATGGGGTCAAAGACCGTTGTTCTCCAGTTGTCTAGGAACACCGTTAGGAACATTCCTAAGCCTGTGCACGGACCGCCGAACTTGGCGCAGAACCAGGCGTTGTCAATGCTGTTTCGGAGACCCGCCTCTGCCTTCCTGACGATCTGTCCGGAAAGCATAGTGTTGAGACCCTGACCGAAAAGCCTCCATTGGAACTCACGCTCACCGCCGTAGTGGATATCACCCACTGACGAACCGATGGCACCGACTGTTATTCCCCAGATAAGAGCGATGACAGGCAGTGGGAACGGATGGTGAGGCGTCAGCATGTAGATCTGGATGTAGGCAATCGTTGTGACACAGAATGACGTGATCCAGACGTGAGCCATGATTGATGTAGTCGTATACCTTACAATATCCAGGTAGATCCACTGGTTGAACCTGGCCTGGCTGGCGCTACGGCCAAAGTAAGCGCTGGTAGACATTACTCCGTCGACTAGGGCTGCAAATGCCGCACCGGCTGCAATCGACAAAAGTGCTGGCATGTGGTAGGTGCCAATGAGAACGTAAGCAACGACCGCTGCGCATGTGCACCATAGAGCGTTCGATGGGGGCTCGCCTGCGATGGCCTTGTTGTAAATCCTGTGCGGATTTCCAACCTGGGCAGCTAGCTGGACCTGCGAGTTGGGGTTGCTCTGAGAACCAATATCAGAATCGATATCCTCGGAGGCACCACAGATCGTCGCAAGGGCACCAACGGCTCCTACGAGTCCCATGCTAAATGCGTCCATATTTCTCCTCCTTTTCTTTTTTCGCCAATTTCTTATTTTTTTCCCCGATAAAATTGGCTATGACGCTCCACTTATCAATTACCTAAACTTATAAAGCTTTCGCGAAAGGCTCCAGCTTACCGATAATTGGTTAAAAGGCAATGGTAGTGAGAAAAAGAGTCTGATAAATTCCGTCTGCTGAAAAGAGCCACGACGCATTGTCCGATGAAGGCGTTACCAGGGTTCCCTCTTGGCTCCGATCCGATAGCCTATGATGTTCGTAACCCGGTGGAGCACTGGAGTTATTATCAGGACTACAACGATGATAGTTGGAGTGAAGTTATTCCAGAACCAAGATGGATCCAGGATCGCCGTCAGTATCCAAGCCCCGAATACGAAGTCTAGCTGGTCGATAACAAAGAACTGGGCTCCTCGTTTCATTCCCAGCCTCCGCTTGAAGAAGCTGGCCACGATGTCTCCCAGCATCGCTCCTAGGGACAAACTCCCCAGGACAAGAAACTGCTCGAGTCCTGATCCAAACGACGACAACCCGAGGCTCGAAGCGACTGCGTTCAGGGCCAGTCCCACCAGAAACCCACATACTGTACCAGCGGCTGTTCCCCTGTATGTCTTGCCATCCCCCATGATGCGACGGCCGTCGTTGAACCGCTGGCCGAAGTCCAGAGGCGTGCCGCCGCCGAAGAGCGCTGCGAAGTTGTTGGGCAGATAAGCGGGCAACATCAGCCAGATCGCAGTTATCAAGACGTTCATCATCGCTTCTCTTCGCCCTCTCGCTGCCTGTCCGGTATATGAAGCTATCTGATGAGTTCGGCGTAGTTTTGTTAACAGTAGTCGGCTTTGCTCCGCTGGTAGTGTCTTCCCCAGACGGGCAAATAACTGCTCTCAATCGAAACAGTTAAGTTCAACGAGTTTCAGTTATGGGGCGGGCGTCGATGGTCTAGTGGTTATGACTTGGGCCTTCCATGCATTTGCGAAGCAAGCCTACAACCCGGGTTCGAATCCCGGTCGACGCATCCTTCTTTTTTACGAATGGCTTACGTTAAATGCCGAATTGATTTTCGTTAGCTTTATATCCTAGTTTGACCAGTCATTGATTATGAATTCTGGGAGAGAGATCTCCAATCCCCGAGGGTTTCTAGCAGAGAAGATTGCCGGAGAGATTACTCTATCGCCGAGTCCCGGCGAAACTCTGAGAAAATGGCGGAGAAATTTTGGCATAACTCAAACCGATCTATCCAACCATCTGGGGATATCTCCATCAGTCATCTCCGACTACGAGAGCGGTAGGCGAAGATCCCCAGGAATAATGATTGTTAGCAAGATAATAGATGCACTGCTGAAGATAGACGAGCTTCGTGGCTGCACCGTCATGCGAGCCTATCAAACCATGTTCGGGGAGATCTTCGGAATGGACGCCATCTGCTGTATCTGCGAGTATCCGGAGCCTGTAACCCTCTCTGACTTCATGGACAAGATCAGCGCTTCTGTCGTCTTCGGCAACACTGATATCTCGATCTACGGCTACACCATAATAGACAGCGCAAAGGCGATAATTGAGCTTCTTCCGGATCAATTTCAGAAGATCTACGGTCGAAGCACAGCCAGGGCCCTGATATTCACTGGGGTCACCTCGGGCAAGTCCTCGATGGTGGCGGTCAGAGTGACAAACCTCAAACCCGGGGCAGTCATCCTCCAGGGACTCAATGCCTCGGACGTCGACCCAGTAGCGTTAAAGATTGCCGAGATTGAGAACATACCTCTTTTAACGACACCTATATCTTCAGAAGAGATCACCACAATCTTGAACAAAAGGTGAGTCTCTTTGCCCTCTGGTATAGTCAGCTATGGTGTCTACATCCCTAAGTACCGGATACGAGTGGATGAGATCGCCCGAGTGTGGGGCGATGGAGACAACATCGCTGAGAGCCTGCGCGTCTACGAGAAGTCAGTGCCCGACATGGACGAGGATGCAGTAACTTTCGCAGTAGAGGCCGCCAGGAACGCCATTATGAGGGCTGGCATAGATCCCCGACGTGTCGGCGCAATCTACACCGGTTCCGAGAGCCATCCCTATGCTGTCAAGCCCACGGGGACGATCGTTGGCGAAGCGATTTGCACTTCTTCTTCTTTTACCGCGGCTGATTTCGAGTTTGCATGCAAGGCCGGGACTGCGGCCATCCAAGCTTGCCTCGGATTAGTCGGCTCCAACCTGATCGACCTGGGAATAGCGATAGGCACGGACGTGAGCCAGGGCGCTCCAGGCGATATGCTGGAGTACACGGCAGCAGCAGGTGGCGCCGCCTACATCATCGGCAACAAAGACCTGGCTGCAGAGATAGAGGCAATATACTCCTTCACAACAGACACCCCGGACTTCTGGAGGCGGGAGGGAATGCCCTATCCTGAGCACGGCGGCCGGTTTACAGGGGAGCCCGCCTACTTCAAGCATGTGACCAGTGCTGCTAACGGCCTGATGGAGCAACTTGGAACAACGCCCAAGGACTACGACTACGCTGTCTTTCACCAACCCAATGGGAAGTTCCCCGTCCGAGTAGCCCGCAAGCTCGGCTTTTCTAAAGAGCAGATAGAGCCAGGGTTGGTCGTCCCATTTATCGGAAACACCTACTCAGGCTCATGTCTGATCGGCCTTGCCGCTACTTTGGACGTGGCCAAACCAGGAGAGCGGATCTTCGTCACCAGTTTTGGCTCAGGTGCAGGTTCAGACGCCTTCAGCATCAGTGTCAAAGACAAGATAGAGGATATCAGGCCTGGGGCTCCATCGGTCAGGGACTACATAGCCAAGGCTCAGTACCTTGACTATGCCATGTACGCCAAGCACAAGGGCAAGCTGAAACTATGAGATCAGTATCCATCATCGGTGTGGGATGCACCAAGTTCGGAGAGCGCTGGGACGTTTCTCTCCGGGATATGGTAGCAGAGGCAGGAGTCCTGGCTATAGACGACTCTAACCTGATTGGGGAGCAAATAGACGCCCTGTATGTGGGAAACATGAGCGGCGGACGCTTCGTCGAGCAGGAGCACATAGGAGCCCTGATCGCCGATTGCGCCGGACTCTCAAGGCTGCACATACCTAGCACCAGAGTAGAAGCTGCCTGTGCATCAGGCGGCCTGGCGCTGCGCCAAGGAGTCCTGGCGGTTGCCAGCGGCTACCACGACATAGTGATAGCAGCCGGGGTAGAGAAGATGACCGATGTCTCCAGCGGCACGGCCGCCGACGCCCTGGCCTCAGCGGCTGACCGCGAGTGGGAGTGTTTTTTTGGGGCCACATTCCCAGCCCTGTACGCCATGATGGCCAGGCTGCACATGAGGAGGTACGGGACAACTCACGACCAGATGGCCCAGGTGGCGGTAAAGAACCATCACCATGGCTGTCTCAACCCCATAGCTCAATACCAGATGGAAATCACCCTCGACGACGTGGACAGGTCACCCATGGTGTCAGATCCTCTGCACGTTCTGGATTGCTCACCCATATCCGATGGGGCAGCAGCCGTAGTCCTGGCTCCAACTGATATTGCCAGGAAGTTCGCAGACACGCCCGTGCGGATTATGGGTAGCGGCCAGGCCAGCGACACCCTAGCTCTACACGACCGGAGAGATATAACCACCTTGGATGCCACCGTTCATGCCGCCCACTCGGCCTTCGGCCAGGCGGGAATAGAGCCAAAGGATATCGATGTCGCAGAGGTACACGACTGCTTCACCATTGGGGAGATTCTGGCCATCGAGGACCTTGGTTTTGTGGAGAAGGGCTGCGGCGGCAAGGCCGCAGAGGAGGGCATCACAGCCTTGGGCGGCAGACTGCCCATAAACACTTCCGGCGGACTGAAAGCATGCGGCCACCCGGTGGGAGCCACAGGAATAAAGCAGGCTTATGAGATAGCCCTCCAGCTTCGCGGAGAGGCAGGGAAACGCCAGGTGGACGATGCCGTGTTCGGGCTGGCCCACAACGTGGGAGGATCGGGCGGAACAGCCGTCGTCCACATAATGTCGAGGTGAGATGTCCACAACTCAAGCTCCCCGGTTCTGGAGGTGCATACCCCAGAGGTACAGCCTGATAGGAACCCAGTGCACCACCTGCGGTGAGTACTACTTCCCGCCAAGAAACGTCTGTCCCAACTGCCGAAGGGGGACCCATATGGAGGAGTACAAGTTCAAGGGAACGGGCACGGTCGTTACCTTTACTACGATTTACACCGCCACTGAGGATTTCGATAGACAGACGCCTTACAATCTGGCCATCATCCGTTTGGATGAAGGTCCCAGGCTCACCGGACAGATAGTCGCCTCAGCGAACGAAGTCAAGATAGGAATGCGTGTTCGGCCGGTCTTCAGGATTCTTGGAAAGGAAGGAGACAGGGGCATAATATACTACGGCACTAAATTCGTTCCTGCTGATGAATAAACCTGTTTAATTGCTGACATTCGATTTTAATTATGCTTATCATCATAGATTAAGAGTACTGCCCAGCAAGATCTATCTCAACTAAGTGCCGACTCTTCCGACTCAGAAAGCCTTAGGCCAGCTAGATCACTGTCTGCCGTGACTAGAACGGGCCGGATTTCAACTACATCCTCTGTCATGCGAATCTCATCGACAATTTTGTCCAGATCCCTACTCAGGTAGGCGTCCATGATCAGGAAAAAGCTGTACTCACCGAAGATCCTGTAGATCTCTTTTACTCCTTTTATTGATTGGATCGTCTGATAAGCAATCCTGTCTTGACTAGGCTTGACCTTTATCATTGTCATTCCAAATACCATTCAATTCCCCCTCCATGAATTCCATTTTGTTCTTGTGTTAATACTTTGTGCTTTTGAGAGCATTAGATGCCAAACTTGGGAAGTCGATTATCAAGCGCAATCTATATAAATTTTTTGAGACAATAACTCTGATTTTGATAATTCTAATTAAACTATCCGAAAAAATTATTGAATTATCTAAGTTAGTGGTTTCTGCGTTTTATTGAACAATGTTCAACTTCGACCGACAAGTTAAATATGATGAAATGTAAATATTATCTAAGATATCTAAAGGGGAAAAGCTTATATGCGCTCAAGTTATTTCATTACGGTCCTAATTATTCAGGAGGTTTAATCAGTTTTGAGCGATGCAACAGGCTATGACGCAAGCCAGATTCAGGTCCTGGAAGGCCTAGAGGCTGTTAGGCGCAGGCCGTCCATGTACATCGGGTCCACTGACACCCTGGGCCTTCACCATCTTGTGTACGAGGTAGTGGACAACAGCATAGACGAGGCCATGGCCGGCTACTGCACTGAAGTAAACGTCAGCATTCGCCAGGATGGTAGCGTCTCGGTCAAAGATAACGGCCGAGGAATCCCTGTGGACATCCATCCCCAGTACAACCGTCCAGCCCTGGAGATCGTCATGACCATGCTACACGCAGGTGGCAAGTTCGATCACGAGTCCTACAGTTTCTCCGGCGGGCTGCACGGCGTGGGAGTCTCTGTTGTCAACGCCCTCTCGGAATGGATGGAAGTAGAGGTCAGGAGGAACCGCCGAATCTACTGGCAGAGGTACGAACACGGCAACGTTGCCTCCGAAGTCGAGGTCAGGGGAGATTCGGAACACACGGGCACCACAGTTACCTTCAAGCCCGATGCCTCGATCTTCGAGGAGACCGAGTACAACTTCGATACGCTTTCTTCCCGGCTGAGGGAACTGGCCTTTCTCAACCGCGGCCTGAAGATAACCATAAAGGACGAACGGACTGACAAAGAGAACGACTTCCGCTACGAAGGCGGCATAGTATCCTTTGTGGAATACCTCAATACCAACAAAGAAGCGCTGCACAAACCTCCAGTCTACTTCTCCCGCAGCAAGAACGGAACGCAGGTCGAAGTGGCGCTGCAGTACAACAACTCCTATAACGAGAACATCTTCTCCTATGCCAACAACATCAACACCCGGGAAGGCGGTACCCACCTCATGGGCTTCCGGGCGGCCCTGACAAAGACTGTAAACGAGTACGCCCGAGTCAACAAACTCCTTAAGAACGAGACCAAACTGGGCGGCGAGGATCTCAGAGAGGGCCTAGTGGCAGTCATAAGTGTCAAGCTTCCCGATCCACAGTTCGAGGGCCAGACCAAGACTAGGTTGGGGAACAGCGCTATACGGGGCATAATAGAGTCCTTGGTCTCTGAAGGCTTGACTGAGTATTTCGAGGAAAACCGCCAGGCGGCCATGACCATTGTGGAGAAGGCGGCCGAAGCTTTGCGCGCACGCGAGGCCGCAAGAAAAGCCAAAGAGCTGACCCGAAGAAAGAACGCCCTGGGATCTGGAGGCTTGCCAGGAAAGCTCGCCGACTGCTCAGACAAAGACCCCTCAAAATGCGAGATCTACATCGTGGAGGGCGAATCTGCAGGCGGCTCGGCTAAGCAGGGAAGGAACAGGCACTTCCAGGCCATATTGCCGCTGCGTGGAAAGATCCTGAACGTTGAGCGCGCCAGGCTGGACAAGATCCTCAAGAACAACGAGATCAGGAACATGATCGTGGCCCTAGGAACAGGGATTGGAGACGAGTTCGATATCGTGAAGGCAAGGTACCACAAGGTGGTAATAATGACAGATGCCGATGTGGACGGCTCGCACATTCGGACCTTAATATTGACCTTCTTTTACAGGTACATGAAGCCTCTCATCGACGCGGGCTACATCTACATCGCTCAACCTCCTCTCTATCAGGTCAAGAAGGGGAAGCAGGTCAACTACGCCTATTCGGACGATGAGCTGAACCGGATGGTAAAAACCCTGGCAAAGCCGACCATCCAGAGGTACAAGGGCCTGGGAGAAATGAACCCTGAGCAGCTTTGGGAGACGACCATGAACCCCGAGAAGAGGACCATGTTGAAGGTCACCCTTGAGGACGCAGTGGAAGCAGATCGAATATTCACCATTCTCATGGGCGATCAGGTGGAGCCGAGAAGGGAGTTCATCGAAGCTCACGCCAGGGACGTAAAGAACCTTGATGTCTGAGGTGGCTTTTGACGGAAGTACAGGTTAACATCACCGAGGAGATGAAGTCCTCCTTTATCGATTACGCAATGAGCGTTATCGTGAGCAGGGCCTTGCCCGATGTCAGAGACGGTCTGAAGCCCGTTCACAGACGCATTCTGTATGCCATGTACGAACAGGGCATGACCCACGACCAGCCCTACAAGAAGTCTGCCCGCGTCGTGGGAGACGTAATGGGTAAGTACCACCCTCATGGGGACGCTGCCATCTACGAGACGATGGTACGGATGGCCCAGAACTTCTCCATGCGCTATCCCCTCATCGATGGCCAGGGCAACTTTGGGTCCATCGATGGAGACCCGGCTGCGGCCATGCGTTACACCGAAGTTCGGCTCTCTAAGATTGCAGGCGAGATGCTGGTCGACATAGAGAAGGACACCGTGGACTTTGTACCCAACTACGACGGCTCTCTCAAGGAGCCCACGGTTCTTCCGGCCAAACTGCCCAACTTGCTGCTCAATGGTTCCACGGGCATAGCCGTGGGCATGGCCACAAACATTCCTCCGCACAACCTAAAGGAGCTTGCCAGGGCAATCATCCATCTCATAGATGCACCTGATGC
The DNA here is from genome assembly GCA_041494285.1 of Methanotrichaceae archaeon. Taxonomy (GTDB): domain Archaea; phylum Halobacteriota; class Methanosarcinia; order Methanotrichales; family Methanotrichaceae; genus Fen-7. The sequence continues at coordinate 14,446 of JBGQAL010000051.1, forward strand.
AACATTGGGCGACCTGATGGCCCACCTGCCCGGTCCGGATTTTCCCACAGGCGGCTACATCTTGGGCCGGTCGGGGATAGAGGCTGCCTACATGACAGGCAGGGGCAGTATACTGATGCAGGCCAAGTCGGAGATCGAGGAAGAGTCTAGGAGTACCAAAATAATTTTCACTGAGCTTCCCTACCAGGTGAACAAAGCCAAGATGATCGAAGACATGGCTGAGATGATCAAGGCCGGAAGGCTGGAGGGCATATCCGATCTGCGAGACGAGTCGGACAGGGAGGGCATACGCTTTGTTGTAGAGATCAAGAGCGGTTTTAACGTCCATGTGGTCTTAAACCAGTTGCACAAGCACACTCCTCTCCAGACAAGCTTCGGTATAAACAACCTGGTCCTGGTGGACGGCCAGCCCAAGACCCTCTCCTTGAAGCAGACCCTGGAGCATTACATTTTCTACCGTTCGCAGGTGATAGAGCGAAGGACAAGGTTTGATCTACAACAGGCAGAGAAGCGCGCCCACATCTTGGCAGGGCTGCTCATTGCGCTCAAGAACATCGATGAAGTGATTAGGCTGATAAAAGCTGCTCCTTCACCAGTCGAGGCAAAGGACTCCCTGATGCAGGCCTTCGCCCTGAGCGAGGAGCAGGCCAAGGCCATCCTGGACATGAGGCTGCAGCGCCTGACTGGTCTAGAGCAAGAGAAGATAGTATCCGAGGCTGCGGAGCTTGAAAATACAATCACCAGTCTCAAGAAGATCCTCTCCAGCAACCTGGAGATTCTCAACATAATCAAAGAAGAGCTGAAGGAGCTATGCGAGACCTACGGGGACATGCGCAGGACTCAGATCGTCGAGGCGGAGGGCGAAGTCAGCCGGGAGGATCTGATCCAGGATGAAGAGGTGGCCGTGACCATAACAAGCTCCGGCTACATCAAACGCCAGCCCGTTGACGTTTACAGGATGCAGAGGCGTGGCGGCCGCGGAGTCATCGGCGCTGAGACCAAGAGCGAGGAGTTCGTCACCGACGTCTTCACCGCGTCCACCAAAGACTACCTGCTGTTCTTCACCGATAAAGGCAAAGCCCACTGGCTAAAGGTCTACGAGATACCTGCCATGGGCAAGGCTTCCCGCGGAAAGTCCATCGTTAACATGCTCCAACTCGAGCAGGACGAGAAGATGACAGGTGCAATACCTGTCAAGAGCTTTGAAGCAGATGGCTTCATAGTCCTTGTGACCAGGAGCGGTAGCATCGTAAGGATGCCCATCCGAGCTTTCAGCAATCCAAGAAAGGGTGGAATCAAGGCTGTCAACCTGAAGGGGGATAGCCTGGTCGCCGCAAGGCTTACGGATGGCAATCAGGAGCTACTCGTGGCCACAAAGTACGGAAAAGCCATACGGTTCCACGAGAATAACGTTCGGGCCAGCAACCGCGGCACCATGGGAGTGAAGGCCATAACCATTGAGTTCAACGACGAGCTGATCAGCATGGACGTTGTCAAGGCAGGCTCAACGCTTCTGACCATCACCACCCAAGGGTATGGCAAGAGGACCGAGCTGAATGAGTACCCATTGCAGAGGCGCGGCGGCAAGGGCGTGAAGAACATCGAGGCTAGGAAGGGAGGCGTTTGCTGCACCACCACCGTATCCGAGGACGATGAGCTTCTGGTGACGACCAAAGACGGGGTTGTGATCCGCATACCCACAAGCGAAATTAGGATCCAGGGCAGGTCCACTCAGGGAGTCAGGATCATGAACGTCAAGCCTGGCGACGAGGTGGCTGCGGCCGCGAGGATTACTTAGAGCAGAGGCTCTAAGTTTCGGTCGTGTATGTCTATAATTGATAGGATTTATATATCTTGAGTTTGATTCCCCCTCATGGGGGGAGTAGTTACGCAATCGGATCTAGATGCATCAGCATTCTGGTGCTGGCACGAAGGTTGTCCGGATTACGGAAAGAAGGGAGCCGGGAACATAATTTTCAAGGAAAGATACGGTAAACATAACATAGCACTTCTTCGCTGTAAGACCTGCGGACACTGTTTTAGTGAGAGTCGAGGGA
>JBGQAL010000118.1:0-8652 GCA_041494285.1 Methanotrichaceae archaeon
GTGCATGCCGGAGTACCTCTGAAAGATTACTGTTCGGGCGTTGCACTTGTCGCATCTGGTCATTCAGGCTTTCCCCGCTCGTTTAGAATATTAGTCTATGCACCGCCGGTTATCTTGAACCGCAAGAGAGCGGCTACACCCCCCAGCGAGCGCAGCCGATCTCCGGGCTCAAACTCAGAGCTGAAAACCACCACCTTTCCACGGGCGTTGGACACATCACGCATGAGGTGGTCCATCTCTCTCCGCCTGGCCAGCTCGTCTAGGACCAGCAGGTGCTCTACCGCCCCGTAGTCGATGGCGCTTCGCACCTCTTTCAGCCCGTAGGCCGCCTTTCCATCTTTGGCTATTTCTCTGAAAAGGTCGTCAATGAGCTTTGTCTCCTGCGCCACGCGGCTGTCCTCGAGAACCCGGCCCACGGCACCGCGACGAAGCACCTCCTGAAACCCGGACATACCAATTGAGGAAGCATCGTCCATGGTGACCCGCTTTGCCAGGTCGGGATAATCGGAATCTATGACCTTCTTCAAATCCTCCTTGACGAACCCGGGTCCGGCAACGATGACCTGAGCGTCTGCACCTGCCGTCCGTGAGATCTCTTCGGCAAACTCTTTCAGGAACCTACCGCGCGTGTCCTCTCCGGAGCCCTTACTGCTGCCTGCGCGCAGCTCGAATACCGTCTGCACCCCGAACTGTCTCAGAACCCCGAGGGTTGCCTCGCCTTCCTCGATCAAGGCCAGGACCACCCTGGGCCTCATCGACTCAGCGACCGCCTCGTCGATGCGCTGGAGCTGGTCGGGCCTCCAGCGCTTGATTATGGAAAGGTCGGTTCCCACCTCGATGTTCAGGGTGTGGTAGGAGCCAATGTCGATCCCGGACTTTATCACACCGTGGAGCCGGAGCCAGTTGGAGTACATATGGAACTCCACATCCTCGACGCTGATTCCCAGGCGTACGGGCCTCTTCTCCATCTTCTCCGGCCGGGCCTTATCGGCTATGGAGGCCACTTTGCGATGAGTCAGAGCGAAGACCAAGTTGCCTCGCTCGATCAGGTGCTTGAGGTGCCATAGGTCGTCCAGGGATTCAGTAAGGAGCGTGATCTCTCCTTCGTCTCCCCGCAGATTCTTCTTCAGGACGCGCATAAGGATCATCTAATCAAAAGGCTTAAATCATTGTGTGTTATGGGATGGGTTCGGGCCGCCATAACTCAGTTGGTAGAGTGTCTGGCTGTTAAACCCGAAAAGAGGGAAGCAGTTACCAGAATGTCACAGGTTCGAGCCCTGTTGGCGGCGCCTTATCTCGCTTTTGGGCCTGTAGCTTAGTCCGGTTAGAGCGCTCGGCTCATAACCGAGTGGCCGCCGGTTCAAATCCGGCCAGGCCCATGCCGGCTACTAAAAGCAAAGTAAGTTCTCATCAAACAACGCCAAACGAGCGGCTGCGCGTCGCGCTGCAGAGCTGTGGGGTATTGCGATAAATAAAAGAACAAAAATTTTTTAATAAACTAACAGCCAGGAGTGGTAAACGCTTTAGCAGCGCTCTGCCAAGCTATGATCTTCTTTTGGCTCAACCCAGTCTTCTCTACCAGGCTTTCAACTTCTGCCTTTAACAGGTCTTGAGTGGTCTTTATCCCTGCTGCCGTCAGCTTCTCCAGGGTCTTGGGGCCGATCCCCTGAATGTTTGTTAAACCGTCGTTGATGGATTTGGGTTCCTGAGCTTTCTTAGCTTGCCACTCCAGGAAATTGCAGTGGGGGCAACCAAGGTCCCAGGGCCTCTTTCCCTTGTTGATTATCCTGACGTGATTCATGTGGTGCTTATCGCACTCTTTGTCCGTGACGAGCAGAGTTCCAAACCTGGGTAGAGGCAGGGTGAACTTACAGTTAGGGTACCCTGAGCACCCTATGAACCTGGACCCACGCCGACCTCTCCGGATGATCAGCTCTGAGCCGCACTTCTCGCATGTTCCCACGATCTTATCGGTACGCAGACCATCTCGAAGAGAGGTCCTTATCTCCTCTTCGTTCTCTGCCAGATCCTTGAAGATTGAGGTGAGCATCTCCCTGGACTCGTCTATGACCTCTGTCTCCTTGATCTTCCGCTCAGATATGTTGGTCATGTCCTTCTCAAGGGTCTGGGTCATCTCCGGCTTGGTTATGGCGGAGGCGTACTTCTCCAGGGTGTCAACAACTGCGTAGGCAGTGTTCGTGGGTTTCATTGGGTTGCCGTGTACATACGCACGGGCGTACAATTTGCTTATGATGTCGTGACGCGTTGATTTGGTGCCAAGGCCCAGCTCGTCCATAAGCTTGATCAGCCTTCCCTGGCCGTAGCGAGCAGGGGGCTGGGTCTCCTTGGAGGCCACATCGTGCCCCAATACCTTCAGACGCTCGCCCTCTTTTAGCTCGGGAAGTATGTTCTCCTCGGATTTGCTGTAGGGGTAGTAGGCTCGCCATCCAGCATCGATCAGCCTGGCTCCGCTTGCCCGAAATGGCTCTTTTCCTATATCGACCGACAGATTAGAGACCTCCCAGGAGGACTGTTCAGCCAGGGTGGCGAAGAACCGGCGCACCACTAGCTCGTATATCTTCCAATGCTCTTCCTTCAGTTCATTCTTATCGACCGAAGCAGTGGGATAAATGGGTGGGTGGTCCGTTGTGGACCGCTTGCCCCTTGTAGGCACCATCTTTCCCTTGAGCAGTCTCTGAGCCTCTTTGGCGAAAGCGCCCTTTGTGAACATGGACACCAAGGACTTCAGGTCAATGGAAGGCGGATAGACGGTATTGTCGGTCCTGGGGTAGGAGATGAATCCATTGATATAGAGCCATTCTGCGATCCTCATGGCGTTGGCCGCAGAGAATCCGATCGCACTGGCCGCGCTGATGAAGCTGGTTGTGTCGAAGGGGGTCGGCGGTTTGTCGTACCTGGGCTTCTTCTCTATGGACTTTACGATGCCTTCTGGACCAAGGTTCGCTACAATTCGGTCCACCTCGGCTTTGTCCCAGATCTTGCCCTTAGCGTGGTGGACCTGCAACTCCTTTTCCAGGTCTGCGTAGATCTCCCAGTACGGTTCGGGCTTGAAGGCCTCTATCTCCTTCTCTCTGTCCACTATGAGGGCCAGAGTGGGCGACTGGACCCGGCCTACAGAGAGAAACTCCTTGCCTAGCCGTCCTGAGGTCTTGGAGATGAATCTGGTCAGGACTGCCCCCCAAACCAGGTCTATGATCTGCCTGGCTTCCCCAGAGGAGGCCAGATCGTAATCCACCTTACCCGGATTCTTGAAAGCGCTCTGGATCTCTTCTTTTGTGATAGCGCTGTAGCGGACACGGTCTACCTTTATCGTGGGATTCTTCTCGGTCGCGATTTTGAGGGACTCCACACCGATCAGCTCGCCTTCCCGGTCGTAGTCCGTGGCTATGGTGATACGATCTGCCTCTTTTCCGAGCTTCTTTAACGCAGAGATGATCTTCTCCTGGATCGGCGTGGTCACAATCTCCGCATGGATGAGATCCTTGCAATCCACTTTCTGCCAGTTGTTATACCCTGGTGGGTAGTCCACTCCAACGATGTGTCCACTAAGGCCGATGACCACTCTGTCATCGAAGGAGAAGGTCTCAGCGCCGTTCACACGAGTGGATTTAGGCTTTGATCCTGCCAGGATCTGGGCGATCCTCTTTGCAGCGTCGTGCTTCTCTGCGATAATGAGATGCATTCCGACTCAGCCAGCTCCTGCAGTGATATAAAGTTTTTCTCTGGATTGCTAGCCGGACCCGATCGATATCCCCGTCAGGCTCACCCTGCTGCGGACGCCAATTATAAGTCATATAGCCGAGCCAAAAGGAGGGACATTTCGGGATCTCATTGCCGTAGTCACAAAGTTCGTCTTGATCAGAAGCCTCTATATATCAGCGTTGTCCGATATATCGATAATTGGTTGTGTAAGAATATCTGTACAAGACTGTAAGTCTATTGGCCTACACAGATACCCGCTTTCATCGCAATATTGGGGCACTTCACGCATCTGCGCACGGCAATCACTCAATTAAATTCGAACCAAATACATATAAAGTGCATTAAATTATTGCAGGTACCACCCATTATAATTAATGATTTTTTCATATAATTTATAAATTTCTTGTATGTTTGGGTATGACGTACTGGCTCAGGCCCTAAGGCGAAGCCCGTTGTTCAAATAGTTTAAATATGATAAAGAAGCAAGGTAACGACGCAGTTAAAGACATGCAAATTCAACAAAATCAATTTTAAAAAAGAAATTTGTTAGTTATAGCCCTAAGAGACACTCTTTTCTATTTTTTATTAGGTAATAATTATACACGCAAAAACTTTAAGTATTTAAGAGTCTATCTGATTGGCGGCGAAAGAATGTAGAGGATTGCTTGAACTGAATAAGACCTATTATAGCATGCATTGTCTTAATCATCGCTCCAGTGATCGGCACCCTACAGTTTTTTCTGCTAGTAAAGGTAAAGGAGGATAAGAACGTGTCTGACAAGATAGACCTATATAGCGACCGCGGTGTTCTTTTAAAGAGCGACGTCGACCTAAGCGCCGTCAGCCCACTCAAGAACGCTGCCATGCAGAGGCTCATCGGCCTCACCAAGCGAACCGTTGCAGTTAACCTGGCCGGAATCGAGAACGGCCTCAAGACCGGTGCTGTTGCCGGAGGCAAGAGGAAGGTAAAGGGACGCGAGCTCAAGTTCGATGTTGTAGCCAACGCAAATTCCCTAGCAGATAAGATAAAGACCCTACTGCAAGTAACCGCTGGCGACGATACCAATGTAAAGGTCCTCGGCGGAGGAAAGCAGCTTATGGTTCAGATCCCCACAGCCAGGCTCAACGCAGCTTCTGAGTTCGTGGTCGGATTGACTGCTGCGGCCGCTGCCACAGTTGAGGCGCTTGTCCAGCAGTTCAAGGTCGGCATGGTTGACGCACCAATGGTTCACGCTTCCGTCTGGGGCGAGTACCCGCAGACTGTAGGCATGTCCGGCGGAAACGTAGCATCTGTTCTCAACATTCCCCAGAACGATGAGGGTTTGGGCTTTGCTCTCAGGAACGTCATGGCCAACCACCTTGCAGCAATCACCAAGAGGAACGCCATGAATGCCGCTGCTCTGGCTTCGATCTACGAGCAGATCGGCGAGATGGAGATGGGCAATGCCATGGGCATATTTGAGAGGCACCAGCTTCTGGGCATGGCATACCAGGGCCTGAACGCCAACAACATGGTTTACGAGTGTGTAAAGGCCAACGGCAAGACCGGAACAATAGGCACAGTCGTCCAGAGCACAGTCGCCAAGGCCATTGAGGACAAGGTCATCAAGGCTGGCAAGAAGCTCCCCTCCGGGTACGTCATGTACGAGGCAAACGACGTCTCCAAGTGGAACGCTTACTGCTCTGCAGGCTTGCTGGCTGCAACAATGGTCAACTGCGGATCCCTGAGGGGCGCGCAGGCTGTGTCCTCGACACTGCTGTACTTCAACGACATAATCGAGAAGGAAACCGCTCTGCCCGGATGCGACTTCGGCAGGGTAATGGGTACAGCCGTCGGGTTCTCGTTCTTCAGCCACTCCATTTACGGCGGCGGCGGACCCGGAGTCTTCAACGGCAACCACGTGGTCACAAGGCACTCCAGAGGGTTTGCCATCCCGTGCGTGGCTGCAGCAGTAGCACTTGATGCAGGCACCCAGATGTTCACCCCCGAGATGACATCCGGTCTGGTCGGTGCTATCTACAGCGAGATCAAGGAGTTCCGTGAGCCGATCGTATCGGTTGCGGAGGCTGTGTAAAACAGGCTGAATGCATGGTCACTAAATCAGACACGGATTCAGTTCAGGTGGAGATAGTCCCCAGCCGATTCTTAACGCCCGAGACTTCTCAACGCCTTCTCAACGAGATATACAAGAATGGTGGGATCGTTAGGATCATGATCCATGGTCCCAACATGCCCCGGACGATTCCCTACGGCCCCGGCAAGGGCATCCCTATAGATGAGAACAAAGACTGCCTTGTGGAGATAGGTGGCCAGGCGATTGAACTGACAGTCACGGTAGGAAGGATCCGGCTCGAGCTGGAAAGCGAAGAATACGTAGGGAATTTAAAGGCTGCGTGTGAGCGAGCGCTGCCATTCTCCTTCCAGTTCAGACAAGGTAAGTTCTTCCACGACAGGATGACCACCTCGGACTACGCCAAATACGGCAAGGTTGAGGACGTGCGCATCCTTGGACTGATCGATCCGAAGGCCAAGAAGGACAAAATGGCTATACTGTCTGAAGAAAGTGTGACCTTTAAAGAAGATGAGGAGAGATAAAATATGGCTTACACACCACAATTCTATCCCGGAAGCACCTCTGTTGGAATCAACAGAAGGAAGCACATGTCCGGTAATGTCGATAAGCTCAGGGATATTCCTGAGGCTGACGTTGTAGCCGCCATGGGCCACAGGGCACCAGGTGCCGACTACGGAAGCACCCATCCACCCCTTAAAGAGATGGGCGAGCCTGACTGCCCCATAAGGCAGATCGTAGCACCAACAGCGGGCGCAGCAGCCGGAGACCGTGTCAGGTACTCTCAGTTCACAGATTCGTACTACTTCGCACCGGCCGTCCCATACTGGAGATCCTACTGGGGAGCAATCAACTGTAAGGGCTGCGACCCGGGCACCCTGTCCGGAAGGCAGATCATCGAGGCCAGGGAGAGAGATATCGAGAAGTACACCAAGACCATCATGGACAGCGAGATGTTCGATCCCGCTCTGAGCGGCATGAGAGGCTGCACAGTGCACGGCCACTCCCTGAGGCTGCAAGAGGACGGCATGATGTTCGATATGCTGGCCAGGACTGAGAAGGGCAAGGACGGGAACGTTTACCAGGTCAAGGACCAGGTCGGTATTCCCCTCGACAAGAAGACCAGCATGGGCAAGCCCATGAGCGAGGCTGAGGCCAAGAAGAGGACCACCATCTTCAGGTTCGATGGCGTAGCCGTAGGCGGAAAAGTCGGTGCGAGGAAGAACGACGAGGCCATCGAGGCTCTGCACCACATGTGGGAACTAAGAAGTAAGTGGGGCTTCAGGCCTGAGTAAACGGTGGGTGATACAAAATGGCAAAAATGCACAGCAAGAAGCTATTCATAAAAGCTCTTAACAAGAAGTTCGGAAAGGATTTCGATCTTTCAGGCCAGAAGGGCGAGTACAAGAGGCTTGGACCCGAGCAGAGCGCCCGTAAGAGAGAATTCATGGAGTACGCCAAGAAGCTCGAGGGCAAGCGTGGCATGACTGGCTACAACCCAATGGTCCACGCCGGCGGAATACCCCTGGGCCAGAGGCAGCTAGTCCCCTACAAGCTCTCCGGAACTGAGTATGTAGTAGAGGGCGACGACCTGCACTTCGTCAACAACCCAGCCATGCAGCAGCAGTGGGACGACATCCGCAGGACCATAATTGTAGGTCTGGATATGGCCCACGAGGTGTTGGAGAAGCGTCTCGGAAAGGAAGTAACTCCTGAGACCATCAACAACTACCTGGAGATCCTCAACCACGCCATGCCCGGCGCAGCCGTGGTTCAGGAGCACATGTGCGAGACGCATCCCGGCTTAGTCGACGACTGTAACGTCCGCGTCTTCACCGGCGACGACAACCTGGCTGACGAGATTGACCCCCAGTACGTGATCGATATCAACAAGCTCTTCCCGGCCGACCAGGCTGAGGAGCTCAAGGCAGCCATTGGCAAGACTACCTGGCAGGCTATCCACATCCCAACCATCGTAGTCAGGTCCTGCGACGGCGGAACTACCTCAAGGTGGAGCGCCATGCAGCTTTGTATGACCTTCATCGACGCCTACAACATGTGCGCCGGTGAGGCCGCTGTGGCTGACCTGGCCTACGCAGCCAAGCACGCCGCAGTCCTGCAGATGTCAGAGATGCTGCCCGCCAGAAGGGCCCGCGGACCCAACAACCCCGGCGGACTGTCCTTCGGATTCCTGGCCGACATGGTCCAGACTTCCAGGGTAGCACCCGCTGACCCAGTGAAGGTCTCCCTGAACGTAGTCGCCGCTGGCGCTATGCTCTACGACCAGATCTGGCTCGGAAGCTACATGTCTGGCGGTGTCGGATTCACCCAGTACGCCACTGCAGCTTACACCAACGACGTTCTGGACGACTTCTGCTACTACACTGTCGACTATGCAAACGACAAGTACGGCGGATTCGCCAAGGCTCCAGCCACTCTGGATGTCGCCAAGGATATCGCAACTGAGTCCACCCTGTACAGCGCGGAGCAGTACGAGTCCTTCCCGACCCTGCTTGAGGACCACTTCGGTGGGTCCCAGAGGGCATCCGTCATGGCAGCCGCATCCGGTATCGGCGCAGCCATCGCAACTGGCCACAGCCAGATCGGTCTGGCAGGCTGGTATCTGTCCATGCTCCTGCACAAGGAAGCCTGGGGCAGATTGGGCTTCTTCGGATACGACCTGCAAGATCAGTGCGGTCCAACCAACGTGTTCTCCTACCAGTCAGATGAGGGCAACCCCACTGAGCTGAGGGGCGCAAACTATCCGAACTACGCCATGAACGTTGGTCACCAGGGCGAATACGCAGGCATATCCAGCGCTGCTCACGCAGGCCGCATGGATGCCTTCGCATGCAAC
>JBGQAL010000235.1:0-2896 GCA_041494285.1 Methanotrichaceae archaeon
GGGTGGGACACATCCTCTTTTACCCTCAGCTCTTTTTCACAATGGCATCTACTTCACGACAGTCGAGCGCAAAGGAGAAATGTCGATTTGCACAATACTCTTTTTAGGAGGTTGTAAATGAACCTTAATGAAATATCCGATGTTTTAAAGACTTCACTTGGGATAAAAGATAGCCCAGTTGGTGTAGCTCTATTCAAACGAGAGGAAGACATACCGAAAGGGATAATGGTTTCAGAGAGACTCCTTAACTATTGCCAGATGGTCCAGGGAGCTAGACTGAATGGTGAGATCTTCCTTGCACATGCTGATTATCATAAGTGCAAGGGTGGGGCAGCTGGCCTCGGCCTATTGGAATGCCCGGAGAATATTTCTTCAGGAACGCTCTACTTTGAGAAGCTTCACAAGTGCTCATCGAAGAAGGCTGGGTCCCAGATCTCCGCTAGTATGCCTCGCTTGCTCGCCGGTTCTGTTGTAGCGACGTATGTAGCTCCTCTGGATAAGATGGTTTTCAACCCAGATGTCGTTATCGTAGTGGGCACTCCCCTCGCGGCCAGGAGAGTCACCCAGGCTCAGATGTATGCCAAAGGCGGAAGGGTGAACTTCAGCACCGCAGGAATCCAGTCCTTCTGTGTCGATGCCACCGCGGCACCCTACCTCAAGGGCGAGGTCAATATATCTCTTGGATGCGATGGATCGGCCAGGAATGCAAACCTGGAGGATGAAAGTGTGGTCATAGGCATACCCTTCGATGTGCTGAAACAGATCGTCCCGGTGCTCAAGGAGCATCACGAGGAATGGAATGCCTTCATGAGGAGCAAGCCGAGCTAGCTCCTCTGCACAGCTTTTGCCTTAATACAATGTCGTTAGCTCACCCTGCCAATTTCAACCAAGGATGATCTAGACGAGTGATTTAAAAAATAGTCAAGTTTCATGAGCATATATATATCCTAGTTAAGTACGAGATTTATATAAAACATTAATTGCAATATTGACACTTGGTTATCTCATTCAAGAGGCGTGATAAGGAATTCAAGTTGAGTTAACCTTAAATATAAAGTCTCACATTGACATAATTGTTCTTAAGATAGAGGGGCCAAAAGGAGGATGTTGAAAATGAGATGCAACAAATTTTTGCTATGTACGATAGTACTCTTTTGCCTTGCGTTTCAGGCATACGCACAGTCGGACTACCTAGGCGAAGGTTCCAGTAGCAGCACAATGGGATCCAGCGGAGATTATATTAGTCCAAACATGGGCCAAGGAGCCAGCGGTACAAATCCTGATGAAGGGCTGGCTAGTATGTTGCAGTGGCTCGATCAGCCTAGCGGGATTGGAATTAAAGGAAACGTTGGGGCAGCTCCAATTGGAATAATCAATAATGGTGCTAGCGTTTATCCTGTTGGTGAATATGGTGCTAGCGTTTATCCTGTTGGCAAATATGGTGCTAGCTTTTGGCTGCGAGAATTTGTGTGCAATTCGATGTCCGCCTGTGGGATGTATGATGCGGCCCGAGTCAGCGATGGTGCAATTGTCAACCTTGGTGGAGTTAAGCGTGTGAAACTATAATTTCATCGAGTTTACTTTTTGCGTGCACTTTATATACTCAAATACTCAAATATTTGTGTAATCTGCTCTTAAATGTGCATGAGCCTTACATTGTCTACTAAATGGCCATGACGGATTCTTCCGCAGGGTTCAGGCTAAGAGGGGTACGATGTAGACGCTGTTGCTTTGGCTAGGAAAGTGCTATGTATACTGTATCATCTGTTGATTAACCGAGAGATGTACAAGGAAGACGAAGTCATAAAGACCAAATCAATAGATATCGATGCTTCGTCTTTGCCAACGAAATAGGCTTCGAGGAAATGATTCGAGTTCTTGTTAAAGCAGGTTATGAAATACGAAAGACATCTTCTGAGCAACATCGACCAGTATCCTCCGTATATGCCTTGAACCTTGTTTGGTGATGCTACCATTAACGAGCTTATCAGCAGATTGATAGACAGTTGGAACTAAACCTGACCACGCGGTAAGGCAGGCGTGATCGTCTCCGAGAGCTGGCTTAGATCGTTGGTAATCATCGGCTTTGCATCAAGTCTACAACGAGCTTGCCCTTTATCTCGGTTAACCTGACCTTTCCGGCCCGTTCCAGCTCTTGCAAGACCACATCAAGCTCGTTTAGTCTCATTTGCAAGCAGTGAGCAAGATCACTTTTGCCCATCGAGCCTCCATGATTGGACAGCTCCCACAGGACGCTATTGTGCAAGCTTTGAGAAGATCGCTTTACCATCGAAGAACCACCAGCCTTTCTTTTTAGCCTCTTTCTAAGCCATAGCAATTTGAGTTGCTTCTCGTTGTTCCATTATTTTAACAAGTTAGGTCCCATCAAACGCTCGGAGACCCATCCGCCGAAAGATTTTTAGTTCTTTATTACTTATAATGATAGTAGGTGATAAAATGAAATATAGCAAAATTTTGCTGTTTATGACAGCGCTCTCATGCCTTGCGCTTCAGGCATATGCACAGAATCCTGATGAGGGGCTGACAAGTATGGAGAATTGGCTCAATCAGCCAGACAACTACTTCCCCTGGTACAGCTCCTCGGGTGGTTCCTTCTACAGCCAACCATACAGCGACACGACGTTTTCGCCCTTCAGAGAGTATTATACACCCTCTGGTACGCCTGTAGTGGGCGGTATAATCAGTAATCCTACCACGTTCAATATAGCGCAGAGAACGCCATCCAGGATATACTACGGTAACGGCCAAGCGTTGCCATATACTCAATATGTATCCTCAGTGCCATCCAAGACCAATGACCTCTGGATCCAGGGAGCAACAAACTGGACACAGTATGTGGTATGCCCAGTCGGAACCTGGTTACAGTTGGTCGCCA
>JBGQAL010000065.1:0-13876 GCA_041494285.1 Methanotrichaceae archaeon
ATAAAATTATATTGCCTATTTTTGCGCATAAAGTTAACGGTTGAGATTATACTGACATTAAGCCGCTGACTTTCGGTTCTTCCTCAAAGCCAGGATGCACATAAAGGAACCCATAAATCAACTACAGGTTCATAGGTTAATTGACATATTGATTCGTATCGGTACACCCACAAAAATTATGCCAATATTCAAGTAGTATAAACGCAATATTAAACCCTATCTGCAATGAGAATCCAAACAAAGAAATAGACATGGATTGTCGAGCAACTTCCGAGCTATACTTAAGAGACGAAATTGATCTCAAGCTTGGTTCAAGATAAAATGATTTAATCAATACCTGCCCCAGAATAGGAGTTGATCGTAATGGCCAGGAAAAGCACAAAGGAAACCAAAAAAAATGAAGAATCCAAAAAGGGCAAAAAGTCTGAGAAAAGAAGAGATCCCAAAAAGGACTCAAGGGCAATAAAAATCGAAGTAGAGAGCACAGGCGACATAGTGAAAAAAGAAAAGGAAGAGGAGATCGTCTTTGCTGGGCCATTTTCAGGCACCCCATCTCTTATTCAGAGCAATTTTGGTCTCCAGGGAAACTTCGAGCTGGTGGTGCCCATGTCCAATGGCGGCTTAGCGCATTACTGGCGTAACAACGATGATCCTGAGCTGCCTTGGTATGGACCTGTAAAATTCGGTGAAGCAAATGGCCGATTCAATAGTTCGTCTCTGATTCAGAGTAACTTCGGAAGCCAGGGAAATCTCGAGCTGGCGGTTACTGAAGAAAGCGGGAAAAATTTGGTTTCGTTCTGGCGGGATTCAGGTCCCTCTTTCGATTGGCATGGTCCAGGCTACATAGCTGAGCCATCCAAAAAGCCCATGTTCTGCGGAAATCCGTCCCTCATTAAGAGCAGAAGTGGGCACAATGGCAACTTCGATCTTGTGGTGCCATTATTGGAGGGCGGCCTTGCTCACTACTGGCGGGACAATGACGATCCGGCTCTTCCCTGGTACGGTCCTTTCACCTTCGGATCGGCTACCGGCGTTCTGTACGAATCCGTGACATTGATCCAGAGCAATTTCGGGAATCCAGGCAACCTTGAGCTTGTTGCTCGCTCCAAAGACAAGTTGGTTTTTTTCTGGAGAGGCCCCGGTCCTGAGTTCGAATGGAACGGTCCATTCATTATAGATAGAGGCGTTACGGGCTGCCCCTGCATGATTCAAAGCAAATTCGGATGTAAGGGCAACTTCGATCTGGTGGTTCCTCTGGCCTCTGGCGGATTGGGCTACTACTGGAGGGACAACGACGATGCAAACCTCTCCTGGCATGGAGCATTGATGTTCGGCACCCGTTTGGGCAAAGTTGATGCGGTTACTTTCATTCAGAGCAATTTTGGAGACCCTGGAAACCTCGAGCTAGTGGCCAGTGCCGGAGGACAACTGGCGTTCTTCTGGCGCGACTCAGGGCCGAACCTGATGTGGAATGGGCCGTCCTTCTCTATACCTATGTAAACGAAGTTGGTGGGTTGCACGACTATGATAAATTGTTGATGCTGTTGGGAGCGATGAGGGCAGAGACCCAAGGCACGACCGACGAAAGTGCTGATGGCCGTAAGCCAGCATAGCAATTTTATATCTTGGATTTAAATTAGCCCGCAAATGTACCGGATATTGGTTACCAACGACGATGGTATTTATGCGTCTGGGTTAAAGGCCGCAGCCCAAGGCGTAAAAGGCCTTGGCGATGTGTTCGTGGTTGCACCCTCAGGACAGATGAGCGGAGTCGGAAGATCGATATCCGTCTTCGAACCCCTCCGGTTTGCCGAAGTGAACATGGACGGCCAGAAAGCTTATGCAGTAACCGGGACTCCCACGGATTCGGTGATCATCGGCATCTTCGCCATAATGAAAGGAAAGATGCCTGATCTGGTCGTCTCGGGGATAAACGTTGGCGAGAATATCAGCACCGATACCGTCACCACCAGCGGGACCATCGGCGCTGCCCTGGAAGCCGCAAGCTACGGAATTCCCTCAATTGCAGTCTCGATTCAAGCTGTGGATCAAGGAGATAAGTTTGATTTTCACCACGAAGATAAACACAGCTTTGAAGTTGCTATAAAGCTGGTCCGAAGGATTGCATCGAAAGTTTTAGAGAAAGGCCTTCCCAAAGGCGTGGATTTGCTGAACTTGAATGTCCCGGCCAAAGCTACTGAGGATACCGAGGTTGTCATGACCAGACTCGCTCGAAAGATCTTTCGGACCTCCGTTCAGGAGAGGTTCGATCCCAGAGGCAGGCCCTACTACTGGATAGACGGCGATCTGATCTGCTCAGAGGCCGTTGGGACTGACGTCCGAGCCGTCTATCAGGATGGGAAGATCTCTGTAACGCCTCTGACCCTTGATTCGACTTCACGAACAGACTTTGATGAAATACGAGACCTGATTGAGGATTGAGCGCATTATGTTGAGAGACGATTTCCTGAGCTTGAGATTCGACGAAAAGGTCTCTTACTTGATAGAGAACCTACGGGTTGTGCCCGATGACCTGGCTGAGAAAGGTGTGGAAGTCTTGCTCCAGGCCAATGAGATAGAGCATGCAGTTGTCCTGGCCAGAGACAAAGGGATGATCAAGAGAGCAATCGGCATCCTTGTTGATGCCGGAGACTATCTCTGGGCTGCGCTCATCGCTAAGAATGCAGGCCTGATGGAAGAGACCCTGCGACTGTACAAAGATGGGCTGAGTTATTACATTGACACGGAGATGTACGGTCGAGCATTGTCGGCCGCCACCGCCCTGAAGCTGCCGCCAGATGAGATTGATGCCCTTTTCAGGAAAGGGATGGAAGTAGAAAGCAGATCCATGAACCTGGGAGCCGCAAGAGCCATGATCGATAACGCAATGGAGTCCCTGGAGATCTCTCTCCTTGGCAGAGAAGGCGAGCTGTCCGAGGAGTTAATGGCGGCGATGAAGGCTGAGAGGAAAAGAATGGGGGATCGGGATGGGATTGATCGTTAACCTAATCATAGCTAACCTTTAATCATCCTTCAGCCTGATCTCAATGCTCATCAGGTCCTCGGCCACAATCGTGTTCTCGAAGAAGCGCCTTGATTCTTCAATTAATGGTGAGATGTCATCTGAATACCTGGAGCTGATGTGAGTCAATACAAGCTGCCTCACGCCGGCGCGTTTGGCAAGCTTTGCCGCCTCTCCCGCAGTTGTGTGCCTCGTCTCCTGGGCCCAATCGGCCATATCTTCAGCCAGGGCACTATCGTGTATAAGGAGATCTGCACCCTGGCTCGCCGTCTCAATCGACTGACAAGGCCTTGTGTCGCCGGTGTAAACAACCATTCTCCCTGATCTAGGGGGACCCATGACCTGATCAGGACTGATCAATCTGCCATTGACCTCGACCGACTGGCCGTGCTGAAGCTTTCCGAAGAGCGGCCCTGATGGTACGCCAAGCGCAATGGCTTCCTCGCGGTTGAATCTGCCTAGCCTCTTATCCTCCCGCAGACAGTAACCAAGGCTCGGAACACTGTGATTGGTTTGGACAGCCTCAACGCTGTAGCCGCTCATCTCAACGATATCTCCTGGACCCAGCTCCATTCCCCTTACCTCGAAGTTCCTGAAGAAACAACCTATTGAGTTGAACTTCTCCAGAAGATCGATAGTTCGAGCAGGACCCGCTATGGTAAGTGGGGTTTTCCTTCCCTGAAAGGCCATCGTCTCAAGCAACCCGGGGATGCCCAAGATGTGGTCAGCATGGTGGTGTGTCAGGAAGATGTAGTTCAGCCTCATCATCCCAGTCCTTGCACGCATCATCTGACGCTGGGTACCTTCTCCGCAGTCGAATAGGATCAGCTCTCCCTCTCTGTTGACAAGGACTGCGGATGGGTTTCTCTCTGGTGTAGGCAGCGAGCCGGCGGTTCCAAGAAATACCACGTTGAGCATTCAATAACTCAATGATCGGGGCCCGATATGAAATTTTGCCTCATATCATCTTCGGCCCGCCGAGAGATCGACCCAGCCGAACATTAGTTTTCAGATCATCCTATCCTCTTTTTCCTCCTCGAGTTCAACTCTGAGGTCTATGGCCCCCATGTACTCTCTGATCATTACTGGGAAGGAACGAGACTCCATGAACCGGAGACCAAGCTGCTCCGACCAGCGTTGTATTCCGAGATCCTGAGAAACAACTGCAGCGTCCAGGTCCTTTGCCAGGAGCAGAACATCGATGTCTGGAGCGCTGTCCAGAATACCGTAACGCAGTGATGCCCTGTACTTCTCTCTGAACTTTCGAATTATGCCTCCTACTGTCTCCCTCTCGATCTCTTCCTTCATGTCCTTAAGGCTCGCTCCGCTCTCGCTTAAAGCGATGCATCGGGCCACAGATTCCCAGATGGCTTCCTCCGAGATGTTCATGCCTTTATTGATCCTGCCTCGCATAAAGTCAACATACTCGTAGAAGATCTTGGACGGCACCTTGACCTTGTATCGATCAGGAGTCTTCTTGACGAGCCATGTGTCAACTTTGCTCAAGACCATGGCATCGCAGTTGTTATGCCGGACGAAGTCCTTTATCTCGTTGTAGACTGAAGGGTAGGGAACATAGCAGCTTATTCCAAGATGGAGCCTTGCCTGGGCGACCCGATCCAGTATGGCACTCATTCCCTCGCAGATGGTTGAACAGCCCTCGCTCTCCCATGCCTGGGAATCTGTGAGGGCGGTAGTATCAAGAACGAACCTCTGCCGCAACATCCTTTGTTTATATGAATGAGGTGATATAAGATAACTTCCTACAAATAGCGTAGCGTAACGAATAGATAACAACATAGAGCGGTGTAAACGAACAGATGGGATGCTTGGGCCGTTGAAAAAATGAACTTCAACTCGCCGCGATGAAGGTAGTAGTTCGAAATATTTCCAATGCTGTGCACGGTAACGATAAAGCAGCTCACATCTTTGTCGGCCAGAGGTTTTTCAGAACACTGCAAGATCATTTAACCACCGATAACCCTAAAACTCATTCTCGCATACTAAACAACATGAAAGTTGGCATAGCCGACACCACATTTGCCCGTTACGACATGGCCAAGACCGCTATCAGAGAGCTGAAAGAAGGTGCCTCAGTTCAAATTGCCAGGTACACAGTGCCTGGGGTTAAAGATCTGCCTGTTGCAGCAAAGAAGCTGATCGAGGAAGAGGACTGCGATATCGTCATGGCCTTGGGGATGCCCGGAGCAGCTCCGAAGGACAAGATGTGCGCCCACGAGGCTTCCTCCGGGCTTATCATGGCCCAGCTCATGACCAACAAGCACATCATAGAGGTTTTTGTCCATGAGGATGAAGCCTCCGACGAGCCCACACTTGCCTGGCTGGCCGAGCAGCGCACAGTGGAGCATGTCAGGAACGTTCTGGATATTCTCTACCGTCCCGAGAGACTTACCCAGAGAGCCGGGACAGGACAGCGACAGGGTTTCGAGGATGCCGGGCCGATAGAGGGTGGCAACGGCAGCGGAGGGCATTAGAGCCCAATGGATAGACCCAGAATCTGTGGGCTGAGGATATTTCCTTTGGTTGTGTCCTTGGCAGTCACATTCAAGACGAGGAAGGCGAGGGTTATCTAAAAATACTTCAAAAGCTTATGATAATATATATGGATTTCTTCACCCATCTCATGATCGGTTTTCTTCTCTCCTCGTGGTTAGGTGGGTCCTTTTCCAATCAATACATGGTTCTGGGGACTCTGATGGCTGTACTTCCTGATTTTGATATCTTTATGTATCCTTTGTGGAAAAGAATGCCCATAACCCGCCATCACGGAATAACCCACACCGCCATATTTGTCATAGCTGCTTCTGTGACTTTGTTCGCTGCCTATGGAGCCTTCACCGGCATCGCCGCCGACCCGAAGCTGCTCATAGTGATGCTACTGGGAGGTTTCTCCCACATATTCTGTGACTTCATCACCAACTGGGGGGTGCCTCTTTTCTACCCGTTTGAAAAAGGGTACTCCAAGATCAATTTGGATATGTCAATTAACCCTTACACCATCCTGTTATTTTTCCCAGGCGTGATCTTCCTAGACGCTGCTCGCCTAAATTACCTGGTTCCCTTCGATTTAAAAAATGCAACAGTCGTTCTTGGGCTGGTCTACCTGGTTTACTTTGTTTCCAGAGGCGGCTTTAAGATTTACAATACCATGAAACCGGGGAATCGAGGGTTTGCTGCTCTTCCCACACTGTCTCCATACAAGTGGAAGTTCGCCAAAAGAACTGAAACTGATGAAGAAATACGGGTCCTCATAAAAAGCAATCCTCGAACCAAGACTTACGTGATACCAAAAGGCGGGCTGGAGAGGATAACCAAATGCCAAGATTTAGTCAGCACCTACTGGCTTGGACAAGTTCAGGATAACATGCGAGTGTTTGAATATCCATATTACGAAACGGATTGCCAGGATGGAAGGATGAAAATAACCTGGCGTTCGGCAGAGATGGGTGAGCTGTTGAGCGTCCATGTCGTGTGCGAAGGAAATAATCTCAATTCTTGGGTCGAGTTCAAAAGAGGGAAAAAAGTGTTCTCGCGCCAATGAAGACAGGAAGCCCGGAACAGAAGCAGCAAGGCGGGCAGCCTGCAACATTTACCCTTCCCCAGCTCGTCCAGGATGCCTGCGGCCACGCTAACGCTGACTCTCGATCTCTCCCGAGACTTTCTGGCAAGGACTTGGCACAGAGCAGATTCTCGGATTCCCCCAAGGATTCGATCGTCGCATCTGCCAGGAAAAATCTACTCTAGGTTTTCTTGTTTATCGATCTCTCTTAGAGCCATCTCAACAAGAGGCTTCACTTGAGGGAGATCGCAGGTTGCCGTATCCCACACAACTTCGAGGTTTATTCCGAAATAGCCGTGTACAACCTTGTCCCTCATCCCGGTCATATCTTCCCACGGAATCTCGGGATATAGATCTCTTACTTGCGCAGGTATGTGCTTTGCAGCCTCTCCAAGGACACGCAGACACCAGAGTACGGCGAAGACGGTCCTCTTATCGTTTATAAAATCATCAGCTTCGTAGTCAGCCAAAAAGTCTTCGATGTAATCTATTGAACCCAAAATATCCTGAAGGAAATCGCCATACTCCCGAACATTCATACGTAGACGACCTCTCTCAGGATATGCTTGCCTATCCTGGGCTTGAGCGAATTTTTCATGACCAGGTCGACTTTTTCACCGAGGAGCTCACTTAAGAAACGCTCCAGTCGGACTATTTCAAAAAGACTTACTCTCCCTTCAAACTCCACTAAGATATCGAGGTCGCTGGCCTCTTTCTGCTCACCTCGTACGAATGAGCCAAAGATGCCTATCTCCTTGACATTGAACCTCTCGTTAAGCAGGTCCTTATTTTCCTTGAGCTTTGCCTCGATTTCCTGAAGGCTTCTCATCTTGGCATCCTCTACTAAGGGTATAAAAGAGTGCATATTATTTAAAATGTTGTGGGTGCCAATTGCAGGTTTGAGATTATCCGAATCCCTGTGCTCCACGTCATCCCGCTCCTGGCTTCCCTCCAGGCTCTCCACGATTTCCCGCGCCAGGACCGCCGGATCGGGCAGGTCGTCGGAATCCTCCAAACCCTCCGTCCTTGAGACAGAAGATTCCATGCCGGCCTTATGAAGCCCAAAAAGAGGCAGGTATTTAATCCAGGAAATTGAATTGTAAAAGGGTGGTCTCATGCTGGTTAAAGCAGTTTATGAAAATGATGTTTTAAGGCCATTAGAAAAGCTTGACCTCAAAGAGGGAGATAGGGTCGAAATTGAAGTCAAAAAGGACGCTGTAGATCGATTGGGTGGCCTGGTTAAAATCTCCCAAAGAGATGTTATCGATGAGATCATAGAAAGCCCTGAGCTGGAGCCGATCTGATGCAAGATGCCTTCTTCATATTATCGGAACCTGCTCAGCCATTATTCTTTCTTTGAGAAGAGGATGTATTGACCTGTATGTTAGGAGATCAACTCGTCTGCTCAATGTGTCTTCAAGCTCGTTCTTCAGGTGGGCCAGATCCAGCAGGCTCTTTCTCCCTTCAAACTCAACTAAAATATCGACATCGCTATCGTCGGTCATCTCGTCCCTTACAATCGACCCGAAGAATGATGCCCTTCTCACATCGTTCCGGCGCATGACGTCGATTATTTTTTCACGCACGGATTGCATCTGGTCACACATTTTTTTCCTTTAAAATAGAGACATCAAGCCATTTTATTCTTTCTATTGTTTTAATCCATTGATCGTCGTTCTCTTGGGTTTCTTCACGCCAGTACAGCCTCCCGGATTGCCATCCCGGTCGCACTGGTCTAGGAACAGCTCGCAGCGGATGGCCGCCTGCCTGCACCCATGCGGGCCCCGACGCCTCGTGGCCTGGCCCCGCATCGCTCGTGCAGCTTCCCGAGCAGTAAACTCGGATCAGAAGCAGCGAGGCCGGGCAGCCTGCATCATTTGCCCTTACCCAGCTACTCTTGGACACTCTTAGCGCCCATCAGCCCAACAACCAGACTCCCGGCTTTCTCTCGAAATAATAGCTTCTCAACTCAATCTTCCGCCTCTGGCGGGAGAGGTGGAATCAGAGGCTCTAGCTTGTCGATCAGATCAGGAATGTATTCGGTTACTACTATCCAAATTCTTTCATGTTTTAAGGCAAAATACTTATGTGCAAGGACATTGCGTTGGCCAATGATCCCTGCCCAGGGAATCTCTGGATGAACTTGCTTAAAATCTTCTGTGATGTTTCGGGCAGCTTCTCCAATTATCTCCACTGCACGCTCTACTGCCATACTGGTCCGCTTGTCATGGATATACTGGTCATAGTTCATCTCGGCAGTGAATTCCTTTATGGCCAATGCGGCGTCCAGCATATCCCAGAGGTATGCGGCGTCGCGCTCATCCGGTCGCATAGATGACTTCTCTTCCTCTCATGATGGCGTGCCGCCTGAAGGGATTACGGAGAGAATCCTTTTCCACGAGATCCACTTCCCTGCCGAAGATCGCCCCCAGCTCGGCCTTCATCTCCACCAGGTCGAACAGGCTCCAGGTCGCGTTCTTTTCGAAGCTCACCAGGACATCCACGTCGCTCCCTGGGCCGAAATCCTCCCTCAAGACAGAGCCGAACAGAGAGAACTCCGTTATCTTCCAGCGGCGACTGAAGTCCTCAATCGCAGCTAGTGGAATAATCACTCGACTTTCGGTCATAGATATCTGTCACTTCCTGTAAGGCGCCAAAGGCCAAAAGGCTACGGGTAGAACCTGATGGCGGATTTCACATCTCCGGATATTGATGGTATCGCTAATCTAAAGAGGTGCTCCTTAAAATAAATCTTTGTCTAAAAGCCAGCAAGCTTCTTCAGTTTGAGTTTATCTTTAGTCTCGTTCTCCCAGCTACATGGCTTCTCCACTCAGCTCGTGGCGAATGGCCACCTGCCCGCGTGGGCTCGCTGCCCTCCGCCTGGGCCCCATCGCTCGTGCAGCTTCCCGAGCATTAAACCCGGATCAGATACAGCGAGGCGGGCAGTCTGGCATCATTTGCCCACCTCCAGCTCATCCCCAATGCCCCGAAACTGCTCCAGCGCAGTCTCCAGGCTCTCCACGATCTCCCGCGCCAGAACCACTGGGTCGGGCAGATTGTCGGAGTCCTCCAGGCTTTCGTCCTTGAGCCAGAAGATGTCCAGGGCGGGCCTTATCCCTTCAGTCGTACCATCTACCAATATCGGATTGCCGGAACGCCGACAATTGAACAATTGAAGGACCCGCTCTTCAAAATATATCTCATTTTACAAATATTTCATCCAATGTGCGATTTTGCTGTTTCCTGGGAAGTGCAAGTTGCTTAGGCGGGTAATATAGGCCTACGATCAACCAGGTGGGAAATTGAGAGAACATCCCGACATAAAAGTAAAGATCATTATCCAACATAGATCTATAATATTTTTCCTGTAATTTCTCCCAAAGAAGGTCCAAGTCGCCATATTGCTTGCCCCATTTTCTATAGGATTCAAAGAGTTCCCAGTCCTCACATTGAATATTATGCTCTTTTCCTTCTTGGCATCCGTTGCATCTGAATCTATAGCCGAATAGGTGAGGGATTTCTTCTATCTCTGGAATCTTTGCCCCGAAAAGGGATTGCTGAAATACTTTTGGATCTCGATAAATTTGAAGATCCCCCCTCTTATAAAACTCAAGGACCTCCGCGGGCTTTATTAGTCCTATCGAGGTCCGATATTCTTTAAATTTTGCTTGGAGATCTTCAAGAGAAGGTGCGATATGGCCAAGCAGGAGCTTATTGCGCTCGCTCCAGTCTACTCTACCTTTGATTTTTCTCAAACTAAGGCTTTTGTCAATGAGCTTTGGAGGTGCATTTCTGATGCGATAGCTCTCTTTCCGGCTCAACTTTTCTTCGGCTCTTTTGCACTCCACTTCAATCCAATCGTATTTTCTGAGTTTTTGCGGCCCGGAAAAAACATTGAATGGCACCGGATAGAGTCGAATCCAGTCTCCTTCCTCTGTCAAGCCAATAGTGCAAACGACTTGGCCGTATTTTTTGCTCTTTTCAGGATAAGCGGTTACGGTAACTAGCACTCGTTTCTTTTCCCAGGTCATAGGTCAATTACCTCGACTCCGCTTTCCCTGAGTCGTTCTGCAATTACTCCTCTATGGCAGTACTTAACGTCCTTCTCGAAGCACATCAAAGATATTTTTCTATTTTGGCTGATTGATTTTATTCTCTCCAGGAAGTCCATTTTCTTTTCAATATCCTGTCTGTAGCTGGCAAAGAGGGCCTGATAGTCCTCATATGTATCAAGATTTTTTCTTGAATCGCTTGGGATTCCAAGCTCTGGCATGTGGATGTAATCGATACCGATTTTCTCCAAATAGCTTTTCAATTTATTCTGCTTAAATCCGAATTTCATGCTGTAGGCATTTCTTCTAACATCGGCAACAATGCCTATTTTATTTTTTATTAGCTCATGAAGGAATTTATCAATCGTCTTTCCCTCATAGCCTATGGTCACAATACCAGACGAATTCCTTTCATCGTCCATTTCTTTCCGGTATTGGCTGAATATCGTGTACTCGGGATGCTTCTCGTAAATATAATCCAGCAGCATCTTGTCATCGAAGGCAGAAAATCTCTCCGAGTTCATCCGAACTATATTTCTTATTTTGGGATCGATCGAGGGAAGATCATTTCTTGTCAAAAGGACAGAATCATCATCAATTGAGACAAATCCCGCTCTTTCCAATCGTGATAGGTCGTGATAAAGCTGAAAGGAGAACGGCCCATATTTGTAAGGGACGAAGTAATAGAGCGGTATCATCTTTGAAACCAAAAACATGAGCTTGACAAGGCGAAGCTTTGACATTTTGCTTTTATTATTATTATTCAAAAGAAAGAGAATGCCTTTTTCTCCCTTCGTCAGCATAGCATGTCGCCTCTTAGTGACACAATCAAACCTTTAAATATAAGTCTTTTCGCAGTGGCCGGGCCGAAAGTGATTTCATGCCGCTGGCGAGTCTGAGTTCAACTTGAATGCGCCAGATAAGGAGCCTGCACAGCGCTAAGGGCTTATTGCGCTTTCGTGCGCTCTGGGTTTTGGGCAGCTCGCAGCGGATGGCCGCCCGTCCGCGCCCGTGTGGGCTCGCTGCATGTGGGCCTGGGCTCAGTTAATCGTGCAGCTTACCGAGCAGGATTGCCTGGTACAGAAGCAAAGAAGCGGGCATCCTGGGCGTTATTTGCCATCTGCAGCTATTTCTGGATGCTTAGAACTGTTCAAATGCTGTACTAAGGACCTTCAGCCTGAGCCAGGCTGTCCAGGTGGCCTGTATTACGAATAAGCTATAGCTACTGTTCATGCTACCAGCCGAGATGAAACAGAAAATCCAATCGGTAGTTTTTTAATTCAAGATCGCTTATCAATAATTTGAAGGCTAAAAGAATGAACGTCATTGAAATCCTAAGGAGCCATGAACCCGAGATAAGGAAAAGATTCTGCGTCAAGAGGATCGGGGTCTTTGGCTCCTTTGCCCGTGGCGAGCAGAAAGATACAAGCGACGTTGACATTCTGGTGGAGTTCGAAAAGCCGACATTTGATAACTTCATGAATCTTGCCTTTTTCCTCGAGGATTTATTTCAGCGAAAAGTGGATCTGGTAACGCCGAACTCCTTGAGCCCTTACATCGGCCCTTACGTAAAGAATGAGGTGGTCTGGGCTGAATAAGGACAAGGCTTTTCTTATGCATATTCTCGACGAGATTGAGTATCTTACTACGACTTCTCAGAGCTTGGAACTCGATAAAGTGATTAACGATCCGCATCTTCATAGGTCGTTCATCAGAAGTCTAGAAGTGATTGGCGAGGCCACAAAGAATCTTTCCAAAGATCTCAAGGATAACCATCCTGAAATCGAATGGCGAAAGATCGCTGGAATGAGGGACAAGCTAATTCATTACTATTTTGGTGTTGACTGGGAAGTTGTCTGGGATGTTGTGAAGAACAAGCTCCCAACTCTCAGGACGCAGATTGAAGGGCTGATTCGGGAAATCGATTGACGTTAGGTGTGGAATATAGCTCACCAGGTCCAGTCTGTTTTATCCCATCTCGCTCTCCGTATTGTCCTGAATGCTCTAAACCGTGCACGCCGCATCCAGGCGTGCAGAAATTCTTGATCGCTTGGATTTGGGCAGCATGCGGCAAATGGCCGCCCGACCGCGCGGGCTGGTTCAAAAGTGAGGGCTGGCGTCCACGAATAGAATTAAAGAAGGCTAAGGCCTAGCGTCAATTTGACGAATCGGAGATTATGGCTCATTATATGCTTCAATAAATTCTTCTCTTGTTATTCCCGCCTGCCTTAAGATCAACAATAATGTGGAACTCTTGATCTCTTTATGGTTCGGCAGGGTTAAAGGCGTCTTGCTTCCATCCTGATTGATTCTGTTCATGGAAATGTGATTGCCTTCTCGGATTACCTTAAAGCCCAAGGCTTCCAGGGCCTTTATCACCTTTCTTTTCGGCGCGTCCCTGGGAAACTTCGTCACACTACCACTTCGGCCACGAAGGTCTCGCTTATTGCATCTATCTCAAGAGCTTCTCGGCCAAAGGTCTCGATGTGGAATTGGATTGCAGATTTCACATCGGCAAGGGCTTCTTCATAGGTATCGCCTTCTCCTACTACGATACCTTTAATGCCGATAGGATAGGCGATATAGCCATCGGGATGCTTTTCTATTATTATTTTTATCGGCTGCATCTGTCTGATATGTGGTCTTTCTTGGAAAATAAACCTATGCTCAGGATCAATGGCTCGACAGGCTGGATTTCAGTCTTGCCATTTAGCTCATCCAGATTATTGGGCATCTTTGGCCGCCTACGCCTTCCCCGGCTTGCTTCGCATTCTTGTGCGCTACCTTCCGGACTTTGGTAGCGGCTCGCGACGGATGGCCGCCTGCCCGTGAGGCCTGCTGCCCTCGGGCCTGGCCTGCATCGCTCTCACAGCTTCCCGAGCAGGAAGCCAGGACCGGAAGCCGCGAGGCGGGCAGAATGGCGTCATTTGCCCCTCCACTAGCTCATCCTCAATGCCCCGGAACTGCTCCACGCAGCCTTCAGGCTCTCCACGATCTCTCGCGCCAGGACCTCGGGATCGGGGCTGCTGTCGGAGTCCTCAAAGCTCTTGTCCTTGAGTCAGAAGATGTCCAGGTAGGCCTTATTCGAAGTATAAGCATCTAGAGTTAATAGGGATAATATCAAAAAATTGTTTAGATTAATTATGGATCGATGAAATTAATCATTCAACGCTTTTTAATATATTATATATTATTTTCTTATTTTCAATTTCAAACATTCTG
>JBGQAL010000192.1:0-4451 GCA_041494285.1 Methanotrichaceae archaeon
AGTCCCCACTGCTTCTGATAATCTCCAGATAATTGCGCTGTTCCACAGTCAGATCAGTCTCCATGAGAAGGCCCGTCAAGCCTATGACAGCGTTCATAGGAGTTCGTATCTCATGGCTCATGTTTGCCAGGAACTCGGATTTGGCGTTAACTGCAGATTCTGCAGCTTCTTTTGCAGTTCTGAGTTCATCTTCTGCTTGCATCCGAGCGATGGCTCCGCCAATAGAGGCTGCTGCTGCTTGAAGAATAGATACATCTATACTCGCCCAGGTACGATCGGAATGACAATCATCGAAGCCGATAAATCCCCAAAATCGGTTTTCTATCAAAATCGGAATCGCTAAGATTGATTTAATATCCTGACACTCCAGTTTCACCCTCTCATATTCAGGAAACTCTCGAACCGAGCCTTTGATCAGCTTACCAGCAGAAAGCAGATCATACCAACGGGACATAACCGGAACGTATGGAGGGTTCTGCAAATCGGGATTTGCCTTCCGGGATAAGCTAGCATCGCTTGCCCATTCATAACGCAAACTGGCAAAATGCTCGCCAGTCTTTGAATCATGGTTTTCGAAGATATAGACCCGGTCTACTCGGGTAACTGCCCCTAGAAGCTCTAGCGTCTCATTAATCGCAGACTTCAGATTTGTTTCGGTTAGAAGAATATTTGTGGCAACGGCAACTCCGCCCAGGAGAATGCCCTTATTATGTAGCGCATCTTCTGCAAGCCTACGCTCTGTGATATCCATGAAGGCAGCTTGAACGGCTGGCTTCCTCTTATAGTCAGTAATGCTGGTATACGTTTCAACCCATTTTGTCGATCCATCCTTGCAGATTATGCAACATTCATAACGAGCAGGCGAATGATTCCCCTTTAAATGATCTCTATATCGAGCCAATAGCTGCGCTCTATCGGCCCCATTCACGAGCACCAGGTTATCATCGATTGACATTGCCTGAAGTTCATCAAAACTATAACCTGTGATCTCCGAAAAAGCCTTATTGGCGAAGACTATGTGTCCGTCTTCCAGGACGACTACTAGACCCTGCAAAGAGTGGTCGACTAATAAACGATACGACTCTTCTGCGCTCCTGCGCTCGGTAATATCATTTCCAATGCAAAGGATTTCCACTACATTTCCATTTTCATCCCTAATTGGTCTGTTAGTCCAGGCGATCCAGACACGCTCGCCATTCCGACGCATGTTTTCGTTCACATTGACATTGTACCGATCTGGAGACGTGCCAATATTCTCTATCATCTTCCGCAAATCTCTACCTGTCGATTCAAATTCTGGAACTATGGTTCCTATGACATTCTTGCCCAGCATCTCCTTCTCACCGTAGCCAAAGAACTTCTGAGCAAATTCATTGAAAAAAGTCACATTCCCTGCAGTATCCCTCCTGAAAATAATACTATTCGCGTTTTCGACCAGTTCCCTGTACTTCTCCTCACTGCGACGCAAAGCTTCTTCTGCATGCTTGCGATTAGTGATATCGCGTATAGACTCGATTGATCCGATCAGATTGCCATCACTATCATAAAGCAAAGATGCCGTGGCCCAGACATATGCCCCTTTTCCTCCAAACAAAGATGGCACATAGGCTTCAGCATAGATAGCACTGCCCTTTCTTTCGATATTGACATATCTTGATTCGATCTCATCATCGTGGTTGTCGATTAGGTCTATGAGAATTGGTCTGGGTTTCCCATAGAATGGAACACCATAAGCGTAATTGGCCTTGCCAATAATGTCCTTTTTAGATACGCCAGTCATCTCTTCGATGGCCCTATTCCAGGCTATCACTTCCTTGTTACGATCGATGACAAATGTAGCGTCAGGCAAGAAATCGATAATACCGAATAGCTGATCATGTGCAGCTTTCAGAGCATCGTCAGACCTTTTACTTTCCGTGATATCTTCACAAGTTAGCAAATTATCGCCATCTTCGAGCTTTGCAGCAACAAATTTGATCATTTTTTTGGGTTTATTCTTGCAAGTAACTGAAAAAGTCCTCGGTCTCCTCTCTCCTGGTTTGGCGTCTCTTGAGTCGCCAATCCAGGCAGATATCGCTTCATGTCTATATGCTTGATCAGGATATACCAGCCTGAACCAATCCCTCCCATTTGAGATCTCTTTCAAATCATAGCCAAATAGCTCATTGAATTTGGAATTGATGTAATAAAAATGTCCGTCTTTATCGATTAGTGCCATAGCAATTGGTGAATATTTAGCAATAGATTGAAATTTTTGCAGTTCCCCATGAGATTGATCATCTGCCTTTTTGCACTGACCAACATCTGATTGCCGAGTATCAATAGCTTTTGATGGCTTTGATGGCTTCACATGAGCTCCCTTCTCTAATTTACTTCATGAGTTATGTAGATACTATCCAATTAATTATTCTTAATGGTATCCTGGATTTGGAAATCCCACGGAGGTTTATGCCGCTAAAATAATTTTGCTATTCATTATATTCTTTTTGGTGTTGGACTTTTCGGTCGGCTGAGGGTGGTGAAGTAGTTTTCGCGGATGCAAAGGAGCTTCAATCGCCACGAGGCTAGGTGGTTGTCAATTGGCTGAAAATCAGCTTCTTTTAAGCCACCAAAACGTGAAGGGTTGGAGAGATTAATGAGGAAAAAGTGTGGAACTTGAAGGAAGTCCGTGCTCAAAGCTGGGCGCAGAGAGGATTAAGATTGGTAGGGCACAGGCTCATTAAATCATCGGGTGCCAAGACCTTTCCCCCCAATTATAAGAGCCACACAATATGGATCGTGAGTCCTCTTGAACTGACCTGCGTGAATCGGATGATCTCCGACAACAACCATCATTGTTCCTGGCTGGGCAGCACCTGCTATCTCCCCTACGTAATAGTCAATGGCCATAGCAACCTCCTTGAAACCATCTGATGAAAGGCCACTATGAGCTGCTTTGTCGATTCCTATGAAGTATGACACCAGCAGACGCGGCATAGAGGATAAAGCCTCCAAGGAGATGCGACAGATCTCCCGGTCAAAGTCAGGCGGGCTAAGGGTGCGAGGAACTGCCCCAATAAACTCGATCAGGCCTTCGTAGATCTCGGCGCCGCCTTTCTCCATAACGACCGCAGACCTCATCCCGGCAGAGCTGGCAATCTCAGGAATGCTCAAAATGGGAGACCTCTTGGCACTCTCGGTATCGAAGATTCTGTGGTGTTTCGGGCAATAGTCCGCAGAGGATTGAAGCAATGGCTGGCGAAGTGTGATTCGTGACTGCCTTGGCTCTCGAAACTAGGCCGTGTTTGGCCAGGGCGGCGATGTTCTTCAACTCTGGTTCCAGTCATCTGTAGAGATCGTAGCCCAAACTATCTACAATCACGAGAATAGCATTCTGGCACCTCCAGCCCTCCACTTCCTCGATCAGCCTGCCATCTGGCTCAGGCAATCTTATTCCCAACATATGGGCAATTGTAGGCGCAATATCTACCTGGCTCAAGTGTTTCATTTTCATTCCAAGACAACTTCGTCCTCGTAGAGCGGAGGATCGTGCTCGATGATGATCAAGGAGTGGCGGGCCCTTCAAGAATGGTCATGAGCTGAAAGACTGTGAATGCTCGGCGGATATCAAGTTCCTGAAACCTGCGGTCCAGCCGGCTGAGGACTGAGGAGTAGTTCCCGCAGATGTAGAGGACCTTGAACCGCTGCAGGTTCAGGTTGCGGTTGAGGGCCTTGGCGAACATCTCATGTGGGGCTACCAGGGCGTTGAAGGACCTGGGGCGGAGGGAGACGGAGGGGAGGAGATCGAAGTCCATACTATAGGCTGGGGGCTTGGAGGATTAAAGGGGGAGGCGAGGGAGGAGGGCGAATGTGATGTAATGAGGTTGCGGATATCATTTTATATGCAAAATTGAGATCGAAGATTTATTGATGGGCGGGCTATTGATGCAATCCCGATTTATATGTTTCAATGTTTTGGACTTTCCAGGCATGTAATGTGGACTACTAATCGGGTTTTCAGGTTCGCTGCAATTGAGCTGGAAGACTTTTGGGTCGGTTGGCTGTTGCATTTGTTTCAATCCCTGTCGGGTTTTCAAGCTCGCTGCAACCAATATAACGCATTGACTAGGTGGTTCGCATGAACATGTTTCAATCCCTGTCGGGTTTTCAAGCTCGCTGCAACCATTGCAGCCAAAAAGGAAGCTCAAGAGAAAGAGAAGTTTCAATCCCTGTCGGGTTTTCAAGCTCGCTGCAACCACTGCTGCAGGCAACAAGTGGCTCTCAGATACCAAGTTTCAATCCCTGTCGGGTTTTCAAGCTCGCTGCAACCGCCATCGTTGCGAACGTGATAATCCTGGTGGCTAGGTTTCAATCCCTGTCGGGTTTTCAAGCTCGCTGCAACTACGGTAAATATGGCACTAAGATTGGCGTATGGATAGTTTCAATCCCTGTCGGGTTTTCAAGCTCGCTGC
>JBGQAL010000186.1:0-4687 GCA_041494285.1 Methanotrichaceae archaeon
ATCTCACGGTAGTAATCCATGAGATGTATGAGAATGGAATAGATCCAACCTTCTTGCAAATAAAGTCTCAATCCTGCAAATTTAGTCCCTCATAAAAGGGACTATTTTTGCAAAGCCCCCACGACCCATTTCCTTAAATGCTCCAGGCAACAGCTTGAATATCTCAAGTTGATATAGTGGAGACCGGGTGGGATAAAAAAATTGAAACTGCAGATCTTCATAGGGCCTGCTCTCTCAGGCAAAACCGATCGCTTAGCCGAGGAATTAGAGCGTTCTCATCATGAAAATCCTTTATCCTACACCTTTCTTGGACCTTCCGGGGTTTCCGCCAAAGAGTTCTCGGAATGGTTCGCCAGACGCATAAATTGCTCTATACCCAGAGGCAATTTTCTGGTCGTGGACCAGTTTGCAGTTGAGCTTTATGCCCACTCTCACCCGGAGATGATCCACGCCGATCAACATCTTCTCAATGTATTCATAGCCAGTATCCTGGGATCTGCCAGACAGGATGATTTGGGATGCTTTTATCCTTTGAAAGACTCCATCAGGCTGGCTGCATTCGTGGTTGAGGCGGTTAGAGATGCTAAGGATGATGGAGAGGCGGAGCTTATGGCCAGGCTCGCCAATGATCAGGCCAGATATCTGGTGCAGTTCGTCCTGAAGGAGATCGAAATCCGTTTCGGTTCCAGGCTATTCGATACCTTCGATGCTTATCGCAAAATTAATCCCGAAGAACTCCACGGTCAGATAGAATCCAGATTTGGAGAGAAGCTTTTCCTTGACGGATTCACTAACCTCTCCGACGCCCAGATGATCTTTCTTTCCCGAATCATCCCTCTGTTTGATGAAGCATTCATGACCTTGGACCCTGCTCTGATGGACACGCGGAGATGGAATGGGTTCCGGGAGATGCTCAAGGCTCAATCTATCGAGATCTTTGAGAAGCACCTAACTCCCTCGGCAATTGCCACAGCGTCCCTAGAACGTCTCCTAGCAAACCAAGGACATCCTGTAAGCCTGGAAGGCGGTTCCATTCAATTAGCTCACTACAAGGACCCTGAGGAGGAGCTGATACAGGTCTGCCGACAGATCAAGAGGCGGATTGTCGATGAGGGCATGGGGCCTGGAGAAATAGCCATCGTCCTGAACAACTTCTCCGAGCGAGCACGAGAGTTCTATAGGAAAATGGAAGAATACGGGATTCCCGTTCGGGTAAGCGGTGAAGAACCGTTATCTAACAGCATAGCGGTCCAACTCCTGATTCTGCCCTTTAAAGCAGCTCTGACGGGCTATCCGTCCCACTTGCTCATTTCAATGCTGGATCACGGCCTGGGAATAGCGGAAAATCAAGAGTTCGATCTTGATGGTCTGGATGCCCTAGCTTCCGGGGCCGGTCTGCATATGGGACCTAGAAGGAGTCCTCTGAAAGACCGCAAAGACGAATGGAAGTCCAAGCTGGAAGTTCACCTGGAGGCGTTAAGACAAAGGCTGAAGATCCTATTGCAGGATGAATCCGTCTTCAAAACCGAACTCCAGGCCCAAGAGGCGGAGATCCAGCTATGCCAGGAATTGATGCTGAACGCGGAGAAGCTATTCCAGTCCCTGGAGAGAATTGAGGCGGCTAGAGTAGACCGGGCAGATCTTAAGCTGTTCATGGACGAGATGGCCACCTGGATCGTTTCCCTCAAGGCTCGTTTCATCAATCACCCGGACCTGGAGAGCGAGGTCATGGCCATTAGCAAGGTTGAGGACATATTGGGCAGGCTGAAGGGTATCCATGGTACCATGGGCAATCGAAATCTGACCCTGTCGGAGTTCATGGCCTTTTTGGAAATTCTGCTGACCAGCGAAGAATACCGGCCCTCTCCGCCTCGGGCCAATACGGTAGAGATCCTGTCTCTCCATTCGGCAAGATTCAAGCACCGGCCCTTGAAGTTCATTGTGAACTTCAATGACGGGATCTTCCCCACTCGCCGGTCTAATCCACTATATTCACTGGAAGGTCAGTCTTCAGATGGGTTGGGCTACTACCAAATAAAGGAACGCGAGCAAAGAGAAGCCCTCTATTCCTGCTTGTGCACATCATCTCAAGCCATCCTAACCTACCCTAAAGCCTCCCGAGAAGGAGAGCTTTTGGTGCCATCCCTGTGGCTCGATTCATGGAGCTTTGATAAGGCCAGTTCCATGGAAATATTAAGCTCGCCGATGAGTGTAGGAGAGCTGAAGATCGAATTTGGGAACAGACTGGCAAGAGGTAGAGAGACAATCGTGCCGGATGATGTTCTAGGGTTACTACATCCTCTCCAGCTCTATGCAGAATCGGAATTTTGCTGGGGCATAAATGAAAAAGCGATAGCAGAATCTCTCTTGGGCAAGAGATTCAGCTACAGTAAGCTTTCTGAATTCAAGAACTGCCCATTCAATTTTTTCCTCAATCGAGTCATGGGATTGGAAGAGCAGGCCAGCGACCTTTACGGGTTATCTTCACTGGAGCTTGGAAGCATCTATCATGCTGTCCTCAAGACCCTCTATGATTTGAAGCGAGAGGGATTGAACCTGGATCGGGCCATCGAAGAGGGCAGGGTTCAAAGCGAGATAGAAGCAATGGTCCAGAGATTCCTGGATGCAAACAAAATCCGATCTCTGCCTGTTGTGAGAAAGGCCATGATCGAGGGGGTAGTATCCAAAGTGCTGACCTATCTGGATTTCGAGATACGCTCGCCCGAGAAGGCTTTCATCGGTGAGAGGACGTTGACAGAGATACCATTCAGCATTCGGCTGGGTGACATGGTCGATGTCATACCCGAGACTGCCCAGAAGTATGGGGACATGGTCTTCGGTGGTAGAATAGACCGGATCGACCTGAACGTAACAGAAGCTGGGAAAGGCAAAGGGAAGAAGAAACAAGAAAGCAAGATCTACGATATAGTTCTCTCAGATTACAAATCCGGCTCCAGTGGAGAGTGGGACCAGCTTGAGCTCTATACCTTGGCACTACTTTTCCTTGACCTGAAAGGGCTCCCCAAGAATCCGGCTCTCATTAGATCATTCTTCAGAATAATAAAGGATGGAAAAATTTCCCTGAAGCTGGATACATTTCCAGAAGAAAGTCGTATGGAAATGCACAGCCAGGGTACGAAGCCCTTGACATTCGAGGACATTGACACAGAGCTCTTAACGACCCTCGATAGAATCTTCGAAGAAAGGGTGTTTCTGCCGGGCAGTGCCATTGGTGGCGGAGCTGGCAACTGCTATTTCTGCGACCTTAAGCCGAATTGCCAGGGCCTATTGGATCAACGGTGGGGGACTCAATGATGGCTAATGACAGGTTCATAGCTGCAAGCGCGGGCACCGGCAAGACTCATACCATCTCCAAGACTTATGTAGATTGTTTCGAGCAAGCTTTGCTGGCTGGAGAGCCTATTGATGTGAGTAATGTAGTAGCCATAACATTCACCAGAAAGGCTGCTGCAGAGATGAAATCCCGAATTCTGGGTATGATCAAGGACAAGGAAGGTAGCAATCCATCTTGGCAGCAGCTCAGATCCTCCATGGTCTTCGCCTGGATAAGCACCATCGACTCATTTGCACAACGCATACTGTCTGAGGTAGGGATCTTTGTTGAGGTAGACCCCGACTTGCAGATCGGATCAGGATCGATGGCAAGCGAAACCTTGAGGAGGTGCATGGCACGGGCATTCCTGGAGAATGAAGAATTGCTTGAGCCGTTGTTGGGACTCTCCACAATCGACGTTATTTCAGATCTCATCTCCATAGCGGTTTTGGAAAAAAGGTATGCCATGATTAGGTCAAGGCCTGCAAACCAGACCGAGGTTGGCCTTGCTCTTCATAGCGATCCAGCTCAGGCTGAGAAGCTGGTTATGGCTTCAGATGCCTTTAAAAGACTATTCGATGAAGTTTACCGGTCTTTCTCCCTAGAGATGGAGGAAGAGAACTTTGTTGATTTCGCTGGCATACTAATCACCCTCAAGAAAATCCTATCCTCGCCAGAGTATTCTTGGGTTCGGGAGAAGTATAGCAGGCAGTTTCAGTACATTATCGTGGATGAGTTCCAGGATACCGATTTGTTGCAGAAAGAGATATTGGACTTACTGAGAAGCGAAGGCAACCACGTTGTCTATGTGGGCGATGCCAAGCAGTCTATTTTCAGGTTCAGAGGTGCCGAGGTGGAGGTCATATCCGAGGCCAGGGAAGAAGTCCGGTCAAAAGGGGGTGAAGTACAGCACCTAGATAAGAACTATCGCTCTCATCCAGATATCCTGGAGTTCTGCAACGCTTTTTATCCCCTTATCTTCAACTCCTCAGAGAAGCCTTATTCTCAGACCTATGAGCCGGTCCAGCCTTTGCCCGTAGTGGGAGACACTGGCTGGAGGACCAGGGTGAAAATCCTATTCGACCCGGAGGATGAGGCTGAGGCGGCAGCAAAGTACATTCACAGCATCGTGGGCAAGGAGTTCGACTTCTTGAAAAGGGATCCAGATGGATCAAAGTTCGTCGTCATCAGGAGGCCCATAAAGTTCAGAGATATAGCCATCCTGCTTAGAAAGATGAAGCCTGATACGGGACGGGAGTACATGAAGGCTCTTTCCAGGCACGGCATTCCTTACTATACTGTAGGCGAGGCTGGGTTCTTCGAGATACCGGAGATAGCCGGGGTTCTGGCTAC
>JBGQAL010000230.1:0-3037 GCA_041494285.1 Methanotrichaceae archaeon
AACTGTACAATCACCGCAATTACCCCTAGTAGCTGGGATTTTCCAGGTATCGCACAATTATTGGGTGTGGTGGTTCTGGTTTATTTCACTAAGACTCTATCCGATTCAACAACCAAGTACTCGGAACAAGTCGAAATACAAACTAAAAAATACATGACAACGCCCAAAAGGTTTGACCGCAAAGTCTATACGTTCATTGTCGATAACTCACATCTCCCATGACCGATAGCTTGCTTATGATAAAAGCGGAGGAGATCCTAGAGAAGATCGAAGATGGCAAGCCGGTGGAGTACGAGAACATCATCATCTTCGGAGATTTGGACCTGTCTAGGCTGGATCTGGCATTTAATAAAAATAATAGAAAGATTATTAAATCAACAATAAAAATTGAATATTCCGTGATCAAAGGAGACGTCTTCTTCGATCGCTCGGTCTTTACCAAGCTTGTCGATTTTGACGGCAGCATCTTCAACAAGGCAGCCGACTTCTCCGACTCACTGTTCATGGAAGACGCAGGATTCTCATCGGCTCAGTTCCAGGAAGAGGCCAAATTCTCGCGGGCCAATTTCACGACCGAGGCCAACTTCTCCCGAGCCAGATTCGAAGGAGATGCGGAGTTCGGGAACGCAAGATTCCACAAACATCTCAACCTTGACAGCGCAAAGATCTACACCATGCGGTTGACGGATGCAGCATTTGAAGATGGATCGAGCCTCAACCTGACCAATCTAGACTTCAACCGGATTGTTGTTCGCTGGGAAACCATCAAGGACCACTTTCCCTACAACGGCTCAGTGTACCTGGCGTTGACCAAGAACTTCAGGAACCTGGAGCAGTTTGAAGACGGAGACGACTGCTACTACCAGTACAGAAGGGGGAAACAGTCTCGCTCGGCCTCAGTGGTCTCTAAACTGCTTGATCGTCTGGCCTTCATCTCCTGCGGGTACGGAGTTCGCCCCTCTCATACAATACTCTTGAGCTTCACGATAATACTTCTGTTCACTGGCATCTTCTGGTCCGGCAATGTCATAAGAATCGATGGCTTTGCCCTCCAGGCGAATCAAACACACCCTATATCGGTAAAGGACGCATTCTATTTCAGCAGCATGGAGTTCCTGGGCAGAGCACCGCCGCAGAATTTGCACATCCTTGGAAGTTACGAATATCTAACTGTGATAGAGGCGCTGACAGGATGGATACTGATGGCTCTATTCCTGGTAACATTGAGCAAGGTGATGCTGAGATAGCGTTTAGATCATATAATCCAGGACTCGTATTATAGACTCTGAATTGTAGATTGTGAGCATTTGTTCAGACATCAGCTTCAGAGAACTACTTCAGATAATTATTTCACGGCCCTATATATCTTGAAGGGCCAAATGTACTAATCATGAGACAGATCGTATGGTACTTAATCGCAGCCGTTGTTTGCGTCTTATCTGCATCAGCAGGCAATGCATCCGGGACAGTTGACCACGCAGAACTCTTGAAGTTAATCTCTCAGAGCGAGGATCCCTTTATGACATCAAACGATCTTGCCTTTTTCCTGGCCAGCCACGACTTCGATGCAACTCCGAAAGATAGCTACGTGGAAGTCAAACTCGGTGAAGTGGTCTACAAAGCGGTCCCCAAACGGCAATGAACCTGGTCTGGCAGACCTGACGAATATCAAATAAAACTCAGCCGTCTGTCTCATCTTAATTCTTCCGCGATACAGAAGAAGAGACTCCTCTTTCGAACTAGGCCTTCTTTCGAACTTTCTGCCAGCTGGATTCTATTTCCCAGGCCGACTGAATAGAACAGGGTCTAGAAATGTAGCGAGACAATTTTTGGAAAACTCGGAGAACCCTATTCCGGCACTCATCGTATGATGGTGGCCTTGTGCACGAATTTCAGAACGTCATGAAAAACAATAAAATGGATACGAGGTGTTACATGCCTGTATTACGCGCCAAAAAATATATTCTTAAGCTGCACAATAATCGTTATGTTCCGAACAGGCTTTCTAACCAACTGCCCGAGGTGCGGCTATATCGCCGAGGCTTGGACAGAGGGAGGAATTATCGTGAGGGTGACGTGCCATTTGTGCGGGTTCCGAGGAGAGCTTCCGGCTAGCTCCGACCTCAAGAAGAGGCCCTGGAGGGTGTGAGGGACCACAACTCACTAATTTGAATGCCTCTTCTTGTGTCCGAAGGTGGGGGAATCGTGAATGATTAGGCTAAGGCTCCACTTGCTTCACAGCAGTTTTGTTTGAAGAGAAATATTTTAGTACTGATTCATCTTCTGTGAACCTAGGGATGCGGCATTCGCTGTTCCTTTTTGCGAATGAATTTATGCACAGCTCTTCTGCCTTGAAGTGGGTCATCTGAAGGGTGAACAGCTTCACATTCATTCTCATTGCACAATCCCTCTAAAAGAATTGACTTTACAAGCTCAAATATGATGAGGAAACCCATATTAGTATCAAGAATAAGTATCGAAGCTCTTTTTTTATATAGAGCTTGTTTCTAAACTATAAATACAACCTCCGCAAACTACCTCTTAAGGGGTAGCATATGAATTTTGAGGAATTGAACGAAGCTGATAACTGACGTCATCAGCTGCCTGCGACGCAATCAAGGCACGACAAATGGTCGTTCATAAGACACATTTGCCTCAGCAGCCAAGTGTAGGGAGGAAGCGAGCGGATTACAGGAAAATGAATACCGCGATTCTCTACGTGCTGGTTACTGGATGCCGATGACTGAAGTCGAGGCGGATTCTGCTTTACGATAATAAGAATCGTAGAGGGTACTTGAACCAAAGAGGTATCGAGCAAATATACCTGGCAATGACCTCAACCGGAAGACTCCAGAGCTAGGGCGACCTATTAGATTCGATGGAGAATAGTACAAGATTAGGTCGTGTATGTCTATAATTGATAGGATTTATATATCTTGAGTTTGATTCCCCCTCATGGGGGAGTAGTTACGCAATCGGATCTAGATGCATCAGCATTCTGGTGCTGGCACGAAGGTTGTCCGGATTACGGAAAGAA
>JBGQAL010000005.1:0-41253 GCA_041494285.1 Methanotrichaceae archaeon
ACGACCTCGATTTAACCCTGGAGCAAGCAGCGTCCGGTTTGGAGACCCCCATCGATGTTCCCAGGGCAGAGGTCTGTCCGACTTGTTCAGGTAGTGGATCCCGGCCGGGGACCAATCCTGTGAAGTGCGCTAGCTGTGCTGGTACAGGCCAGTTCACACGGGCACAGAACACGCCCTTTGGCCAGATGATCTCCTCCAGCGCCTGTCCCAAGTGCGGTGGAAGAGGGCAGATTGTTACCACGCCGTGCGAGGATTGCCGAGGCGCAGGAAGAGTTCACCGCAGGCGGAAGATAAACATAAAGATCCCCCAAGGAGTAGACTCCGGTCAGCACCTCAAGCTCCGGGGACAGGGCGAAGCCGCCCCAGAGCCCGGGGGCCAGGCGGGAGATCTCTACGTTTTCATAAACGTCCGGCCCCATCCCAGGTTCACCAGGTCGGATAGCGATCTAATGTTGGAATCGCCCATCAGCATAACCCAGGCCGCCCTCGGATCGGACATCGAGGTGCCAACTCTCAACGGCAAAGCAAGGATTAAGGTGCCCGCAGGTACCCAAACCGGATCCGTATTCCGGCTGAAGGGAAAGGGCATGCCCAGGCTTCATGGCTCTGGGACTGGTGACTTGCATGTGAGGGTGAACATAAGAACGCCCTCTGTGCTCACGGCACGACAGAAGGAGCTTCTTGAAGAATTGGCGGCCGAGTTCGGGGAACCGAAGGCTGCAGAGAAGGGCGACAAAAGGAAACCTGAAAAAGGCGAAAAGAGCTTTATCAATAAGATAGTGGACGAGGTAAAGGGCGCGGTTCAGTAGATCTGCCCTTTCATTTTGGTTGTAGTTTATTTCCAATTTCAGCTTCAAGCGCTGCCTTCACGCGCTCGAATTCGGTCTCTATCAGGGCGGCTTTTTCAACAGATCCCTCAAGGGCACCGCTTCGCCCCATGAATTCGAGCTCCTTAGAGAATGCCGACAG
This sequence comes from Methanotrichaceae archaeon, assembly GCA_041494285.1. Classification (GTDB taxonomy): domain Archaea; phylum Halobacteriota; class Methanosarcinia; order Methanotrichales; family Methanotrichaceae; genus Fen-7. The sequence goes on from JBGQAL010000005.1 coordinate 970, forward strand.
CTTCAATGCACCGACATAAGAGCTGCTTGACTTGAGGCTGTGCGCCGCCACCTCCAGTGCCTTGGCGTTTCCTTCTGACGCTGCTTTTTTTATCGCTGCAATCTTACGGGGAGCATGTTCGATGAACAGACCGCCTACCTCGGCTAGGATGTCCGGTTCGCCCTCCTCTTGTAACTCTCGCAGGCTGGCCAGAACGGACCTGTTCAGGACTTCGTTAGAACCCTCTGCTAAATCAGTCATTACAGTACATCCCGCCAAACACCCTATCAAACAGCGTTTGTGCTGATGGGTTATTCCACTTCTGGCTTTTCATTCTTTTGCTTCGTGAATCCCCCGACACATGAGCCTGAAATTGTCGTCTGCAAGGCCTCAACTTCATACGCTCGAAATATTCTTTTGCCGGATAGACGGATACTTGCACAGGGCGCCGATCAGTTCCTCCATCCTCATAGGCTTGCTGATATAATCGTTCATGCCAGCATCAAGACATCTCTGCCGGTCCCCTTCCAGGGCATGGGCTGTTACCGCGATGATGTGCGGGCTCTCTTCACCAAGCCAGTGCTGCCTTATGAATTTTGAAGCTTCCAGGCCGTCCATCTCCGGCATCTGGATATCCATGAGGATTATTTCGTATGGCTGTCGCTCCAGAGCCTGTAAGACCTCCAATCCATTGGCCGCTACGTCTGCCCTGATTCCGAGTTTATTGAGCATTCGCAGGGTTACCTTCTGGTTTACCTCGTTGTCCTCAGCCAGCAGAAGGCGCAGAGGACCAAGCTGATATGGTTGAAGGTGGTTCTGAAGAGGAAGCTCTCTAGCCTGAACCGGCTCGGCGATAGGCGCAGGATCTGCCAATATGCTGAAGAAAAAGGTGCTACCCTTACCAGACTCGCTCTCGACCCATATTCTTCCTCCCATCAGCTCTACCAGCTTTTTGCTTATGGCCAGCCCTAGGCCGGTTCCTCCATACTTTCGAGTTGTAGACATGTCCACTTGGCTAAACGGTTGGAATAGTCGGGCAGTGAGGTCCTCGGGAATTCCTATGCCTTTGTCTCTTATGGAGAAGTTTAGTTTGAGACGGTGGTCTTGATGCTGGCCAGTAACTGAGATAGATATCTCGCCGGAAAACGTGAACTTGACTGCGTTGCCGAGAAGGTTGACCAGGACTTGGCGAAGTCTTGTAACGTCGCCAATCAGATTTTTAGGCATATTATCGGCTACAATATATGTTATGGTGAGGCCCTTCTCTGCAGCCTTAGACGCCAAAAGATCGATGGAGCCTTCGATGCAGATGCGAAGATCGAAAGACTGGTGCTCCAGCTCCCTTTTTCCGTCTTCTATCTTGGAGAAATCGAGGATGTTGTTGATGATGGACATTAGAACTTCTCCACTGTTGCGAACTGTCTCAACCAAGTCGAGCTGATCAGGGTTGAGAGATGTATCCAGAAGAAGGCCAGTAATACCGATAATCGCATTGAGTGGAGTCCTGATCTCATGGCTCATATTTGCTAAGAATTCCGACTTGGCCCTTATTGCAGCTTCAGTTTTTTCTTTGGCCTTCTGCATGTCCTCCTCAGCGTGCTTGCGCTCTGTGATGTCCCTAATTGACTCGATGGCGCCTGATAGTTTTCCATCGAAGTCGTATAGGGCTGCCGCAGTACCAAAAAGATAAACTTCTCCGCCCCTCAGGTTGGGCATGTAGGCTTCGCCCGAAAGGGTGCCGTCTTCCGATCTCTTTGTAATGGCGTACGTATTTTCAAAACGCGGCTCGGGCCTGAGCACTAGATCTATAAGAATCGGCCTTCTCTCGCCGTAAAACGGCAGGGCGTATTCATAGTTGCCCTTGCCCAAGATCGTCTCTGCCCCGATACCTGTAAGAGCCTCGATGGCACGGTTCCAGGCTATCACCTTACCATCTCTGTCAATCACAAAGGTGGGGTTCGGGCAGGAAGTTGATGATGTCCGTCAGGTGTCGCTCTGACTCTTTTAGAGCATTCTCCGTCCTCTTGCGATTGCTGATGTTCACTGCAACGTTGACTACTCCGGTTACCTTTTCATTTGCGTCTTTGATGGGGCTGCTGCGAGATAACTAGGTTTTGCCATCGGGAGTGACGAGCTCGCCTTCCTGAGATTGGCTGATCTGAAGGGCTTTAACCACCGTGCAACACGGACATGGCTCTTCGAGGCCTTGAATTAGCTCATAGCAATGCCTTCCCCTCAACTCATCCTCGGAAAGGCCGAGGAACTTTTGCACGGCGGTGTTCAACCAGATGATACGCATTTGAGGGTCTAGGTATTGAACTGCTACGTTCTTCAAGCCATTGAGAACAGCAGCCTTTTCCTGCTCAGACTTGCGCAAGGCCTCCTCTGCCTGCCTGCTCTCGGTTACGTCTTCGCAGCTGATCAGATCCCCACCATCTTGCTGCTGTACAGCAACGAACCTGATGATCTTCTTATTATCACCTTTGCAGGTAACTGTGAAGATCCTGGGCCTTTTTTCTCCAGGTTTAGAGCCTTTCAGGTCTTTAATCCAAGCCGATATCACTTCATGCCTGTAAATCGGGTCGGGATAGGTCTTTCTAAACCATTCTCTCCCGCAAGGAATATCCGACAGATCGTAGCCGAACATGTCTTTGAACTTTGGATTTATGTAGCTGAAGGTGCCGTCTTTGTCGATCAGGGCAATCCCGAAGGGGGCATTTTCCGCAAAGTTCCGCTGCTTTTGCTCTTCATTTTGTAGATCAGCAAGGCAGTCCTTGAGACCATTTAGGATTGGCTCTATCTGATTTGATTTGGTATTATCAGCTAATCGTTGTTGGAGGTCGTCTACCCTCGACCGAAGCTCCTCAAGCTTATCTGCAAAGTTGATGCCATTCATGGGAGACCGCTGCCGCGGATACACTATTCTTTCACATTGATATTCATTTCGATGTATTTGATATTGCCAGAAAAATGAGCTATTGAGCATCAAACAAGAAAGAAATGCTAACATTTTTACTTATTTTTGTAAGTTTCCAGTTTGGATTTCATAGAGATCTCCTTGTCCAAGCGGTAGTCGATATTGATGGTTGTGAGGATCCTCTGCACACCTTTCTCTGCCAGCACTTGATTGGATTGCTCTATGACATCAAATAGATCGTCCATCGAATCCACTTCAAGAGCGGTGGACATGGGGCCGGGCATGTATTTTATCCCTTCTTCGTCCAGAATATCGTGGACGGCTTTTACGTGCTGACTCATGCTGGTGCCCGTGCCCACGGGTACTATCCGGATATCTGCTACTATCATGAATCTGACATTGTCCTTCGAAAGTATAGAAGACTTTTGAAACTGTCTATTCTATCCATCTTTGCGTTTTATCTTTAATTATTTATATTATCTTTGCGTTTTTTGTCTTCACTTATAATTCCGAATATCCGATGTTATGCGTTTCAATGATGCGATTGGGTTTTCTGAAGATGTTACGGACCTGCCCACAATCAAGTAGTCCGCACCAGCTTCTAGTGCAGCTCCTGCAGATCCGCCTTGTACGCCCACTCCGGGGGATATGATGATCTTGTCGCCCACGATTGACCTGATCAACCTGATCCTCTCTGGCCTCGTAGCTGGAGCTACCACTCCGTCTGCTCTGGCATCGACGGCCAGCCTGGCCAGCTTCTCCGCCAGTGGAGCCATGAACTCCTCAGCTCCTGGATGGCTCATCTCAGTGACGGCGAAGACTTTTGCACCATAGCTGGCCGCAGAGTCCACACATGCCCTCAGAGAATCGCTGCCTGGAAAGGCATGGGCTATGAGGCCCTCTGCCCCCGCTCCAAGCGTAGCTTCACAGATCAGCCTGTTTGTGTTCGGTATATCGGCGATCTTCAGGTCGGCTATGACAGGCGCATAAACCGAGATCTCTCTCACAATTTCTAGACCAGAGGCTAGAATCAAAGGATAGCCGACCTTAATAGCATCAAAATAGTTTTCCAGCGATTTGACTATAGACAGTGCCCTTTCTCTGGAAGTGACATCAAGAGCCAGGATCAGCCGGGTATTCTTTTCCATGAGAGAGTAATAGCTCGATTATATTTATCCTTTTCATGAAGTAGCAAAAGGTTCATTAGTGGATTTCAAGCAAAGCTGTCTATCTGCTCGACAGCCTCTCGAAGGTCGCCAACTACCTCGCTGCCACTCCTCACCCCTTTGCGGTCAAGGAAAAGAGCATCCAAACCAGCTTCCAGCGGAGACTCGTAATCGTAGCTGTAGTGGTCCCCAATGTGCATGACCTCCAAGGGTTTAGCCTTTAGCTGTCTGCAGACCGCACCATAGACCAGGGGTGACTTTTTGACCTCTCGGAAGTCGCTGGTTGCAGAGAATGTCTCGGAAAAGTAGTCTGCTAGGCCGTCCAGCTCCATCTCGATGAACTCCCGGGCAGCATTGGACGTGACCACTAGCTCGTAGTTCTCTGAGAGGCGGTCAAGAGCTTCAGTGACCTCTGGATAGGGCTCAATATGGTCCTCGAACCTCTCCAGAAGGCTCTCGGGGCTGGCTTTTAGTTCGAACTTGTCCAGCCAGTACTGCAGGTTGTACCACTCCAGCTTGTCGCTGCCTATCTTCATGTACTCGCCGACGACTAACTCCTTTGCCGCCTCGAAATCCAACCCGTGTTTCTCAGCGTACAGCTCGGGCATTCCTTGCATCCATACCAGGTCCACGAACCTGGAGTTGACCAGGGTTCCATCCATGTCCAGGGATACGAAACGAATCATCTAATTCTCCGGTTGATGAGATCTAAGTCTGCCTATAGGTTATTATGCTTTTTGGGACGAAAGAGGCAGAACAGAATCTGCTTCGCCCATGACTTCCATCGCTCTTATAACCGTGAAATAAGCCATGTCGTCTTCCAGGAATTCTTCTTCCGGTCTTTCCAGCAGTGAAGCACTCTATCTTCTCCATCATCGCCAGGATGTCCTGAAGAACGGTCAAGGCAATCTCTGCAGGTCTTTCAAATGGAAACTATCTCGTGAAGAATTCGGTTCTCTCTATTCCCCTCAGCGCTGGCCTAGTGACCAGGTCCACCTTCAGCCCCAGAAGCGCGGCAAGATCTTCCACAAGGTCCATGAACTTGAAAATGTCCGGTGCTTCGGAGAATTCGACCAGAAGATCGACATCGCTGGTGCCTTCTGCCTCGCTTCGAACATAAGAGCCGAAGATGCCCAGGGATTTGATCATGTAACGCTTGGCCAGCTCAGGCATGTGGGCATTGAGGGTTTGCCTAATGTCCGCGAGAGATCTGGCCTTGCTTGAAGGCAGTTTGGCCGCACAGGTTCTGTTCTGGCAACCTCGAGCGTTATGAGAATATCTGTTATCGGGCTTTTTGGGTTCGGTCTTGAATTACTACCGATTCGTACACTTGAACATCACCTCTGGACGGACTGGATAGATCTTGGGCATAAACCATCTGCTTCTGGCGATTGAGCCGAAATACGGCAAGACGATAGTCAAAATTTGGGAGTTCCGAGAAGCGTCATTTCCTGCATCTTCAGCGACCAGATGTGGAGGTTGATGAAAAATAGATAGATGGGCTTCTGTGCCTGATGGCGGAGCAGCCTGACCTCTTCCTCGGCCTTCGCAAGGGCAGTTCGAATTGGTTAGAATATATGGATTATTTTCAAAACAAGGAAAAATTCAATTATTTTGACTCTCTTTTTAGAGTGGCAAGTACATCTCCGAAGGTCTCGATAATATTTCCTTTTCCATATCTTATTTGATGAATTCCATGTATGTTAGAAAACTCTTCCGTGCCATCTTCCAGTAGGACTATAGCCCGACCGAAGCCCAATCGTCCTTGAAAGAGACCAAGTTCATGAATTACATTTTGTCTAGCGTGCATTTTTCCGTCCTTGTCTTCATCTTCGCCCGTCATCACAATGACTGCGAAAGAACTGCTATCCAGCATTTTTTCAAGGATGTCACGGATAGTATGTCCGGCACGTGCGCCAATCTCATATGCCTCTATATCGTATTCGTGCTTCTCATGTAGATGGTCTTTTAACTCTTTCCATTGTTCACTATGTCCGTGTCCAATAAAAACACGAAGTTTAGGTTTCGACGGTTCAGGCGGCAACGGCAGTTTGTACTGCTCCGCGCTCTTTTCAAAAATCTCGAAAACGGCTTCAATTTGCTGCCTGGTCGGCGCTTTTACACTAACATTACTTTCTTTTCCACTATAAAATTTGGAATCAATTTGAAAGAATGCGTTGCCAAAACCGATTGAAATGTCAAAATCGCATATACGCTTTGAGTAATATGAGTCGTAATGCTCCTTCCTGTAATCAGCAAAGAACTCCTCATCGTTGTCATATTTCCAGCTTTCGGCCATTGTGATTTTGAGATCCCGGCTATAATTGAAGTTCTTTCGATGTTTTTCTTCGATAAACTCGAATAGAATTTCGGCTGCTTCGCATATCACTTCTGGTGGAAATTTTACGTGATAGTAGGCTTTAGACTTCATCATTTTGGATTTCCCTAATATATCTAATAGTTCGAAGATAATTAGATTATCGTTAAAATCGTGATTCAAGATCCCTTTCTAGAGGTCCTCTGGTCGCTCAGAATACAAAAGAAGAGTAACTAATAAAGAGGCTTCGAATCCTTCTAAGTTACTCCCTTGCACACCTCTCCTCCTCCCTCCAGATCCTCTCTGAAGAAGTCCCGCCGCGTGCGCAGTCCCAGCGCCAGGGCAGCTTTTCTTTTAGCATAGAATGGAGCCAGCCTCAGCGTTTCCTTTGCGAACCACTTCAGATAAAGCCTCTTGACCTTGTTGTACCGCAACCATTCCCAATTGTAGTAGCGGGCGTTCATCTCCCAGGTGATGTACTGGATCTCCTCATCGCTCAGGTGCCTGGTCTTGCAATTGGCGTGCAGCCCGTCGTACTTTGTGAAATCGTTCTTCGTGACCAGGCCCATCTCCTCAAGCTCCGCTCTCATCTGTGTCTTCGGGTAGGGCGTGCTGATGTAGAAAATGGGGACATCCACCTTTAACTTTCGGGCCAGCCGGAAGTTCTCCCAGATGTCCTCGGCGTCGTCGTCCGGGTTCCCGCCGATGAGTCCCGTGGAGACTATGATATTGTTGTCGTGAAGATACTGCACCGCCCTTTCGGCATCATCTGACATCCTGCCCTTGCCCAGAAACTGCAGGTTCCTCTTGTTCACGCTCTCTACTCCGAGGAAGACTCCGTCGAATCCAGCCTCGCCCATTTTGTCTACAAGATTTTTGCTGGAGGCAATTCCCGAAGCCGAAGCCTGGGTCTTGTACCGCAAGTGAGTGAGCCCTGCGTCGATTATGGCCTGGCAGAGCTGCTCAAGTCGTTTCACATCGAGGGTGATATTGTCGTCCGGGAAAAATATCGAGCCAGCACCGTGGCCTTCGGCGTCCCGGATGTCAGCAATAACGCGTTCCAGCGGGAACTTGCGAAACCTGCGGCCGTACATTAGGTTGATGCTGCAGAACTTGCATCCCTGTGTGCATCCCCTGCTGGTCTCCACAGAGTCGATTGGAACTCCCAGGCTCTCGAATCCTTTGGTGAGCAGCCGGGCGTTCCGGTTGGGCATCTTGATCTCGCTCAAGTCCAGGAGCGGCCTTGCAGGATTGTGAACCATACTTTCTCCGTTGTGAAAAGAGAGGCCGAGCACGTCTTTGAGGTTCCTGCCTTCTAACTTCGCCTTGACCAGTTCTCGGAACGTGGCCTCTCCCTCGCCTCTAACGATGTAATCGATGAGCTTGGCATCCGACGATTCGGCGATCTCCTGATAAGCAAGGGTTGGGTGATAGCCTCCGAAGACCGTCTCAGCTCCGGCATCCTTCACGATCCTTGCCAGCTCCAGAGCCTCTTGATATTGAAAGCTCATGGCTGTCAGCCCAACAAGATCGTAGTCGTTGACGATGTTGCGAACGTAATCCCTGGGGCTCTTCTGGCCGTGGATGTCGGCCACGTGAACTGTGCATAGATCATCCACGTGCGCTGCCAGCGAAGCCAACCCCAAGTTTGGCAGGCGTGCTATGCGGTCGAAGTCCGGCTGAACGATTGGGGATGAGAGCAGAAGAACTTTCATGGCCTAGCTGACCTTGAGCAGCCTGGGCCCCTGACTCCAATCAAATCTGTTTGCCCTGGCGATGTATGCTGCTACCTCCTTAATCCCGGTCAGGCCGGCATAGCGGTAAGCATTGCTCCACACACGGGCCGAGGTCCTGATGGGGGCAGACCAGGGATAGACCTGCTTGAAGGACCAGTCAAGGATTCCTGGAATCTCCTCAGGCTTGAGGTTCGGATGGTTCCAAACCAGGTGCTTGCCATCGTAGTTGTGATAATCGTGATCCCAGATTCCGTACTTCTCCTCGATCTCTTTGTACATCGGCGTCTGGGGTAAGGGGGTTAAGACGCATATCTGGGTTATGTCAAGCTTGAGGGAGGCCAACTTAGGAATGTCCTCTCTGAGCGACTCCTTTGTGTCTCCTTCAAAGCCGATCATGTAGTAGCCTACTGTCCCTAGGCCGTGCTTCTGAAGCTTGCGTATGGCTTCAAGAATATCCTCTGTCCCCTCTTTCTTCTTTATGTCGTCCAAACGCTCCTGGTGCAGGTTCTCTATTCCTATGGCCGCGCCTCCGAAGCCTGCCACTCTATTTTTGCCTTTGCGCAGCCTCATCTCTGCCCACTCGTCTATCTTTCCTCGCAGGTAGTCAGCGCGGGCCATGCAGCCCCAAACCATTTCGTACTTGTCCAGCAGCTCGACCACAGCGTCAGCGTGGCGGCGGTTGCAGCCGAAGTTTTCGTCTTCGATCAAAACCACGTTTATTCCGTTTTCCTTGTAATAGGCCACTACCCTCTCCAGGCTCTCTATTGAGATCGGGTTTGGCTTATTGCAGAATACCGGCGTCTGGCAGAATTTGCAGCCCACAGGGCAGCCTCGGGTTGTAAAAAGGACGCCGTAAATGTTCAGCTTGATCCCAAAGGGCGTGTTCAGGTACTCGATCAATGGCGGGTGGAGGACGTCCTTGATCTGCCTTCCAAAGATTGGAGCTAGCTGGTGCTCCGAGTATCCCACGAATATCCTGTCGAACTTGTCTTGAATCTCTTGGGTGAGAGCTCCGTAGTTTCCGGCCCACACCTGGCCCACGTGGGCCGCTCGGGCAGCCTCTACCATTTCGAGGGCCTCATGGGTTTCGCTGAGATAGAAAGAGAGGCCAACGACGTCCCAACCTTCCTCCAGCTTTTTCAGGTACTCTTCCCAGGAAGGGAACTCCAGGATCTCCAGCTCAGGTATGTTCTGTTTGAGAAATCGAAGTCCGAAGGACTGGATCCTGGGCCAGTAGAACCTGAACCACGACCTGGTGTTGGCCCCGATGTAGTCGTAAGGTTCGGAGCCATTTCTGTAAACGGTGGTGAACAAAACCCTGGGGGGCATAATTGTCTTTTCCAGTTCCATGGAAGATTAAACTTGCGTTCTAGTAGACCGCGAAATGAACGCAACGTATAATATCCCTTACCACATCTCTTTGATTCATGGACGATGCTGCGATCTCTTTGCGCGGCCTGACCAAGAGGTTCGGGGACCTCGTTGCTGTGGACAGGGTCGACCTGGAGATAGCTAAGGGAGAACTCTTCGGCCTCCTGGGGCCCAACGGTGCCGGCAAGACCACAATAATCAAAATGTTGACCACCATGCTCAGGCCAACGGATGGCGAGGCCCTGGTCTGGGGACATAACGTGGCCACGGAAAGGGACGCTGTAAGGTCTTCAGTTGGCGTAGTCTTCCAGGACCCGAGCGTCGACAGCATGCTCACAGGCCGGGAGAACCTGGACTTTCACGGCCGAATGTACGGTCTAGGCAGGGCAATGCGCAAAAAGAGGATCGCTGAGGTTCTGGAACTGGTCGACCTGACAGACAAGGCGGATGTAAAACTGGAGGATTACTCCGGCGGCATGCAGAGACGGCTTGAGATAGCCCGTGGATTAATGCACCATCCCAAGGTCCTCTTTCTGGACGAGCCGACCCTGGGGTTGGACGCCCAGACCAGGAGATACATCTGGCAGTATGTCAAGGAGATGAACCGGCAAGAAGGTGTGACCGTCGTTCTGACCACGCACTACATGGACGAGGCGGACTTTCTCTGTAACCGCGTGGCAATAATCGACAACGGCAAGATTGTTGCCCTGGACACTCCCAAGAACCTGAAGGACATGATAGGAGCAGACACAATAACTCTGGAGACCCAGAGCGGTGGGGAGACGCTTCTTGCCTCCCTTAAAGACTTCGACTGGATCAAGTCCACGCACCAATCGAACGGCACAATCGAGCTGATGGTGGACCACGCAGAGTCCAGGATACCTGAGATAATGCTCACCGCCTGCCATAGCGATGTTGTGATAAGATCGGTAGGCCTTCACGAGCCGACCCTAGAGGATGTTTTCCTGAAGTTCACTGGCAAGAAGATCAGGGAAGCCGAGTCTGCCAACCAGGGAAGGATGATGGCAAGAATATGGCATCGGAGGAAGTAAAATGAGGCTGGACCTTTACGCCATCTACAGCATCTGGCTTAGGGAGATGCTCCGCTTTGTAAGGCTGCGTAGCCGCCTCATCGGCTCCCTTGGAGCGCCCTTCTTCTTCCTGGCTTTCCTGAGTATTGGGTTCAACACCGGGGGAGCGGGGATGTCTGGGCTACCCAAAGGTGTCGATTACATCAGCTTCCTGACCCCCGGAATAATCGGCATGACGCTTCTGTTCTCCGCTACATTCACAGGTCTCTCGGTTCTCTGGGACCGAGAGTTCGGCTTCCTAAAGGAGATTATGGTGGCACCGGTGAGCAGACTGGCCATAATCCTGGGAAGGACTGCTGGCGGTGCAACTACAGCCATCTTCCAGAGCATGATCATCCTGGTCTCAGGAATTATAATGGGAATGAAGGTTCGGGGCCCGGAAGGGTTTCTCCTTTCTTTCGTCTTCATGGTTCTGATTGCTGCCACCTTCATAGGCATGGGCCTTGCCTTTGCTTCCAAGATGAAGGACATGTCCGGCTTCAGCCTAATAATGAACTTCCTGATCTTCCCACTTTTCTTCCTCTCAGGGGCGATCTTCCCCCTTGAACGGTTCCCGTCTGCGGTTAAAACGATCGCATACATCGACCCTCTCACCTACGGAGTCGACGGGCTAAGGTACTGTTTCCTGGGTACAAGCGCCTTGCCGCCCATCATGGACCTTGTTGTGCTATTGGCCTGCTGCATTGCTATGCTGAGCCTTGGGGCTTATCTCTTCGAGACAGGGGAGGTGGATTAGGCCAGAGATTGTTGAGCAAAGCCATCTCAAACTCATCAGTGAAACGCGGAAGAGTCGGACTCCACCAGAGGATCTCCTCGATGCAGAGCTGTGGAAGAGGTAGCTAACTGAAAGAAGAATGCCGAAAATGCGACATTTCTAATGGAATTGTTTATGCCTTGTTGCATCAAATACGGCATCTAGACCATTTACAACGATCAAAACATTGAGACTTTACTGCGTAGCCAACAGTCTTGTCATTAAGGATTTCGGTCACTCTGATTAGATGTGTTATTCGAAAACGAAATTTGGGTCACGTGTAAAAACAACAATCGATACTCGAAGGCCGATACACGACTTTATATCATTTAAGCACCAATAAGTCGATTTGAATATCAGATTAGAAATGAGCAAATTCCGTATTATCAGATAGGCTGATATCCTTTCTCGGGATTCGGGACGGGTTTTTTAATTTGGCTGATAATCCTGATCGTGGTAGTATATCTGGTTTACAAGCTTGATCAAAACGAGAGGATCTTAGCGCCCAGCAGAAGTGAGCCTTCTGCAGAAATGTCCCAAGTAACATATCGACTATCTATAACAGCCTAGAAGATTAAGAGGTAAAAAAAAGTTAAAAAAATCAAAATTGATTATCCGCTGGTAACAGAACAGACCATATCGAGGAATTGGTTCCCGCTGACTGCCCACCTCATTTGCCACTTGTTCGCACCGAGCGGGAGCAAGTACATGTGATTGGCATTTCCAGCATTCATGTTCCTGGCGGAGTAGAAGGTCCCGCTATCGGTGATTATCTTGAAGACCAAAGAGTCACCTGCTTTGAATGTGCCCAGGTTGAAATTCTGGCCGACAACCGAACTAGTCACCTTGCAGATCTGTCTGTTTGCAGGCGCTGTAATGTCCAGCTCGCGAATATGTGCGTTCTTTAGAGTCAGCACTTTCAAGTTGACTGGCCCGGACTTTTTCAAAACTATGACACCATAACCCGACGGAGCCGGCGGATTCGGTGGATTTGGTGGATTCGATGACATCTGAACCGCGTAGAACGGAAACTCGGTTCCCATGCCGCACTCGCCGTATGCTATCTTGAAGAATCCATTTTCACCCCAACCAGTTCCCCAAGAGTTCTTACAGATCCAGCAATTTTGTGTGTCGTCATACCCGATCACGCAGATGGCGTGATTCCCCGCAAAATCACCGTAGTCGTATGTGTAAACTCCACCGTCGTACCAGAAGAAATCAGAGTTCACTTCCATGCCGGTCATTATCGGGCCATTGGTAGCGATCCAATCCTTGGGGTTGGTTATCGTCTTCCATGAGGTTATCTTTGTAGCCCGGCTTGCTCGATCCTGGCAGGGTCCTGTGCCATCGTAAGGCCAACATGCTTCGTCTGCTATGCCAGCGGTTTGGGCTCGACTCAAGGCCCTCTCAAATTGCCAACCATAACAGCTCGCTCCGCCACCGAAAAACAGATCTGCCTCAGACAGATCAGGAATCGGCTTAGGGTTGCCTCTGGATATCTCGACAGCAGACTCAATCGTGGCGACAGTGGCAAAAGCTACACATGATCCACACCCGCCCTGGTCTTTGATAGGCGTTACCCAGTTGGTTCCCTTGGTATTTCCTCTGGTGTTTCGCCAATCCCATGTCGAGGCCACAGTCGCAGTCATGTTGACGACAGGAAGCCTAAAGCCGGCGGACGGTTGCCATATCAGGCCTAGTCGGTGTTGTTTTTCAGCTAAAGACAGATCTGAGACTGAAGTATGATTCGCAGTCCAGGAATGTCCATTTACCGAAATTATTGTCTGGATCGACTTCAGTTCTTGAGCGGATCTTAGGTCTGTTGATCCACTCGATATGCTGGAAATTAATAAGATAACCCCCAGCAGCAATAAAGCCCGTCTTAACATCGAAATCCCCATACATTAGAAAATATCTTCCAATGTTAAATAGTTATCTCAAAGCTATCAGATAAGTTGTTTCCATTGATGCAGATAGTATCCATAATCACGGCTATCTTGCCTATGATTCGATTTTTATATGCAAAACAAACGACTACTTGTTACTAATATTACAAAAAAATATACAAATTACCATCCTGCTTTACCTCGAACTCATGATGTATTTCCCTAATTTTCCTAATTTTCGATATCGTTAGAATAAAGCTGCTATATGTATATTCGATCAATCCCGAATCCCTTGTTCGGAAAGACGATCCGTCTGATGGTTCTTCTATCCCAAATTCTTCCTGGCCTAGACTTCACGCAACACTTCTTCACAACCCGAGCTAAAGCTAAATATAGATTCTAAACATTCATGTTCATCTGAAACACTGCAAAAGGACAATAACGGGAAATTCCGTTCCAAGGACCTCACGCGGTGCTTCTCGAATTAATGCTGGAAGGAAAGAATGGACTTCGTCAAGTTGGTCTTTGTATGCACTCTGGTCACGGCTCTTCTCACCACAAGCCAAGCTCAAGAGAATTCCGCCAGGTACTGGCTTGATAAAGGCCAGACCCTCAGCTCTAATGGCTCTTATCAGGAAGCATTGTCGTCTTTTAATAACTCCATTGGGCTCGATAGCCGGCAAGCTGCGGCTTGGACAGGCAAGGGAGATGTGCTGTACAAACTTGGGGGATACGAAGCCGCAGCGAACAGTTACGATCAGGCGGTGGGCATCGATTCAGAGAACCCTATGGCTTGGGAGGGCAAGGGTCTGGCCGCCTCGAAGCTGGGACGATACAAGATGGCTAGGCTCAGCTTCGAGTCTGCTCTGCGCCTGGACCCGAACAACAGAGAGTTCTTGTACAACAGGGCTCAGGTCCTGAATAAGCTAGAGGAGTACCAGGATGCTTTGGATGCTTACAACAAGTTGGATAAGATGACACCAGGGAACTCCAGTGTGATTCTTGGCAAAGGCGATGCCCTAAGGGGTCTGGACAGGTTCGAAGAATCAATCTCATGCTACGACAACGTTACTAAGATGGATCAACGAAACCGGTATGCAGTATTGGGAAAAGCAGAGGCATTGGTCGGCCAGGCTAAAGCGCTCTCCGGACAGCACAGGTTTGATGAAGCTATTCAACTCTACGATAAGGCATGTCAGCTCGACTCGAACAACTCTGATTCGCTCATGGGCAAGGCTAGAGCGCTGGCCGGAAAAGGAGACCAACTGCTAGAACAGGGCAGCTTCAAGGAGGCAGCAGAGCTTTACAACCAATCACTGCTGTTGATCCCACAAAATCCGTTCGCTTTAGCAGGATTAGAAAACGTCTCTTCTCTCATAAAAGAGAGTACTGAGCACGAGAAGCCAAAAACCAATATCATACTTCCTTCAACAGAACGCATTCCAACCAATCTCACTGGACCCAGGGTTAAGGCACCTGAGGTCAACAACACACCTCGAAAACCTAGAAACGATTATAGCTACTGGATTAATAGAAGCCTGGAGCTCAGTCGAAATGGATCATTCGATGAAGCTCTGGCCTCCTTCAACCGAACTCTAGAGCTAGACAACCATCAGTCAGAGGCTTGGATAGGCAAAGGAGATGCACTCTACAAACTAGGAAGATACGAGGAAGCAACCAACTGTTATGACCGAGCTATAGGCATCGATTCGGAAAACCCAAGGGCCTGGGAAGGCAAGGGCTTGGCCACATCGAAGCTGGGCAATCTAAGAATGGCCCGGTTCAGTCTAGATGCTGCGCTGCGCCTAGACCCGGATAACGCTCTGCTCTGGTACAATGCGGCCTATGTTCACACCGGTCTGAAGGAGTATACCGATGCACTGGATAGCTACGATAAAGCTGAAAAGCTATCACCTGGCAACGTCCCTGCGTTCCTCGGAAAAGGCGGCGTTCTGATGATTCTAGGAAAGTACGGGGATGCTGTAAAGTGCTTCGACCAGATTTTGGTCATCGATCCCAAGAACCTTAGCGCTATATTGGGGAAAGGAGATGCACTTCTGGCTTTAAAAGAGTATAACCTGGCTCTGGAATCATACCAGAACGCCCTTGCCATCGATTCCAGAAATGTCACCGCCTTTGTAGGCAGTGGAACCGCATTATCTGCTCAGAAGAAACTTGAAACTGCCCTGGAGTCCTATCAAAGGGCCTTGAATGTAAGCCCTGAAAACATCCAGGCCCAACTGGGTAAAGGGGATCTGCTATGTCAGAAAGGCAGTCTTGAAACTGCCCTGGAATCCTACGAGGCCGTCCTCAAGATCGATTCGGGCAATTCGTTTGCTCTCGCGGGGAAGGGAGATGTGCTCCGCCTTCAGAAAAAATTGAACTTATCTCGCGCCAGCTACGAGTCTGCCCTAGGCCTCGATCCAAAGAATACCAGGGCTCTGGAAGGCTTGGCAGAGGTGGAATACCAACAGAAGGACTTCGAAGGCGCCCTGAAATCCTACCAGAACGTCCACCAAATGGAACCGAAGAACATAAAGGCGCTGGTGAGACAAGGAGACATCCTCCACCTGCAGGGGATGCTAGAAAAAGCCCTGGAATCCTATCAAATGGCCTTGGACCTTGACCCGAGAGACATCGAAGCCCTCTTAGGAAAAGGAAATGCTTTGCTCTTGGAAGAGAAGTTCGACTTGGCCCTGGGATTCTACACTAAGGCTCTCTCCATCGATCCGGAAGACACCAGGGCGCTTGAGGGAAGAGGCGACGCACTTTACCACAAAAAGGATCTGGACGGAGCTCTCGCCTCATACCAAAAAGCCTTGATTCTAAACCCCCTGAGGCCCGGATCTCTCGCGGGCATTGGAGACATCCTCTGCGATCGCGGCAATTTCACTGCTGGCCTGCAATTCTATAGAATGGCCATTGAACGAGACGACACCTGCGTAAGAGCATTAAGAGGAGAAGGCAACGCCCTTTCAGCTTTGGGAGACTTCAACGACGCCTTCACCCATTATCAAAAGGCGGTCTTCCTGGATGGAAAGAGTCTAGATGCCCTCATGGGTGAAGGGATTGCACTGGCCGCACTTAACCGCTCCGCTGATGCATTGAAATGTTTTGACCGGATTGTTTCTTTGTATCCTGACAACGCGGCCGCCTGGTCCAACAAAGGAAGCCTTATGGCGGCAACGGGAACATTGACTGATGCTCTAGGATGCTTCCAAAGAGCATCTGGTTTGGACCCCTCAAACGAAGCCATTTGGTCGAACCTGGGATTGATCTTCTATGAGCTTGGAAGATACCAGGAGTCAGCGGATTCGTACAAAAAAGCGCTCAGCTTGAAACCCGAAGACTCTACCGGTTGGTACGGCAGAGGTCTGGCCCTAAATAGGACAGGCCGAATCGATGAAGCAATAAAAAGCTATCAGAACGCGACAAGATTAGATCCGGGTTACACAGCAGCTTGGTACAACAAAGGACTGGCCCTGGCGAAATTGAACCGTAGTCAGGAAGCAGTCGATTGCTTCAACCGAGTTCTGGAGATCAATCCAAACATCTCTGAGGCCAAGTACAGCAGGGATCTGCTCCTAGATCGACAAAACAGTTAATCTTCGGTTGACGAGAAGATCAGTTGAGGTGGAATCGATAATAGCGAATGATTATCTTTTCGTCACAGAAAGCTGAAGGTGCACCGCTGGAAGAATGCACCTTAGAGGGAGGTGGAAAAACCATTCTACGTACTCCAGCAATGCTAGCTACCATCTTCCCTCAGCACTTCGTTTTTTGGCTTGCAAAATGTCTTGATTTATGTCTTGATTTACCAAGTCAGTAACCTCAGCCACCAATCTGTACTGCCTGTTGTTTCTGTTGCCTTTGCGTTCCAGCAGACCATCGCGGTTCATTCTGGAGAGGTAAGTGGAGACAGTGGAGAGCTTGATATCGTCAGAAACAGTTTCGTATTTATCTCTAAGCTGCTGAGTTGTGAACCAGTTATCAGGAAATTCGAACCTGATGAAATTCTCCAATCTGTCCATCAAGGTTCCACCGGCTTTGTAGGAATGAGCGGATTGAGGCTGGCTTTCTTTCTCAGAGAATACACCAGAAGCACCCAAATAACTCACAATCTTGTCTCTGAGATCCTCTCCCCCAAGCTCTTGAGATTCGAACTCATAGACTGACTTCATGCCTTTGTCTTCGATCTCAATCCGGATCCTCATGTCACACCTTCTCTTGACCCTTCCCTTGAATCTAAGCGTTGAGTCCAGACGCCTGATCGAGGGTCAATGAAATCCCTTCGGTGATTGTACGATCTATCTTCTCGTATCCGGCTACTTCAAATCTGTGTCCTTGGCGCAGATCAATTGACAGTGTGAATAACTTGATGCTTCCCCTCATGTCTCTTCCCTTCCATTTACCTTAAAGATCTGGAAGGATCGAATCAGGACCGAAAAGACCCCTTATTCGTCCTGACACGACCCAATTTCCTTCACTCGTGTCATCCCTTCAACTTCGTGCACAAACCGCCACCAGCTCGACTTTCACCGATCGAAAACCGATACGGTTCCATCTTATCCCGCTGTCCCTTTCCAGCGGCCTGGATTACGTTTATGCATCTCCAACTTCTAGCCCTCTTGTCGTCCCTTTCCGACAGTTAGGCCCATTAATGGATTCAGACTAGCTTCCAATCTCAAACTCGGCCGTCCCTTTCGGCTTCGATTGAGCTCGAACCGAAATCTTAGTCCGATCCAATTGCTTATCCCTTCTTGCTCCCTGGTGCCATCCCTTATCGAAACGTACTGACATACAGCTCGTAACTTGCCAGGAATCACAAAGATCCTGGCTTCCCCCTTCATTGCTCCTCAGTTCGTGCCATCCCTTCAGGTGACTCGAGCTTGTGCAAATATGGATAAAGTCAGGATCGTTACAGATCTTGTGCATCGTTATATCTGTGAATGCCTTCGAACCGCGATCACGACTTTTCCACAGTACGTCGTTTGCGGACCTGCGAAGACCCATCCATCCCCTCAAGACGAATAGCTCCTCAGACAACTCCCGTCTGATGTGCTCAGACAAGGTGTCAATCCTTTTTTGACAACTATAACCTTGTAATAGAAGTATATAAACTTTTCCAACAGTCGAAAGTTGTAGTTAATCGATAAAAACAAAGAATACAGTTTTATTTTTGAAATAGAACCAGTATAGTAGTCTAAATAGTATTCACACATAATGCTATCGACAGGAAACCTGTAGATGTAAATCGCCGTTGACAGGAGATACGAATTGATACTATCATAATAATAAGATATCCGCAGAAGCTTTTTGTTATGTTCGCGACATTGTGAAAGCTGTTCACAACCCTTAAGTTCGCAGATATTGTAGATTGTGAACCCCATTTCTTAGGTTGACCAACTCCTCGGAATTAGCGGTTGTGCGCGGAGTTCAAAAGGATATTATTCCCGGGATTTATTGTTGGGACCGCCAAAGAGCGGTCGTTTCTCCACCATACTAAAAAGTGAGTTATTTAAGAAGCCTGATTTGGCTCGAAGTACTCTTCAATAAGCCAGTCGCCAATCTCTTTTAGATACTTGCGCCTGCGCTCATCTTCCAAAATAAGCTGAAAAACCTCGGATAAATCTTCATCCATTGATGTCTCATATGTTCCAGGCGGCATTTAAATCTATCGAAAGCAGCCAGGGCAAGCTCAAATCATATCTAATCTAGATTCTGCGAAGGCCGCGATTTATCCTGGCTAGGATCAGGGCAACGAAGTAAGGCCCTTGCGTCCTCTTCAGCCTGCCGGCGTGCACAGGGTGGTCGCCGCAGAGGACCAGAAGAGTCTCATTCGAGGCGGCAGATGCTATTTTACCAGCGCAGCGATCTATCGAAATCGCGGCATTTCTTATCTCCTTTGGTCCGAGGCCCATGTGAACCGTCTTATCTATTCCTATGAAATAAGATATTAGCAACCTCGGCCTGCTGGCGAGAGCCTCAAGGGACTTGCGACAGGACTCCTGGTCGAAATCTTCCGGGCTCAGGCAATCTGGAATCCCTGAAGCTATCTCTATTTTGTCTCTATAGACTTCTGCTCCACTCTTTTCCATAATCACAGCAGATCTGAGCCCCTGTAAGCTGGCAGCTTCAGGTAGGCTTGGCATTCTCGATTTCTTGGCGCTCTCTTTATCAAAGATACTGTGATGCTCAGGCGATAGACCGCTGAGGATGGAAGCGATGGATGGAGATGTGTGGGTGGATACGGCTTCTGCTTTCATCAGAAGGCCGCATTTGGCTAAATCCGGGATGTGCTTGAGATCAGGCTCCAGCCACCGGTAGAGATCGTAACCTAGGCTGTCAACGATTATTAGAACGGCGTTTCGGCATTTCCAGCCATTTACCTCTCTAATCGGTCTTCCATCCACATTGTGAATGGTTATGCCCAAAACTTGCGCGATGGTAGGAGCGATATCCACCTGGCTGACATGTCTCATCACATCATCCCAAACATCCGGTCTGAAAGTAATCTCAAGGATTTCCTCCTTATCGCCACGAGATTAAAGGCTTTCCTGGATTTACCTCAAGGCATCTCCACTGCAAACCACTATCGGTAAAACACCATCGGGCTACACAAGGTTTATTATAGAATGCAACAGTCCGTCTAGACATGGGTTGCCTGAACCGACTTATGGACATCTGCAAAGCCCTAATTCTTGTAAGCCTGTTCGCGTCCACGGCCTGCGCGAAGGTCGACATCGACTACAGCCATAATGTTGCAGGCAATGGAACTGTCATAACCGATTACAAGGTGGGGGACCAGGAGACATCAGTGGCCTCCGGGGCTATTCGCGGCACAGGCAATGTAGTTAGTAGCTACTCCTTTTCCACCAACAACTCTTCTGACTTAAGGATAGAGGACAGGTTTGTGCTGACTAAGACTACCGAGAAGGCAACAACTATGTCAGTCACCCCTAGTTTTCCTCTTTGGACAGGAAAACCCGGCAGCTTCAGGCTGATAGGGAAAAGCTGGGCAGAAAACATAGAGATTGGATCGTTTAACAGTTCGAAGAACTACAATAGTTCGCATGCCAGATCCCTCCAAACGTCCGGTTCGAATTAGGGAAAAGCAATAACGAGGGCAGCAGATAGTTCACCAGGAAAGCACTTGTCTTAAGAGGTTGATATATTCTCCTCCTGAGCCAAAACCTTATAATTTTCACCGCAAAATTATGACCATGAAGCCTGAAGAGATCTGGAAAAGATATTCTGAGCTAGCCAGGATTTGCAGCAGAGCAAAAGGCGAGATCTCAGGGAACGAGGAGATTGTGGTGGCATCTCATGTGGATGCAGATGGCTTGACCTCAGCGGGCATAATCTGCACTGCCCTTGAGAGATGTGGGATAGAATACAAGCCTCAATTTTTCAGACAGCTCGATAGGCCTGCGCTAGAGCATATAGCGAACCAGGGCTTAGGTCTGGTCGTGTTCACTGACCTAGGCAGCGGCATGGTGAAGGAGATCTGTGAATTAGGCATTCGTGCCATCATCGCCGATCATCACAGGCCAGGACCAGAGGGCGAAACAGGACCTGTGGCCCACATCAACCCTCATCTCGTTGGAGCAGATGGAGCCACAGAGCTTAGTGGCAGCGGGGCATCTTTTCTTCTCGCTCATGCATTATCATCGGGAAACGATGATCTCTCTGGCCTAGCAGTCGTTGGCGCAGTGGGGGATCTCCAAGACCTGAACGCAGGCCAGTTGGTGGGGATCAACCGCGTGATTCTTGAGATCGGCTCTAAAGCTGGAGTCCTCCACTTCGGCAGAGACCTGAAGCTATTTGGAAGACAGACACGACCGGTCTATAAGATGTTGGAGTACTCCCAGGATCCGTATGTACCGGGACTGTCCGGTGATGAGGATGCTTGCATCGCCTTTCTAAAGGAGGTTGGAATCCGCCTGGGAGGAGAGAAGTGGAGACGCTGGATAGACCTGAACCAGGATGAGAAGGCACGAATGGTCTCCGCCCTAGTGAGACGGGGCCTGCGTAGCGGGATCTCCCAAACAAAATTGGAGCGACTGGTGGGAGAGGTTTACACTCTACTGCGGGAGGCGGAAGGTACCGAACTTCGAGACGCCAGCGAGTACTCTACACTGCTGAACGCCACTGCTCGCTACGGACATTCGGACGTTGGCCTGAAGGTGTGCATGGGAGACCGTGAGAAGGCTCTCGGTGAGGCGCGCGACCTTCTCAAACAGCACAGGCAGAACCTGGTCAACGGCTTGAAGTTGGTGAGCGAGAAGGGGATCACGCCCTTGAAGAACATCCAGTACTTCGATGCAGGAGCCTCTATATTAGACACCATCGTGGGAATCGTGGCTGGTATGAGCTTCCAGATGGCGGACAGATCCATGCCCATTCTAGCCTTCGCCCGGACTCCTGAAGGAGACATAAAGGTCTCTGCTAGGGGAACTCAGGACTTGGTGAGGTCGGGGCTTGACCTGTCGGGAGCCATGTCAGAAGCGGCGCGCGCCCTGGGCGGCGTCGGAGGAGGTCACAACGTGGCTGCTGGAGCGACCATCCCGCTCAAGGCTCGCGAAGAATTCCTGGAGATGGTGGATGCCATGGTGGGACGCCAGATCAGTGGTCAGGCGCAAGGCAGGAAGCCCGCTTCGCTCAAGTGATCTTTTATCACCAACAGGTGCTCGTCCAGGCTGAAGTTGCCAACGTACATGTGGTTGATGTCGGCCATCTCATCCTTCGGATTACCCGTCTCGGGATCAAGGACTAAGTAGCCTATTCGGCCTATCCCAATGAAATCGGCATTGATCACGATATCTGTAAGATTTTCATTGGCCTTTAGGTCCATTCTGGTCGAGAGTCGGGTGGCGTCTGTAAACTCCTTGGAGGCGCTCATTTTCATCATGTAGTTTTTGAGGTTTGTGCTCTCCTCGAATTTCTGGTCGTATGAGAAGAGATGGGCATGAGGATTGCTCTTGCTTCCTATCTCCATAGTGTAATGCGCTGCCATGGCTGGATAGACGACCATCAGGCACAAACCGACGATTACGGCCTCCTTTATCATGAGATCAGACTCCTGTATCACAACTCTTGTGACAGGTTCCACCTATACTCGTCGCTCAGCTCTCCTTGGTAGACTGTCACCGCGGGTCCTTCTAGAAATGCTCTGTTGCCTTCAAAGGACACGATCAGAGGACCGCCTTTCGTTTCCACCAGCACCTCGTCTTCTACGAGGTCCAGCTTTCTGGCTACCGCCACGCTCGCCACCGCACCAGTACCGCACGAGAAGGTCTCCGCCTCAACGCCGCGCTCGAAGGTCCTGATCTCGAATGGGTCTCCGGCCTTTACGAAGTTCACATTGGTCCCTTCTGGAAAAATCGAACTGTATCTTATCTGCACGGCAACCTCCTCAATGGGCAAGTCGAGGTCCTCGACGAAGATGACCGAGTGGGGAACACCAGTGTTGACGGCTGAGACCTCTAAGCCTTCCAGGGGCTCCATAAGGAACTCACCTTGCCCTATGGCCGGAATGCACGGCCGCTCGAAGTTGGGAATCCCCATGTCCACTCTGGCCCAGAAGCTGTTATCCATTTCTCTGACCTGGATGGGTATTATTCCAGCCAGAGTGTCCACCTCAAAGGACTCGCCAACGTATCCCGTCTCCCAAGCGTACTTGGCCAGACACCTTATGCCGTTGCCGCACATCTCCGCCTCAGATCCGTCAGGCTGAAAGAGCCTCATCCCCAGATCAGCTCTGCCGCTACCGGACATGAAGAGTACCCCATCCCCACCAATACCGAAGTTGCGGCTGCAGCATCGTACGGCAAACTGACCTTTTGCGGCCTCAGGTACGAACTCCTGGCGCATCTCGTCTATCAGTACGAAGTCATTTCCGTTCCCGTGAAGCTTGGTGAACGTAAACGTGCTCGGCCCAAAGGGCGCGTCATCAAGCTCTATTTCAGAAATATCCGCCAGCTTCATTTTATATACCATGCTCAGTTTACCTAAATCTGTGCTGCTTTGGTGGTGATGTGCTATTAAACCCATTCTACAAGTGGCCCTAGATCTTCTAGAGCTGGACAGATCTATACAGATAGCAAAGGAGGCAATAGCCGGAGGCGCAGACTGGATCGAGGCCGGAACTCCTCTCATAAAGAGCGAAGGGATGGACGCAGTGCGCGAGATGAAGAAAGCTCTCCCTGGAGTAAAGATAGTCGCCGACATGAAGACAGTGGACACGGGCGCAATGGAAGTAGAGATGGCGGCAAAGGCTGGAGCCGACGTTGTAGCTTTGCTCGCCACTTCCGACAACTCCACTATTGAAGATGCCCTCAGGGCAGCGCGGAAGTACGGCGTTCAAATAATGATGGATCTTCTCACGGCGCCCGATCCGGTGAAACGGTCGAAGGAGCTGGAGAAGTTGGGGGTGGACTATATCTGCGTTCACGCAGGGATAGACCAGCAGATGACCGGGCGCGATAACATCGATCTTCTGGACCGGATTCTCAAAGAGGTTAATTTGCCCGTGGCCGTTGCTGGGGGCATAGATGCGAACTCCGGAGCGGATGCAGTCTCTGGCGGAGCTGCCATAGTAATCGTCGGGGGAAATATAGTCCGATCAGCAGATGTGACGGGATCTGCAAGAAAGATCAGAGAAGCCATTGATCATGCCAGCGCCAGAGCGCGGCCACGCAAGAGCATGGAAGAGGAGTTGATCTCCCTGCTCAAAGAAGTATCCACCCCCAACATCTCTGATGCGATGCACAGAAAGGGAGCCATGCGCGACATTCACCCCATAAACGCTGGGACTAAGATGGCTGGCACTGCCATCACAGTCCAGACCTTTGCAGGAGACTGGGCCAAGAGCGTAGAGGCCATAGACCTGGGCGGACCGGGAAAAGTGATAGTGATCTACAACGGAAGCAATTATGTCGCTCCATGGGGGGGCCTCGCTACCCTTAGCTGCAGGATAAAGGGGATCGAAGGTGTTGTGATAGACGGTGCCGTCAGGGATGTGGACGAGATCAGAGCAATGAACTATCCAGTCTTCGCCTCCGCGGTAGTGCCCAATGCTGGTGAGCCCAAAGGCATGGGGGAGATCAACGCAGAAATCACTTGCGGCGGCCAGTCGGTCAAGCCCGGTGACTACATAGTAGGAGATGATAGCGGCGTGGTAGTCATTCCCAGGGAGCGGGCCTACGAGATAGCCAGAAGGGCCAAAGAAGTGGAGAAGAACGAGTCCAGGATGTACGAGGAGATAAGGCGCGGAAGCACTTTGTCCCAGGTCGCCAAGCTCAAAAAGTGGGAGAAGGTCTAGTACCGAAACGATAGTCGTAAATAGATTGAAGTATTCTGAAAGGGCGCGATATGCAATTAAAAAATATAGTGATTAGGTTACTAATTCACGAGACAACGACGCGGTGAGTGCGAGGAGACTTAGTATGGATCTTCAGGACGTAGTTTCAAAGTACCCACCCAGGAAGATATTGATGCTTCCTATAACGATTGCAGTTATAGCATTTATCATCCTGGGGGCAAATTATATCAGCACGGGTTCGCCCATAAAGCTGGGCGTTGAGTTTACAGGAGGCGCCGTTGTGACGGTGCCTGCGGTTGAGTCACAAGATGCTATAACCAAACAGCTGGCGGCGTATCCTATAAATGATGTCAGGAGCGTCGGGAGCCGATACATGGTTCAATTCGGGTCCATGAGCGAATCCGATTACACCAATCTCGCCAAGCTGGTCAACTCTCAGTATAAGGATGCAGATATAAGGTACATGGGACCAATATACAGCCAAGGACTTCTGT
Source organism: Methanotrichaceae archaeon (assembly GCA_041494285.1). Classification (GTDB taxonomy): domain Archaea; phylum Halobacteriota; class Methanosarcinia; order Methanotrichales; family Methanotrichaceae; genus Fen-7. Next base: position 26,004 of record JBGQAL010000005.1, read on the forward strand.
CTCAGGCGCTTCGGTATATACCGATCTCCTTCATACTGATGGCCATAGTGGTCTTCGTTATCTTCAGGACGCCTCTTGTATCCGGTATTGTGGTCCTTTGCGCTATATTGGACATATCGATAGCTGCTGCGTCTATGAACATAACGGGAGTCAAGCTGTCCCTGGGAACAGTAGCAGCTCTATTGATGCTCATCGGCTATTCCGTGGACACGAACATTTTGCTTACAAAGACGGCGTTGACACCGAGACAGACTCTCACCGTAGATGAGACCATAGTCAGCGCCATGACAACCGGGCTGATGATGACTGGCACAACTATTGCCGCCGTTCTGGCCCTGTTTGTAGCATCCAACCTGCTCTATCTGGTGGTCCCATCTTTCACTAGGATGGACATAATCGCGGACATCTCGACGGTGCTTCTCTTTGGACTTTTAGCCGATATCTTCAACACCTGGATTACCAACGCACAGGCTATTAGATGGTATATGAGCCGTCCAAAGAAGGCGGCTGTTGGGAGGCATAAGGAATGAAGCTCTCCCAGAATCCAAGGATACTTCTGTATGTGGCTGCAATATCCTTGTCAATCATATTCATAGCGGTACACGGCGTGAATTACGGCCTGGACATACAGGGCGGATCATGGCTCCAGCTCCAGCTTGAAGGCGCTAGAGTCGAGCTGAACGTCGATGCATCGAAGATTCTAGAGAATCAGTTCAATACTGGGACTGTTCAAACGCTGAGCGACGGATATGTCGTAAGTGTCAATGGCACCGCTTCATCCGATCTGATAAACAAATTAGGTTATTCTGGCTCAAAGGTCGTAGCGAGAAATAACACGACCAGGATCACCATAACGACCTCCCCAGAGTCGGTTGTCACGAACTATCTCAAGAACGCCCTTGACGCTGATGTGAAGGTCGTTGGAGTTGCACCAGTCCAATATGAGATCAGGACGAATGTTACCAGGGAATCGTTGAACGCGATTCTGGCACCGGTAGGAGGGTCTGTTGATACCAGCAGGGAAGCTTTCGTCGAAGGCTTGACGGCACAGACCGTTGATGATACCAAGAAAGTTCTAGATCAGAAGCTCAACCGCTTGGGCTTGAAAGACATCAAGGTCAGAGTAGTCGGCAGCCAGTACATCCTCATAGACATGGCTGGCGTGGACGTGGCCACTGCCCAGGATGTAGTGGGCAAGCCCGGAAAATTCGAGATAAGGATTCAGACCCATGACAACGAGTCCGAGCATGTGCTGTACGGCGATGCAGTAGAATCCGTGGACATCCCCTCGAACAACCGGGGCATGTGGGGAGTGCCTTTCACCCTGTCTGACGACGGAGCTAAGATCCTGCAAAAGGCAGCTATAGATTCGGGAGCCACCAAGAACCCACAGGCTCATGAGCTTTCCATGTACCTGGATAAGGGCCAGATCTTTTCCGCACCGCTGGCTCCAGAGCTTGCAGCAAGCCTGCAGAAAACCCCATCGCGGAGCATGGTGGCTGAGGTTGGGTCAGGGGATGCCGGGTCTCAGAAGGCCAAAGTGCTTTACATCGACCTCAAAGAAGGAGCCTTGCCGGTTAATGTCAGGGTAATTGGGTCCGGGCAAGTCACCGCCGCTCTGGGAGACCAGTTTAAGAAGCAGATCGTGATAGCTGGACTGCTGGCCCTCCTAGCGGTCGGCGGGATGATCTATTGGAGATACAGGGTAAGACGAATAGTCCTGCCTCTAACAGCTACATCCTCCAGCGAGGTCATCATGATCCTGGCCGTACTGTCAGCTTTAGGACAGCAGCTTGACCTAGCGGCAATTGCAGGCTTGATCACTGTGATAGGCACAGGGGTCGATCAGCTTGTAATAATCACCGACAGGCTGATGCGCGGAGCGACGGCCCTGCCCAGCAAAGGCGAAGGGAAATACGCTGTCAGCGGCGGACGCCTGCACGAGAAGAGGATCATGGAGATCCTGGGTATAATCATAGGATCGGCAGCAACGACTGTAGCTGCCATGCTGCCTCTACCGTTTATGGGCTTCGGCGCACTGACCGGCTTCGCAGTGACTGTAATAATAGGCGTCGTCGTTGGCGTAGGAATAGCCAGGCCCGCGTACGCGAGCATTGCGGATTACATCCTTGGTGAGGATGAGAAACCGGAGACGAACGCCATCGAAGAGGAATCCGGCTCCAGGGTAACCGCTAGGAAAGGGGCTACCAAGGAAGGGAATGGAAAAGAGACCGCCGGGGAAGAGACCAACGGAAGAAAGGCTGCAAAGACCAGAAGGAAGAAGGGCAGCAGGAAAAACGAAGAAGAGAACTCCGAAGAAGAGTAAGGTTTGAGCCTCCCGCCAGCCAAGGCGGGAGACCAAACTCTTCGACAATTTTTTTGATACTCTTTAAGTACACCTCTTCGTTGGCAGCGGCCAGAACCTTTGCCATTCCCAGAACATACCACAACATTAGATTCTGTTATGATTTTTCCTCTGTCCAGAAGGGGGCAAAGGATGGATAAGGCAGATTGCGCATAGAGAGGCATAGATGATCCTGGAGAGTCGTTTCAATGGATAGGAAGCTCTGCGAATTAGGCTCTGAAGAGTTGTGCAAGCTGCCCGGAATATCCGATCGCAACTGGATCGGTGAAGAGAAGATCTATCTTCACCTCTGGAACTCCAAAAAGATGCACTGGTATTTTGCTGAGTATGACCCCGCCTGGAGAAAGTTCTTCGGGTTTTCGGATAGCCCGAGTGAAGGCGTTCAATGGGGGCAGTTCTATATGGATGATCTTCTCGGCTACGAAAAAAAAGGCAGCTCCTGGGAGTTGATCGTAGAAAGCGCTTGGAAACCCGTTTATTCCAAGGAGATCTCCGCCCTTCAGGGTTACATAAGACTCATGCTGTCCATGGCCGATACATTGTAGTTAAAATTGGTTCTTCAGAACAGATAATTTTATTGCAGTGACTTGACTTCACTTCTTCCATCTTTTTATACGATAAATATCGTTTTCTACGGCGATAGTATGGTCGTCTCCGATTTGCAAGTTTTTATGCCCAAATGGAATCCTATATGGATTGATGCCTTACTACCTGACTACGGACCTCCCTGCCTAAAGAGTAGCAATGTCAAAAAGCAATTGGGTTACAACGATGTGGGGATTCCCGTGCTCTCTGGGTTGTTGCTGGTTTTAGTGGGTTTTTTTGGTGAGTTGTAGATGGTTTTGCCGGTATATTTGACCGCTCTGCGCGTGTATGGTGCAAGGCACTTTCCATCAAGAGGCAAGAGCCATTGCATAAGATTGCAGGGCAAGAATCGTTCGATAGATGAAAGTCCCTTCTGTGCCACCTGGATAGTCTTTTCAAAGTTCATTCACATTCAACCAGAACACCAATCTCCGTGCCTATCTCCATCCAAGCCCAGGCCCAAATCACAGCCTCGAAGGCCCTGATCAAGTCGCCGTTATCCAGGAAATGCCGAGAGTCCGACAGGTAAGCAGCTATGTTCTCTGCAAAGCGATTGTCCTTTGGCGAAATCCTACCAAAGAGATACTCCGCTTTTCCCAGCCATTTTAGGGTCTCGCTCCTCAGGTCGGTCTCAAGATCTCGGCTCATTCATTCACCTCTATTGATCAGCTCGAAACGTGGGCGGTCTATTCGATCAAGTCTCAGATACCTGGTACACCCTTTTGTCGTTGACGTCCACTTTGACCATGGTCTTGATGCTGTACCCTTGACGCCTCAGTTTTTCAGCGCCTTCTCCTCGCTGAATCACCACCACTACATCTTTTACCTCGGCTCCGGCGGCTTTCAATCCGCTCAGAGTGGCCATTAGAGTGCCGCCTGTGCTAACTACGTCATCCACTACTACAACTCTATCCCCCTGCTTTATGCCGTTGAGGAAGAGCTGGGACTTGGAGTAGCCCGTTATCTGGCTGGCTTCGATCTCCCCAGGCAGGCCGTACTTCCTCTTTCGGATGATGACGAGCGGTATATCAGTTATGAGTGAGAGAGCCATGCAGATGGGGATTCCCATGGCCTCAATGGTTACGATTTTATCGACTTCCAGATCAGCTATTCGCACTATATGACCAACAACCTCTCTGATCAGATCTGGTTTTATCTCTGGAATTCCATCGGTAATAGGATGGATGAAGTAGTTGTACTCACCTCGTTTGAAGACAGGCGCTTCAAGGAGGGATTTCTTTAGCCGCTCGAGCATTCTTTTGCCTCCTCTCAGGTCATGCTCTCTTTGAACTTTAAACATATTGGTTGGAGGATTAGCAGCCTTAGATCCATGTAATTTGCAAATTAGGCTGATAAATTGATTCGAATGTTTAACGATTATTCCGATGTAAAAAGATCACAGAGACCGTTTACCTCTGGCGATTCTAAGTCATGGTCCAGATTCTAAAATAGACGTATCAACGCTTAACCGAAAGATTCATATTCGTTGAATGTCGATATCGACAAAAGTCGAATACTAATCCGGCAATAACAGAAGGAGGAGTAAATGAAATCGATCGGCAATGGCTCATAACTACGAGCATAATTGCCCCATTTGCTCGATTGATTGGGAGGTGGATAATGCATGAGACTCTTGATTGTTTCAAATCGTTTGCCAATTACTGTTGTTGAAGAAGGAGGGTCGTTAAACTTTAAGGAGAGCGTGGGTGGCCTGGTCTCGGGGTTAAAATCCTATTTAGACTCACCAAGAAGTTCGCCTTCAACCAAATCCATTAGTGATTATGCATGGCTGGGCTGGCCGGGGACTACAATCAAAGAGAAAATGAAAGATGAATTGAAATCCAGAATTCATTCTGAACTGCATTCGTATCCAGTTTTCATTTCAGAAAAAGCTATGGATAAATTCTATTTGGGATTTTGCAACAGAACGATCTGGCCTCTCTTTCACTATTTCACATCGAACGTATCGTACGACGAAGATTATTGGCTCAGCTATAAGCAGGTGAACGAAAAATTCTGCGAAGCAATAACGGAGATATTGAGGCCAGACGACGTCGTATGGATTCACGACTATCATTTGATGTTGCTTCCTAAACTGATACGTGATAAGTTCCCTGGAGTTCCCATAGGATTCTTCCTTCATATACCATTTCCGTCGTTTGAAGTATTTCGCCTCATACCGAGTGTTTGGCGTAAGGAGATACTGGAAGGCCTTCTTGGGGCGGATCTAATAGGATTCCATACTCATGATTACACGCAGTATTTCCTGAGGTGTGTGTTACGCATACTTGGGCACGAACACAATATGGGCCGAATAATCATTAGCGGTCGCCCGGTGAAAGCAGAAACCTTCCCTATGGGAATTGAATTTCAAAAGTTCCACGATGCTCCGTCACTTGCTGAGGTTAAAGCAGAGAATGCTGAACTTCAAACGATATTGTCCGGCAGTAAGGTTGTCCTTTCGATTGACCGACTTGATTACACAAAGGGAATTCTGAACCGCTTACAAGGCTACGAAGAATTTCTTGAAAGAAACCCCCAATGGTCAGGAAAGGTAGTGCTCATCATGATAGTTGTTCCATCACGCACAAGAGTGGAACAGTACCAACAGATGAAAAGGCAGATAGACGAGCTTGTTGGCCGCATTAACGGAAAGTTCGGGTCAATTAAATGGACCCCAATACTATACCACTATAAGTTCATACCCTTCAGCAAATTGATCGCCCTGTACGACTCTAGCGATGTCGCGCTTGTCACCCCCTTGAGGGACGGCATGAACCTCATAGCTAAGGAGTATTTAGCCGCCAAAACCGATGGGAAAGGCGTATTGATCCTCAGCGAAATGGCGGGTGCTTCCAAGGAGGTCAGAGAAGCAATTATCATAAATCCTAACGACGTAGGTGAGATCGCCATTGCCTTGAAACAAGCACTTGAGATGCCGGAGGAGGAAAAAGTGAGGAGCAGTCGGGTCATGCAGGCACGTCTCAAGCGCCATGATGTAATTCACTGGGCGGACAGCTTCATTCAGTCTCTGCTAACCCTTAAGGAGGAAGAACGAGGCTTAAATTATAAGCTGCTTGGTTCTTCTACAAAGGAACAACTCGTGGAGGATTTCAACAAGGCAGAACACAGGCTTCTCCTCCTAGATTACGATGGGACTCTTTCTAAACTAGAGAAGTACCCCCAATTGGCAAAACCAACTGATGAACTGCTGAAGACTATAAGACTCATCTCAGATAATCCCAAAAATGAAGTTGTCCTAATAAGCGGTCGCGACAAAATTACCCTACAAAGCTGGTTTGGTGCGCTGAACGTAGGTTTGGTAGCAGAACACGGGATATGGATTAGGAAGAAAAAAGAAGACTGGAGGATGCTAAAGCAGTTGAACAATGATTGGAAGCCGAAGATCCTTCCTCTTCTAGAGACTTACGCCGACCGGCTGCCAGGTTCGTTTGTGGAAGATAAGGAGTTCTCCTTGGCGTGGCATTACCGTATGGCTGATCCGGAGATGGCTTCCATGGTGGCCAAAGAGCTCATGGATGATTTAGTGAATTTTACTGCCAATATAGGTGTGCAGATACTACAAGGCAGGAAGGTTATTGAAGTTCGGAATCCCGGCATGAATAAAGGCGATGCAGGATCAAATTGGATTTCGGAGAACCATTTTGATTTTATATTGGCCGTAGGAGATGATTGGACCGATGAGGATTTATTCAACGTTCTTCCAGAAACCGCTTACTCAATCAAAGTTGGAATGACTCAATCTAAAGCGAGGTTCAATCTTCATGCCCAAGAGGATGCGGTAAAATTGATACAAGAGCTGGCAAAGTGACCAAACGATTCATTTCACCGATAATCACACTGATCGGGAAATAGAGTTCATAAATCCAACTTAGGAATGTTAACCTTTGGGGCAGGGCAACTTGCGTGGCTGCTTAACACGCAGTACCTTGCTTAACTTAGACTTTGTTGCAGGGTTTTCGGTGGCCCCATATTAATGATTAATCTCGGTTTATTTTGGAGTTATGTCTTCGAAATTGACTCGCATTTGAACCCCGAGTCACTTTCGATCTATTCATTCTTCAGCTCTTTATTCAACCATTCTTGGAAACGCAATCTGCGATCGATTTTTTTGAGGATGATTGTGCCATCTCCTAGCTCGTCCACTGCTAGCTCGTCCCCGTTGTTTAGGTTTAGCTGGTATCTGATCCCCAACGGCAACAATACCCTTCCATTAGAATCAATCTGGGTTATCGACATGGGTTCATCTTCAATTATACGTTATGAGCCGGATTTATTAAGCTTTGTTTTGAGATGATACTCATATGAATGCTAGATGATCATTTTATAGGCAACAAGTTTTAATTATTTGTGATATATTAGACGCGTTTTCGCAATAAGGGTAGGTACTAACAGTTTAATCAATCGGCATTTTCCGGCATGAAAGGCCCTCAGGATCCACTGGTTTCAAGATCGACCACATGGATGCGGCAGAAAGAGATATAGTCGGCTGGGGGCGGCTTTGTTTAACACATGAATCATCTGCAAGACGGCTGTCAATTCCTCTTTTCACGGTTCATAATAGACCGACCTTTTCTACCAGATACCAGACAGCATCTTTCGCCTAGAAATCCCGAGTTTCATTTATTTAAATAATTTTCTATTTATGTATTTTTTAAGTTCTTCCTCTTCATCGGCGGTCTTCTCGACCTTCGTGTATAATGCACATCGAGACGGCATGGGAACAAGATCGTTATCAAGAAGATCATAGTAGGCATCTTCAACCCTGATCTCTCCCAACAGGTATCTCTGAAGAACGGCATTGAACCGTTCCAGATCGCCCTTGCTGAAATTTCCTGAGTTATCCAATGCCGTCCGAATCTGCTTAATCATAACTCTGCAAAAGTGCCCACGAAATATTTATGCTTTATCTGTCAAATTGATCAAGCGACGACCAGGCTCTCTCGCAAAATGTCATGCCGCAGTGGATCCGAAACTAAAATTGATAAGGTTGGCAATCAGACCATAGTTTATTAACTTTTTGTCCTTCGTTAATTGATTCTCCTTGGAAGAAGGATCATAAGAAGCCTGGAAAGTTAGCTTAATCCCATAAGTTTAAATCAAAATTCAACTCAAGTTCCTCGATGAAGGAGACCACATTTCATAGATCTTCCAGGAAAATGTTTAATACAATAGAGCAATTGCTCAATCATACATGGGACATGCTTTCATAAGTCCTCTTAATTGGGGGTTGGGACACTCTACTCGAGATATTCCCATAATAAGAGAGCTTCTGAGCTACGGCCATGAAGTGACCATTGCAACTAGTGGTAATGCCCTAACCCTATTGAAGAGGGAGTTTCCAGAATGCAACTTCATACTTTTTAAGGACTATCCAGCACCTTACAGCTCTACCAGGTTCTTTTTGCCCAAGTTCGTCGCCAACATTCCCGTTCTTTTGAAAGCAATGGCCGATGAGAGAAAGAAGCTTGCTCAGATCCTCTCTCAAGACAAGTACGATTTGATAATCAGCGATAACCGCCTGGGCGTTTACTCCGACAAGATACCCTCCTATTTCATAACACATCAGCTCCGCTTCAGTCTGCCCAAGTACTTATGGCCTTTTGAGCTCGGAACCCTTTACGGGCAAGCCTTATTCTTCCATTCAAAGTTCAACGGATTGATAGTCCCTGATGTTAGCCCCAATGGCTTCAACCTGAGCGGAAAGCTGTGCCGATCCAATCTTGATGTAACCAACCAGATGACCTACTATGCTGGTATCCTGACCAGCACTGCCAAGATGAACGTAGACAAGGATCTGGACTACCTGATAATCGTCTCAGGCCCTGAGCCCCAGAGGACCAAGCTGGAGGAGATCGTGCTAAAGCAGGTGCACAAACTTCCAGGGGAGAAGGTGATCCTTCTAGGAAGCCCGCAGAGGGACGAGAAAAAGAAACTTGATTCGAATACGACGGTCCACTCATACGTGTCAACAGAAGAGAAAATCGAACTTATGAACCGTGCCAAATTCCTGATAAGCAGGTCCGGCTATACCACCATGATGGAACTAGCTGAACTGGAGAAGAGGAAAGGTCTCTTCACTCCTACGCCGGGCCAGACGGAGCAGGAATATCTCTCCAAGTATTATGCGAAGAAAGGCTGGTTCTACTCCAGGAGCCAGTACAAGATCAAGCTTTCAGAGGACGTGGAGACTGCAAAGAACTTTAATGGATTCCCCAAGGTGACCAAGACCAAGGAGAACGTAAAGAAGCTATACGAACAGGTTCTGAAGAAGCACCTGAACTGAAAGCCATTTGCTAGGATATCTTTTTCGGAATCGAGAGTCGGCAGAAATTTCACGTGATCGATTCATCTATACTCTCACACGGCTCTTCCGCCTTCTATCCTAGCCTAATTAGCCGATAGCCAATTTTATAGTTGATCGGTCGCATTCTATCACACTAAGAACGGCTCGGAAGGATGCTAATTGCCTTTTCAAAAGTTGAGTGTTTGCAGTCCAAACAGTTATACTTCCGATAAATTTTGGAAGGACTTAATTAATTTTCAGATATTCTGGGATCTTGATTCTGATTGCGAACACACACTCTCTGCCCGTCATCTAAAAGCGCAAATCCCAGTGACTTCAAGAGCCGTAGAGCAACACCTCGACCGTGAATCAGCACCTCCGTGAGATCTGTTGGCTCATCTATGTCGCAACCTGCCCAGTATGATGAGTATGTTCCCACTCGCAATCCAAGCCTTTGCGCGAAATTCAGATGCTTGGTAAAGCTAATTCCTCTGTAGCAAGTCCTGAACTCCGGCCTCCTTATCAAAATCATATTGGTGCCTCCGCCTCGCCCAGGCGATAGCACCACATCCCCCGGAGTGCCCAAAATCCCTGAAATATCGTCCCTGGTTAAAAGCGCCAAATCCGCCATGACGATTAGCAGATCTGTCGGCCATCCCATCCCTTGCCATCTCTCGATGAACGAGTTAAGAGCATCGTTCAGCTCGAGGCCAGATTCCACTACATCCACATTCAAGCGCAGCTTCAGCTCATGGAAACCGGGCCTGGAAAGAATGGTCACCAGCCCAACGCCGGAGACTGCTTCAAGAACATCTCGGAGCATGGCCAAGGCCAGTTGCTTTCTTTCCTCAGGAAAGAGCACAGGCGCTAGCCGCGACTTCGCATTTTCTAGCTTAAAAGGTATGACCACTTGAACTGGACTATGCACACAACCGGCTTCTAACCCTTCGAATAAAACAGTTGCGTTAACGCTTCAAGTACGGCCGGATGACGTCTTTTTCCTCCGGCATGAAGAGGCTGCCTCCAGATCTGGGGTACTTCAAGCCTCGTATTACTGCAACCGGGGTCCCATCCCCAGCCTCTCCCATCAGAAGGTTTGATATGCCAGCGATCTCATCGGCAATGGCCTCTTGGGTTATCTCCAGCTTACGACCGTGCATGTCAGATACGCCTCGCCAGTCGCGAAGTGCGGCTATGCCTGACCACCCAATGGCCACTCCAGTTACGCCGCAACGGAATGGTCTGCCACAGGTGTCGGTGATTATGACGGCACAGTCCTTTCCCATGCGGGATCTGATCCTTTCAGCGCTAGCCTGAGGGTCCAATGGAAGGAGCAGAATTCTATCCTCGCCCACGTTCGACTGATCTATTCCAGCGTTCACCCCAGTGTGCCCGAACCTGGTCACTGACAAGATAAAGGGCTCCTCAAGGAGGACCTCAGCCGATTCATCTAGAACTGCCTGAACGAACCTTGGGTCCTTTCCAATGACTTTTGCGATTCCGGTTGCTCTGGTACTGGGATGGTAATCGTCCAGGTTTCTGAACCGGCCTTCAGACTTGGCTACAATAGTGCTTGCGATGCAGACGACATCTCCTTCTTGGATTTGAAAGATGGATCCAATAAGAGATGCTAGGTCGTCGTCTTCTTTTACAACAGGCAATCCGTAAACCAGGAAACCCTGGACAGGCCCGCCGCCTGCGATCATAACATCACAACATTATCACTGAAAACGTGAGTCTTCTCTCTTGCCGCTGAGGTAAAATAGCCTAGCTTGAACCAGTAGATCCAGAAGATACGAGTAGTTCTCTGCAATTACTGCTAGTCTGTCCTCGCCGGTCTCCCAGGGAAGCCCTGTGTAGGTGGTAGCAAAATTATCCCAGAAGGCTGGAGGGGAGAACTCAAGCTGGTACTTGTGGTTCTCCGTGTAAGTGAGGGTGATCTTTGGGTCCATGCCCGATCTTCCTCAGGTTGCCTTGCCCACCCTCTCCACGACCTCTGCAAAGGCTAGGGTACCGCTGATCTTCTTGATCTTGGCCTTGACAATCTCGCCTTTAACCGTGCTGGGGATGAAGATAAGATACTTATCGACCTTGGCTATGCCGTCACCCTTGTTTCCGACGGACTCAACGCGAAGCTCGTAGGTCTCTCCCTCTTCGATCATATCCTTCTGCACGGTGGCAGTCGCCTTCCGTTTCCTGACCGGTCGGTGGGCTCCGCAGGCGTCACACTTCAGCATGAGCACCCTGTCGCTTTTTATCAGGTGGGTGTCGGGCAGCCGGCACTCTGAGCAGACCACATACTCCTCAAAGTAGGAGTCTATCTGTCTGGCTATGGCCTGTTCGGCAAACTTACCTTGGAAAACTCCTCGATGACCTTCGATCTTCCCAGCGGTTCCCATCTCCTGAAGCATGTACTTCATGAGGTGCTCGGGTTCACGATCGAAGGCGTCTGCAATGGCCGCAAAGTTCTCCAGCACTGTGGTCTTTCCCTCGTAGTAGACCTTAGGCACTGGCATGACGAACCTTTCCTTGGGGCCCTTGGTATCAGGCATTTTCTTCATGGCCCGATCGAGGCCGACTAGATAATCATCCAATTAGGTCACCAGTTACTTTATCTGTTCGCTTCCAGACTCCATGACGATCTGGATGGGTGTGGGCAACTTGTGGCCTGCCCGGGTCAGAGCTGTCTTGGCATCTTCCAGGAACTCAGGGGTTACGCCCAGGGTGAACACTTTCTGGCCCGCAACGACCTGAGCAGCGGTGCCTACTGCCTTTCCAAAGGCTCGTCGCATTCCGCTAGAGACACGGTCGGCTCCGGCGCCTGTTGCCTGCTTGTTCTCTCTTATGACGTGATGAGGGTAAACCCTGAGCTTAAGGTGGAAGCCAGTCCTACCGCACTGTTTCAGAAGATAACGGTTGGCAGCCACCCTGGCCGCCTCGAGGGCTGTGTGCCTGATCTGGCATGGCTCTTTGACCACTAGGGTGAGATTAACAGGGAAATCATCCTGAAGGTTTCCCATATCATAGTGTACTACTTTGCTTCCAGGTACGCCTCCCATGTACTCCCTGCGAGTGTAGGGGCGCTCCGTCCTCCTGTACATGCTTGCCGGCTTTCGCGTCAAAACAATTTCCTCCGATAAACTTGAGATTTGTACTCTATGCACCTAGTTTATAAGGCTTGCCTAGACCGTTATTGGCGTTGAGTGCGAGATCTCGCCTGCTAGGGATGTCTGCATCAGGGTCCGAGCCTCTTTCAAGCTTGAGCTGTTTGCCAGAACCCACATCAGCTTGACCAGGGCCACCTCAGGCAGCATATCCTCTCCCTCGATCGCACCCGCATCCAGCATGTAGCGGCCTGTATCATAAACACGATCGCAGATCCGACCCCTGAGGCACTGGGATGTGACGACAACCGGGATTCCCGCGTCTGTGGCCCGCTTGATGGAGTCTATCCAGTTAGAGGCTACGTGGCCCAAGCCCGTCCCCTCCAGGACAATCCCCCGGTAGCCTGCTTCGATGTAGTAGTTCAGGATCTCCGGCGAAGCTCCAGGCGAGTATTTTACAAGGGCGCACCTGGACTCAAGCTTGTCCTTCACCTCGAGCTCGACCTCTCCCCGGTGTCTGTAATCGATGAAGGTCTCGACGCTCCTTAATAGGTAGTTCACCTTTCCGATAGGGTGCTCGTTAATGCTCCGAAAAGCATCTCTTCTGGAAGTGTGCATCTTTCGAACCCTGGTACCTCTGTGAATGGAGCAGTAGTCGTCGCTGGTTGTGCCGTGCATGACTACGCACACCTCGGCGATGTCGCTTATGGCAGTCGTCGCCGCGCAGATGGCGTTCATTGATGCATCGCTGCTGGGCCGGTCGGAAGACCTCTGGGAACCGACGATGACAACGGGCACTGGCGTCTTGACCATAAAAGATAGCGCAGCAGCCGTGTACATCATTGTGTCAGTGCCGTGCATTATGATCACTCCCTCGGCTCCGTTTCTGATCTCCCCGGCCACTGCCCTGGCCAGCTCCGACCAGTAATCCGCCCGCATGTTCTCGCTGAGGATGGTGTAGATGACCTTGGCGTTGTAGTTAGCTATCTCCTCCAGATCTGGGATTGCAGATATTATCTCGCCTGCCGAGAACTGGCTTGTCACAGCACCGGTCCTGTAATCCACTTTGCTGGCGATGGTGCCGCCTGTGGACAGAATGGAGACGTTTGGCAGTCCTGCTCTGCTCTGGAGGGGCTTTGAAGGCAACTTGGTCTCGTGCCCTTTCTCAATCAGCTTTATCTTGGACTCGGATCTGCGTAGGCCAATGTTGTAGCCGTTGTCCAGCTTAATCACGACGTGATCTTTGCTTCTGGGCGGCATCAATACGCCCTGGTATCCGACGCCGTCTTTCTCTATGGATACTCTATCGCCTGGGTCCATTACAACCACCAGGTCCCTGGAGACCTTTGAATAAAAACTGTTGGCGTGATCTAAAAACGTTGCCCTTGATGCCTTGCATCAGGCTGGTGGAATAGGTGCGGATCAAAGCCGACCCAACCAGGTGAGCTGACAAACGCTATCAAAGATATTAATATCTTAGCAGGCATGGCTTGACATTAGGTTGAGGGATCATGATCTATTTTGTCACTAGCAATAAGGGAAAGTTCGTGGAAGCCCAGGCAATCTTCGGTGACCTGGTACAGAAGAACATCGGCTACAACGAGCTTCAGGTAGATACTCTTGAGGAGGTGGTCGACTTCGGCATGGAAGAGGTCATGGCCAGACTGAAGGAGCCGGTCATGATCGAGGATGCAGGCCTGTTCATTGATTTGTTGAAGGGCTTTCCTGGAGTCTATTCTGCCTACGCCCAAAAGACCATCGGAAACAGCGGCATCCTCCGGCTGATGGAAGGCATGGACGACCGCCGGGCGGCCTTCAAGTCGGTCGTCGGCTACGCCGAGCCGGGGATGAAGCCGATGGTATTCAAAGGAGAATTAAAAGGCGACATAGGCTTTGAGCCCCGAGGAACAGGGGGCTTCGGGTACGATCCCATCTTCTACGTGAACGGAAAGAGCCTGGCTGAAATGAGCCTGGAGGAGAAGAACAGGATATCACACCGCGCGGGATCGATGAAAGCTCTGAAGCAATGGTTGGAAAGTAAGAGATGATTTGACTCAGGCTTAATTGAATGGTCCTGAAGGTGCCCCCAGCCAGTTTCTTTGCGCTGTGAGTTAACGATATGAGATCGAATTATTAAGCTGAAAGCTGCTCCTTGCGGCTGATCTCTGCTCACTCCAATACCTTCTAGAGGATGTCAATGCTGACATCCTGTTTATCTCATTCCCTTCAAAGCTCTCCGGCCAAGATCTGTGAGCTTTATTTTTGCAATGAAATTTGGAAGTGTATTACTTGACACAAAATCCCTGGTTACGACGTCTACATGTCCTGATTTTTTCATCAGCATCAAACGATCCCCCAAATCCATTTTATTCAGCTTGACTAGCTCATTAACCTCAATGGGGCTAACAAAAGACATCGGAGAAATTGCATTCATCGCCCCAAGGATCCTTAGATCTTGATCATCCATTCATCTCGCCCCCAATTGATCGGCACGATTAGCAAAGCCAGAAACGCCTTATTTCGATCCGGTGATATACACAAAACACTGTATAGACACATTATCTATTTTTCAAGCCTTCATGTAGAGATAATATTCTGATCTTGCTATATCATGTATATCATCTATAACTATTTAGAATTAGTGGTCTGTTCAGATCTGTTCTCTTACAATCCAGCACAATTCATATTTCATCATAAATGGTCTGCAAGCTTCTGAATTATTCACTTCAAGTCTCAAATAATTCAATATAGAGCCATACACCTAGAGAATGTTGGTCGTGTATGTCTATAATTGATAGGATTTATATATCTTGAGTTTGATTCCCCCTCATGGGGGAGTAGTTACGCAATCGGATCTAGATGCATCAGCATTCTGGTGCTGGCACGAAG
>JBGQAL010000100.1:0-10078 GCA_041494285.1 Methanotrichaceae archaeon
ATGATTTCCCACGACGCAGGTACCGGTTCAGCTCGTCTCGGTCTTCCTCTTTCAATTTCACACAGAATATTGTTTTTCGTGACACAATTTTATTTTATAACATATTATGAGATTTAAAACTTGTGTTATAGAGCACTAGTGCTACTTCACGCTCAATTTCCGATGAAAGTCTGCCAGCACTGCTCAAAGTCAAATAATGATCATCGTTCTTTCCGAATAAATCTTCAATTATAAATTGAGCATCCCTTCGATACGTGATTACATCTGGCCCATAATGTGTTGATGCTAATTGTTCTTTGATTCGTTTTAGCGTGATTAGGGCTAATTTCTTTTCCATTGAGATCATGAAAGTATGGTAGATTGACCATATAATCTTTTGGAAATCATATACCTTAACTGCTGATCTCCACCAAATCCTACATTGAATAAGAGAAAGTTCGGCATAAATTCAAGAGAGTTTTTTTGATGGATAAGAATAAAATTAAAAATATAGTTTATTTTTTAGTTATAAATCTATTGAGATTAGCCTGTTTGAGTAAATAGCTCGTTAGGCTACTGATAGCTTCAGTTTTAGGCATCCTGAAATCAACCATAAGCGTCTTTATCCGAGTCTCTATTTCAGCGTTAGGAAATTCGACATTATGCTTCCGAAGCTCTTTATTTACTTCGTTCGCTGCATCGGAAAGATCCATAATTGGGACTAAATTACTGAGACTTTGTTGTTGTTCGCGGACGATCCTCAATATTTCTTCGACCATATTCTCCAATGAGCGTTTCGGTTCTTGGGTTCCTTGTGACCTATTTGTTATATCCAGAAGGAGTTTCTCCAATGATGGCCAAAATACATCCAGGATATTATTGAGCCTATCCTCAGGTAAGGGGTGTTCTTGAGCACGGTTAATTGTTTGCAGGAGTCTCTTTGTACCATCTCTATCCGCCTTGACAGCTTGGAACTGTGCCAACGGACCTACGACCTCAGTAGGTTCAAAGCTCAACAAGTAAGGACATACGCTTGCCTTGTCGAAGATCTTAGATAGTGCTCCCGCTTCAAAAAGAAGCCACGGGGCATTCAAATTTTCGGCTGTCAAACATAAGATCCCCAATTGGGTTTGCTGTAACTGTTCAGCTAGAGCTGGCGTCCACCGCGTACCGGCATCAATGTCAGATGAAGAAGTCCACGGTTCAACGGCCTGTATGACACTTGGTAGCCAATCTCGTAAGGCATCCGCCATTGCCTGACTTCTGGAACCGGACCAACTAATAAAGACTTTCATAGTCACATCCACGAGATAAATCTCGTCCTATATCTGCAAGTTCTCGATGCGTTGTCTTAGTGGCTTCTCAAAGCGGAACCCTTTCTTTCTCGCTGATCTGACCCATGACTTCCCCCATCCAATATCAACTTTGGACAGATGATGAAGTAGTCCAGAGCCTTTAACTTTTCCATGATATGCAGGGTAAGGCTGAGCACCATTCCGAGAATCACGAGCAGGACGTAATTCAGAATGGATCGAATTCTGGGCTAAACAACGAGTAAACATATCTTTCATACTAATTACTTACGGGAAAGCTATCTGGCATATATAAAGGCAAAGCTTAAAAAAATACAATCAACATGCTGGGCCCATCCCAGAATCCAAGACAACACGGATTGCGGTCGCTTAACACAAGTTCTGGTAATCTGTCGATAAGCATCTTGCTGATTTTGAGGCCAACACAGTTCTTTTCGAAAGACTTCCCAAATCAGGCCAAGGTCTTGAACTCAAGCTTCATCCGCAAGCTCTCTGGCCCGCCTGATCGCCCTGATTGCATCCTCCTTTTTGAGATCGCTTCTTTCGGTATCGATAAAAGTCTTGAAACGCTCCAGCCGCTCCTCTGCTACCCGGCCCTTGCAGGCGTTTATTATCCTGTCGTAGGTTCTTTCTGGGAAGTAGAGCGACATAGCTTCCTGCAACAGGGCCAGACTGCCTTCTTCGTCGAGCACTCCCTTCTTCACGGCTATTTTCAGGTTGTGTCGAATGTTGACCAGCGGTTCGGATAGCGGCTCAAAAGAGTATGGGTCGAAGATCAAGGCAACCTCGTCATCGGAGACCAGCTCTTTATGCTTGTATGCCTCGTATATCTCGCCAACGCCTTGCATGCCGTAAACATCAAGCTCCGAGGCCCGCAGGGCACCCATGCTTGAAGCACCTATGACCTTCACGCCGTGGTCCAAGGCGTACAGGACCTCTTTGTGGGCCACTGAACACTCCTGGAAGAAGACTCCGTCTATTAGACAGATGACCTCGGCTCCGTCTTGGGCAGCTTTGAAGAGGTCTCCTCGCTTGGCTGGTGGAAGGTACTCGGCATCCAGGATCTCCCTTGCCTCGGCTTCAGGAAGGCTTGGCCCCAGGAACACGACGACCTTTGGCATTCTTAACTCGCCCTCCAACCCTCTCGGAGTCCACAGCGGAGATCTCCAGTCCCGGAACTATTACCCTAACGACGGGAACTCCTATCTCCTCCCTGGTGAGATCGATGACTATTGCCCTATCAAGGCCGGCTTCCTCCAGGTGGCCGGTCATGTTTCTTATGTCCTCCAGGAAGTCGTCGCTGTCATAGGATTTCATCTCTGCAAAGTCCTTGCTCCTGGAGACATCGAACCAGTGCTTGTTGAGCCTCTTGGTCCTATCGTAGCCAATCTGTTTCCTGAAGTCAGCTACAGTCGTATCCTCCCTTGCTCCGTGAATCTGGGTGAGCCTTGACTGTGCCACCTCGGTCAGGGCGCGCAGCACTGCGACACCTGCACAGGTGTGGGTTCCCATGCCTGTTGTCAGGAGAGTGGGATCTCTTAGTTTAGTATCGTCCGAGACTGCTGCACAGGTGGGAATGCCTATGTCGCTTGTTATATCCTTGAGATAGACTGCCACCTCGGCCCGGGAGAACTTGTCCATGAGGTCTCCGGCCAGGCCGTCTCCTACGTTTTGGATTATGGGTCCTGTGTTGCGGCTGGCCTCCACCAAGGACCAGGCGTCCCTCTCAATCACCTCGGCCAGTCCGTGGAATATGGCCTCTTCCACTTCGTTTCCGGATGCAAGACCACTGGTGTTGGTCCGAAACAACAGCTTGTAGCTGTGAGCTAGAGGGTGAAAGACGGCGTTCGCAGGAACGAGGATATCCTCGTTGTTCATGATATCGTATCCAGCGACCCACGGTATCTCACTGTCCGGGTCAGACCCCTCAGGCAGGATGAGATCCGACGGATTGAGAACGGTCTGCTCCTTCTTCAATTCTGAGAATCTGGAGATTAAAAGCTCCCTGTCTTTAAGTTCTCCCGAGTACCTCTCGATCCCCTCCATCATGGCAGAGACCTTGGCCTCAGTAGGTGTGGCGCCCTTGCCGTTGTACACGGATATTGCACCCTTTTCGGCCATGGGCCTTATCGACGAAAAGACCGGTATCCCTACTCGATCCAGATTTGTGATGTCCGCCACTCTGGTGATGCCTGCTGCCGGCATCTTGGAATCTATGCGGGATAGCGTCTCTTCGGGAGCTAGAGCCCTGTGTGTATCGTCCTTATACCTCTTCAAACACGACCTTAGCCTCATTCGCGCCTCACGCCCAGAGCAAAGCCGGGATGCCATATAATACTATTCAGTTCTGGCAATGCTGACAAGGCAGGCAAGGAAATTTGCTGGCCAGGAACAGGTCAGGAATTGACTTGGCTCACAGAAAGGGAAGTGGGTCCTTCTTTCTGTAAGCCATGGCCTGGCAGGTGGCAATCAGGTCTCCCTTGTCGTTCTTCACCTCGATGCGATAGCTGGAAATTCTCCTAGATCTGGAAACCTCTCTTGCCTCGGCTCTGAGGGTGTCACCAGGAGTTGATGAATTGATGTAGGAGACATTCACATTCAGGGCTACGGCTACGGTCCCGTGAGAGTTTGCAGCAACCTCGAAAGCGCCATCGATGAGAGAAAATACTGCCCCCCCATGAGTGACTCCGAAGATGTTCTTTGTATCTTCCGATAGCTTCAACTCCACAAGCGCATTTCCTGGGCTAACCTCAACAAGCTTCAAACCCAACATCTTTGCGTACGGCTCCTGTTCAAACCCTCTGCGTATGGCTTCTAAAGTCTCTTCCAGTGGTATTCCTCCATATTCTGCTCCGCCTTTTTCCCGGGCTCGCAGTTCAACTTTGCAGAAGTCTTCGAAATGGTTATATCAACTCTCCGATTATCCTAGGATTAATGGATGTCAGCCCCCGCCAGGATTACCTCTCAGTAGAGATGAGCGGAGGAGCGGTATCCGTCCTCCTCAACCAGGGTACCATAAACCTCTGGTTCGGCCGAAACGCGGAGAAGTCACTGGTTTCCAAAATCCTTCTAATAATCTCAAAGGTGGCCTCCGCAGCAGAGCACGAGAGGGAGACCATATGCAGCTTCGAGGAGATGAGTGGGTTCGAGAACTGCGGATACATTCTGACTTCTTACGCCAGGAGAGGTGATAAATACAGGGCGGTTTTTTTGGTTCCCTTCTCCGATCCTAGGGCCCTCGAAAGGCTCATAGGATCCATCTGCATTGACCTAGAGCTTGGAGAAGCCAGGATGACTATCTCCTGGAGAGGAGGAAGAACCAGGATGAACACGCTGCACCAGGAGCTTTCCAAGCTGAACTGCTTTTCTTTCTCCAACATAACTTATAAGGATGGCTAGCCCAGAAGACTCAATCATAATGCTGCTCCGTCATAGACCAGCAGTTCAGATATTAGCTCGGAGGGAGACCATGAAGTTTGCAAGCCACATAAGCGAGATGGATATATCCGGGATAAGAAAGTGCTTTGAGGGCGCAGGGCCTAACGCGATCAACCTTGGTTTGGGCCAGCCGGACTTCGATACTCCGGCGCACATCAAAGAGGCGGCAATCAAGGCCATCCAAGATGGGTTCACGGGTTACACCCCTAACTGCGGTTTCCCTGATCTGCTCCTGGCCATCAGCCAGAAGTTCCTGCGTGATAACCAGCTAAGATACTCGCCAGAGGAGATTATGGTGACCAGCGGAGCAAGTGAGGCCCTCTTTCTGGCCATTGCTGCCCTGGTCGAAAGGAGAGACGAGGTTCTTGTGGGCGACCCTAGCTTTCTGTCTTACTCAGCCCTGACCAAACTGGTGGGAGGCAAACCAGTTGGCGTGCCTCTAAACGACAAACTGAGGCTTACGCCCGACGCCGTGAACGAAATGATCACCGATCGGACGAAAGCCATAATAATCAACTCTCCAGGCAACCCAACAGGTGCCGTCCAGACCGAGGAGGAGCTGCGCGGAATCGCGGAGATCGCCGATGACCGCGATATTGCCGTCATTTCCGACGAGGTTTACGAGCATTTCATCTACGACGGAGAGCACATAAGCCCTGCCAGGTTCTCGGACAATGTCATCACAGTTAACGCAGTCTCTAAAACCTACGCCATGACGGGATGGAGACTGGGCTATCTGGCGGCAAAAGGCGGAGCGAAGGAGCAGCTTCTCAAGGTTCACCAGTACATCCAGGCCTGTGCCGGTTCCATATCCCAGAAGGCAGCGCTGACAGCCATTACCGGTCCGCAGGAATGTGTGGCCACGATGAGGGACGAGTTCAGGCTCAGGAGAGACATGCTGGTGAAGGGCTTTCTGGAGTTAGGAGTGGACCTGGTCAAACCCCAGGGTGCCTTTTACCTGTTTCCAGAGGTGGGAGACGGTGACGCCATCGTGTCAAAGCTGGCCAAAGCGGGTGTCATCGCAGTTCCAGGATCGGCCTTCGGGCCAAGAGGCAAAGAGCACATCAGGCTCTCCTATGCTTCATCCAGGAAGAACCTTGAGGAGGCGCTAAAGCGGATGAGAGGTATCCTTTAAATAGGAGAGTTGCATTCGTCGCTAGGAGTGATGAAATAAATGAAAGAGCAGGTTGAGGTCAGGGAGCTGAAAGAAGGAAGATACGTTATCATCGACGATGAACCCTGCATAATCAAAGGGATATCCCACTCAAAGCCGGGTAAGCATGGTTCGGCCAAGGCCAGAGTTGATGCAGTCGGCATCTTCGACGGCCAGAAGAGATCAGTGGTCAACCCTGTTACCGCCAAGACATACGTCCCGACTGTGGAACGCAGGACCGGTCAGGTCCTCTCAGTAAGCGAGAAATCTGTCCAGCTTATGGACATGGGAACTTACGAGACCCTCGATGTCCCTATCATCGCAGAAGATAAGCCAAAGCTTGAGCCGGGAAAAGAGGTTCCCTTCCTCAATGTCATGGGCAGAACTAAGCTGGATATTCGTTGAGTCTCCATTCAGCAGAGCATTGACTCGCAGAATTCCGCTAACTAAATGCGAATAAGTCGGCGACCGAGTTGCTCTGACCTAGCTATCTCTTTTCTTATAAACTGTTTGTCCAGGTCCGATTTAATACTTCACGTGAGTCGGTGATCTATGGTTAAATGAAATACCTAAATCTTGCAACTTGTACATTGTTCGCATCGACTGCATTTCTTTATGACCATAACCATGTAAGAGGTCTTTGCTATTTGCCTTCTCCTCTGCGCGAGGATCTTACTGCCGCGGCACAATTGATTAGGAGCTTGCTGGCCATTAACTGGCTGGGCCAGGACCCTAGGCCGCAGTCGGGACCTACCGCTCTCAGCCTATCCCCAAAGGATTTGCGCGCCGTCTCCAGCCTCTTCTTAATAACTTCAACCGACTCCATGGCCAAGATCTCTCTCTCCAGCCTAGCAGGATCATCCCAAAGATTGGTGTGCAGCCGATCGTTCAGGCTAGCTGCCATGGAAAGAATGTCTGTCCTGGCAATGCCCGCCCGAAGGTAGGTATCCGTCTCCTCCAGGAGCTTCCTGTCGATCAGCTTCAGGTAATCTGGATGAGCCGCAGACTCGACGCCTATTATGCTCAGTCCCGGAACCCGAGCGCAGAGCTCGGCGTAAAGCGGCGAATGGAGGTGAGCCTCGCAGTCGATCCCTTTGCATGGAGCGCTAGCAATCTCCAATGTCTTGAGGATCTCCTCCTCCTCGAAGAGCACGGTGGAGCTGATGCCCAAGGACGGCTCGTCTAAGGAGGCAACTGCCACTTTTCCCGATTCCCTGGCTCGCTCAAGAAATCTGGCTACGCTTCTTGCTAGGCTATAGAGTATGTCAGTGTAATTCGTGGACCCAAAGGCCGAGAGGTAAAGCTCTACCGGGCCAGTAACGCAAACACGAACCCTACAGCCTGGCGGGATTGCCTGAAGCTCAACTATTTCCGCATTTTCTTTTTTTATTAGGTAAGGGCTCTCCTGGTTTTCAGGTTTCTCAATGGGGTCCAAGAACATCCGGATCATATCCCTGAACTGTGGATAGGTCGGCACTTCCACTCCGGCTGCTATTTTCTGGGCCAGAGTGTCTTTCACCATCTCCAGGTACTGCTCCTGAGAAAGGCCGTCGAGCCGGACTCCTTTGGGCAGGGGATAGCTGCCTATGTCGTCAAAGAAAATGCCTTCGCAATTCAGCGACATGTCGAACTTCACTGCTCCTGGGTTTTGGCAAAACGCCCAAGGTAATCCTTAAGGGATGCGTAACTCATGTTGATTTTTTCGAAATGCTCCTCTAGTTGATCAAGCCGGACCATTGCCTGGGGCAGCGGCGGGTTGACTCCAGTTAGCCTGACTATCTCCTCGGGGAACTTGGCAGGGTCAGCGGTCTCGAGGGAGACGCAGGGGCTCCAATCTTCCACTCCTTTCAGGTATCTGGAGAGGCCGGCCCAGCCTACGGCACCGTGGGGCTCCAGGAGAACCTTGTACTGGCTGTAGGCCTCCTTTATCGTCATCCTTGTCTCCTCGTCGGAGATGGAGACGGCGAACAAGTCTTCCCTCAACGACTGCATGTCGGGCTGTTTGTTCACGTGGCCGGTCTCGTCCATCTGGCCGCCGTAGAGACAAAAGAGCCTGGCTAAATTGCTTGGGTGGCCAACGTTCATGGCGTTGGAGATGCAGTTCTCGCTTGGCCGGATGGGCTCGTAAACCCCTGTTTTCATGAAGTTGGGGAACTCGTCGTTCTCGTTCGTAGCCGCGATGAACTTATGGACAGGCAACCCCATCTTCATGGCTATCAGCCCGCCCATGAGGTCGCCGAAGTTTCCGCTGGGCACGGAGAAGACGATTGCGCTGGCATCCGCGGCCGTCCGGGAGTAAGCATAAAAGTAGTATACAGCCTGAGGAAGCAGTCTTCCTATGTTTATGGAGTTGGCTGATGAAAGATTAAGGCCTTTTAGGTCGGGATCTGCGAATGCCTGCTTGACCAGCGCCTGGCAATCATCGAACTTGCCGTCTACAGCGAGCGGGAAGACGTTCTTTCCCAAGGTGGTCATCTGGCGACGCTGTCTTTGTGTGACTTCCTTTTCGGGGAATAGTACAACTACCAATATGTTCTCCAGGCCATAGAAGGCATGGGCTACAGCCGAGCCTGTATCGCCGGAGGTTGCTGTAAGAATTAGGACACTTTTTCCGTCCTTCTTCAGGAAGTACTGCATCAGCCTTCCCATGAGCCGGGCGGCGAAGTCCTTGAAGGAGCAGGTAGGCCCCCTGTCAAGGCGCAGGATGTACTTGCCGTCGTAGACCTTCTCAACAGGAACGTCGAAGTTGTAGGCGTCTTGGAGCATGGTCCGGAAGGCTTCGTCTGCAACTAGGTCGCCCAGGTAAGGTTTGACTATCTGGTAGGCAATCTCCGAATAGCTCATCTTGGAGAACTGCGTGATCTTGCTAAGGGGAATAACCGGGATGTCTTCGGGCATGTAGAGGCCCTTGTCCGGGGCCTGGCCCACCAGCAATGCCTGCCGGAAGTCCACCCGATCTGAATGGCCGTTGGTGCTGAAGAATTTGATGTCGGACATGGTCGAAAACGGTAAGGCGCATATATTCTATAAAGCTTTGGCAAGGAGGAAAAGGAATTAGCAAGTAATCGCAGGGACGAAGCCGATCACAATTCAGAAACCACCTGAAATGAGAACTTGATGAAATTGGCTCCCTTTCGACCATGTTGTGTCGGTCTATTGATTTATGCGAAGAATAAGCGGAAAGCAGCAGAAAGGCAGAATATGATCGATCGCTAAAACCTTTCTCCTGGAAGGCCTGGTTAGTACATCGCCCTTGAGCTGAGAATATCGGTAACGTTTTCATGAGATTCGATTGGCAAATCAGGTTTCCTAGAACTAATCCGCTTGCAATGTAATATCTTCATCGTTGTATTTATAGTTGAATGGAGGATGACGAGTTTAAGACATAAGTTCGAAAGGGCAGATATGACTATTTCGACGAATTTCGAAGATATAAAAACCATCGAAGACTTAGAACGAGTTTCAAAAGGAGCTGTCTGGCAGAACTTTGAAATATTAGTAGGCTTCATCTTCGAAGCGAATGATTTCCAAGTTATTATAAATAAAGTAAAAACGTTTAATAAAAAACGCAGACAATATGACGTTATCGCTAAGAAGAATGATATAACCTATTTAATAGAATGCAAGAAATGGTCTGGCAACAGGTACAGACTATCCGCATTAAAGAAGGCAATTGAAAAGCATAAAGATAGAACAGAATTTTACAGTAATCTAACAAAGGAGAAATCAATTCCCGTTATAGTCACATTTATTGAGGAAGATATAAAATTCTATGAAGGCATGCCCATCATTCCAATATTTAGACTCAACTCGTTCATAAATGAATTTGAAAGAGACGCAATTATGATTAGCGATGATGCAGTGCCTGAGACTTAACCAAGATAACGCTATATGACATTAGGGCGTTCATCTTTGAAAGAAATTTTGCCTTTCAGTGAAACGGCGGCGGCGCACCCGCGCAGCAAGCAACTTAGTACTTAATACCGGTAAATTATAAATACTTGGACGCTCATTAGCTAACAGGTGCTTAATATGGTCGCTCCTGGGCTAAAGGCAAGATATGTGGATGTGTATCCCCCCTCTGAAAACGCAAAGCTTGAATGGGAGGAAGAAGCAAAGAAAGCAGGACTCTCTCTTTCAAAATTTGTCTTCGCGGCAGTGGAAGCATTTCGAACCGCAAGAGATGAGACTCCAC
>JBGQAL010000021.1:0-24295 GCA_041494285.1 Methanotrichaceae archaeon
AAAACAAATTGATAAAGTACTCGGTCTTTACTTGTCGGCTCCCAATACAGAAAGATGGAACTTCTCGGCCATGCCCACTAAACTAGGACGAGACACTTAAGTCGTATAGATCTTGTATGAGGTCGCGAGGAAAGATCTATGCGAGATCATCTGGGTTTTTAAAGGTTAATCCTTTTAAGGAACTGAAATGCGATTAAGGGAACGACTTAAGGGGATCATTCCTGAAGATGATTTAGCTCGTCTCTCAAACCGGTTTCACGTCGTCGGAGATATAGCGATAGTCTCAGTCCCTCCCGAAATGGAGATCTACAAGATGGACATCGCAAAAACCATAGTCTTCGGACACAGAAACATAAAGACCGTCCTCAAGAAGGTATCCAAGCTGGAAGGCGACAGGAGGGTGGCAGATTTTGAGATATTAGCGGGCAATGAAACTGTAACCATCCATAGAGAGTTTGGATTTTGTTACAGACTTGATTTGCGCAAGGTCTTCTTCAATAGCCACCTAGGCTACGAAAGAAGAAGGGTCGCTCTAAAAGTGAGACCGGGGGAGAGAGTGCTCGTTCCCTTCTGCGGAGTGGGTCCCTATGTGGTGCCAGTAGCTGCTGCTGGTGCTAGAGTTGTGGCCCTTGAGTCGAATTCGGATGCGTGCAAGTGGCTGGCCGAGAATGCTAGTTTGAATAGCGTAGAAGATAACATCGATTTGATAAAAGGTGATGCCTTAGGCGTTGCTGATTTGCTAAATCTTAGATATTTGAAATTCGATAGAACAATAATTCCAACACCCTACGGGATGGATCAAGTTCTCGATATCTTATCACCTCTGGTTAAAAAAGGAGGCACGATCCATTTTTACACTTTCAAGAAAAAGCATCAGATAGATGGTTTAATTGCGAAATATGAAAACGCTGGTTTAGAGGTCGAATTTTATCGCAGTTGCGGTAACGTGGCTCCTGGTGTATGCCGGTGGGTTTTTGATCTGGTAAAAAGCTAAGGTGCAGAAAATAGCAGAAGAATAGTAGAAGAACAATAACAGAAATAAGAGGCATACTATGCAGGTTTCTGACAGAATTCACGCACTGAAGGTCCCCTTCCAGATTACAAACCAATCCGGCCTGAAGATCTCGCGGTTTGTTTATGTTTATCTTCTCTACGGCGATGAGATATGTCTCATCGACAGCGGAGTTGCTTCCTCGGATCAGGTTATATTCGATTATATCAGGAAAACGGGACGGCAGCCTGAGGAGATTTCTCTGCTCATCCTGACCCATTCTCATCCCGACCACGTCGGAGCCGGCCTGGCAATAAAAGGGGCATCAGGCTGTGCTGTTGCGGCGCACGGTGCCGAGAAAGCCTGGATCGAAGATGTTGAACTGCAATCGAGAGAGCGTCCTGTCCCAGGCTTTCATTCTTTGGTTGGAGGATCTGTCAAAGTTGACCGTGTCCTCAAGGAAGGAGACACCCTGGACCTTGACGACAGCTTAAACTTGGAAGTCATTCACACTCCAGGCCACTCCGAAGGCTCGATCTCCCTGTGGCTTTCAAAGGAGGGAGTGCTTTTCTCCGGAGACGCCATACCGCTGCCGGGAGAGGTGCCCATCTATGACGATCCCTTTGAATCTGTCAAATCCATCAAGAGGCTGAAGGCCATCGTTGGAATCAAGGTTCTGCTTGCCGCCTGGGACCAGCCCAGGGAAGGAGAGCAGGCATACCGGATTATGGAAGAAAGCCTGCGCTATCTTCAACTCATACATGAGGCAGTCATTAAGATCTCAGGACAGCAACCAACGCTTGATTCTATGGAGCTGACAAAGATGGTCCTGAAAGAGCTGGGACTGCCGGAGACGATGGCAAATCCAATGGTTGTAAGGTCTTTCCAGGCCAACTTGAAAGTTCGAAACCATCAGAACCTGCTGCAGGATTAAGACCATAAAGATAAACCACAAAGAAAGACAATTTACTTAACAGGAGAGTACTGATGCCTACCAGCCTGCGAATTGCCACATTCAATCTGCTGAACCTCGACGATAAGCTCGGGCGTATGCCCACCCTGGAAGAGCGAATCCCTATCATGCGCCCCCAGCTTGTCAGGCTCAACGCCGACATCCTTTGCCTCCAGGAGGTATGCGGCCAAGAGGAGCATGGCAAGACCCGCCTGTCTGCTTTGAACAAGCTTCTGCAGTCCACTCCCTACGAAGGCTACCACAGGTTTTCCACAACAATAGCAGGCACAAGCCAGGTCTACGAGAGCCGAAACCTGGTGATCCTGAGCCGCTATGAGATCGTCGAGAGTCATCAGTACATGCACACCTATGCGCCCTCTCCACGATACCAAAAGGTAACTGCCCAGCCGGAAGAGACCGAAGCAAAGGAGGTATCCTGGGAGCGGCCCATCCTCCACGTCAAGGTAAAGGTGGAGAACAACATGGTCCTGGACGTGATAAACCTCCACCTGAAGTCCCGGCGGCCCACCAGCATACCCGGCCACAAGCTAGATGACCACACCTGGAAGACGGCCTCCGGGTGGGCTGAGGGCGTCTTCATCTCCAGCATGAAGCGCATCGGCCAGGCCCTGGAGACCAGGATGCTCATCGATAAGCTCTTCGACGTAGACCCTGCAGCCTTGATAGTCGTGTGCGGCGACTTCAACGAGGAGTTCGACGAGGTGGCCATCGAGGCGATCAGGGGCGACGTTGAGAACACTGGAAACATGGACTTAGCCATGCGGGTAATGGTGCCAACGGAGCGCAACATCCCCGAGCCTGCCAGGTACTCGTTCCTGCACAACGGCAAGGGCAAGATGCTGGACCACATCCTGGTCTCGCGGACCCTTTTGGCCTACTTTCGGGGCTCGGAGGTGCATAACGAGCTGCTGCACGACGAGTCGATAGTCTTCACTCCAAGGATATTCTATCCCGAGTCCGACCACGCACCTGTGGTGGCCGAGTTCGAGCTGCCGGAGTCAAGGATAAAGTGGGTCATAGGATCGCGGCCGCGAGTGCTGAAGGATTCTAAGGAGAGAGGGCGGGAGAAGTGCAGCTATAAACCTTGAGATGATGTTTCAATTCGGTTGATCTCGCATTTTGGAGTGACGCAATTCTTCGGATGCGGCCTCAATACTGTCCGCCAGAGCGTCGTCTTGGCCAATCTCATCCAGGATCTCAGAAAGTTTCCTTTTGGCAGGGAAATTCTTGATAATAACCTCCGAAAAGCTCTGATCCTCGCCTTTTCGGCTCTTCAGCCTATTATAAGCCTCTTCTGTTATGGTTATTGTCCTGGTTGGCATGGCGTGAACATATGTGGTGTTGGTGCTTGTACTTATAAATCACTTTACAAAATAGCCTCGGCTGAGTTCCACCAAACCATCGAAGGGCTTATAATCGCAGCCTCTAATTCTAGTAGACTATGGGGATTGGTTTTAGGCATTCGATTTTGTTTCTGCTGGTCTTATCATCCATCGCCATCTATCTTCCTCACGCTAGAGGAGGCTGCGGAGGAGGACCTTGCTCAGTCGGCGGAGCTTCTTACGATTTCTTGGGCGATCCAGCAGTCAACATGGACTTGTCCAGCTTTGATGAGTTTGCGAGAGACAACCTCGGCAACCATCAAACGATATTACCTGCAAAATCTCTCTCGCAGGAGACTCTATCAAATACCACATCCTTTAACCAAACCAACAAAGGCAATGTAAGTCAGAACAGCTCTGCAGTCAGCCGTGTAATCGATAGCCCAGTAAACACGACAACCGATAACACGCCAGTTAAATTGGGAGCCTCCGGCATGCAGGACAAGAGACTATCACCTCTGGCTTTTACTGTTTTCAATAACAACATGTTCTAGGGCGAGTTCTGGTGAAGCTGAAGGTGGTTTTGAGCCATCAAATCACCTTAGCTAGATTTTCTTCTACACACTGGAGAAGTTCAATCTGCTGGACCACATCCTGGTCTCGCAGGGCATGCTTGCCTACTTCCGAGGCTCTGAGGCGCGAACTGCTTTACAGTGAGTCGAACAGTTCAGGCTCCGAAACAATAATAATCCTGACATGCCTTTCCACTGAAGATGATGGAGGAAATTGGCCTCGTTGGTGAGACTTTGTGCTAAGAGTATTTTTGAGTTCCACATTCAGAGATCTTAAAGGCGAAAGAAGAGAGTTGCTCGACCAGTTGGATAAAGCCCTCAAAGACGTGGGCATGGAGGACTTCATTCCTGACGGCAGAAAATCCCAAGAAATCGCATTGGAAAATATAATAAAGAGTGACGTGGTTATCTTTCTGATATCACCTTATTACGGAACTTTAATGGATGAATGCAGGACTAAAAATTGCAAATCTGATTGTCCCGTGAAGGATGGAAGCAACAAGATTTCCTATACTCATTGCGAGTACAAATTTGCTCTCGCCGAAAATAAGCTCCATCAAGCTTACTTGGTTGATAAAGACTGGGAGATTACAAGCAAATTGAAGGATTGGGATGAGATTGATTGGGAAAAGATTCATGACGATCCCATCTTGAAGGATATTCCAAGAGAAGAACTAAAACATTTCTTCAAAGTTGCAAAGAATGTATCAAAATTCAAAGAAGAAGCGGAGTCCGAGCTTTGTCCCAGGATCAATGGAATAGATAGAATCGTATCGGATTTGGCAGACAATATAGCAAATTGGTACTCTGAAAGAAAGCTGAATCTAGAAGATTTTTATGGAAGAAGGCGGGATCTCAAGCACCTGCTCAAAGCCATGGAAGAGGGCGTTGAGGTCTACGGCGTTGGGGGAGTTGGAAAGACGTGTATGATTCAGTTAGCTCTGCTCATTCAAAAGCTAAAAGGAAAAAAAATCATTACGATAAGCACAGGACAATCTTATTTTAGCGGCTCAGGATATAAGCCATTCAAAGATAAATGCGCAGAAGGGCTTCATGAAATAATCGGAAACAAGATCACACTTGACGACGTCGCCGACGCTCTCGGGATTCAAGAGGAATTGATAAGCAAGAATACCTCAGAGAAAACACGAATAATCTTAGCTTTTATCCAAGAAGAGAATATACATCTTTTTATCGATGATTTCCATCTTTCTGATGAAGATGTCAAGCAGCTTGTCAAATACGCATCTTCTGGCCTAGTACTGGCTTCGAAGCGAAAGATCGGCTACGCAAGAGGAGAGATTCATCTTTCAGGTATCGAAAAGGAGGACAGATACGAATTCATAGATCGCTCTGCCTTGCGTTTTGATAAGAAACTTGATGATAAGGCGCGGAATACAATTTGCCAAATCGCAGAGGGACATCCAGTTTCAACCGAAATTCTAGTTCGAAATTATGAAAAGATAGACTTCGATAGGCTGAAGAGCTTTAAGCAAAGCCTAGAAAGCTCAAATCCGGATCATGCCGAAGAATTAATGAGAAGAGAGGTAAAAGAAATCTTAAAGGATGATGCTTTCTCTCTTTTAAGGAAGTTGGCCTTGATCAATACAGAACTTGAGAATGATATTGATCTCAAGATTATTGTAAAAATTCAAGGAAAAGTTTCAGAGGCCGTTTTTCATGAACTGATCGATACTGGCATGTTGGACAAGAAAAACACTAGCAAAGCCGCATATCATTTTTCCTACAAGCATATACAAGATGTTGTAAAAGATGATAAGAAAGAATATCATAAATGGGCTATAAATTACTATTCGAATAAAATTAGAGATTGTGGTAAAACTTGCGCAGATCAAATAGAATTGCTTTTTCATCAATCGATGTCAAATCCCAAAGAGAAACATGTCGATGCTTTCTTGGATCTTTGTGGAAGAGTTGGACCTGGGCAATTTGGATTTGCTCGCCTAATCGAGGCAGGGGAGAAATTAAGACCCTGTTTTAATAAGGATGAACGGATTTACGCGAGTCTTATTGGATCGATAGCCGTGTTATACCATAAATTGACGCGGTTTGAGTCTGCCGAGGAACATTACAAAGAGGCACTGAAGATCTACAGAGCGCTGGCCGGACGAAACCCAGATGCTTTTAACTCCGACCTGGCCATGACCCTGAACAACCTGGCAGGCTTGTATAAAGACCTGAGGAATTTCGAGTCTGCCGAGGAACATTACAAAGAGGCACTGAAGATCTACAGAGCGCTGGCCAGACGAAACCCAGATGCTTTTAACTCCGACCTGGCTGAAACCTTGAACGGCTATGGAAATTTATATCGCGAGCTGAAGAAGTTTGAAGAGGCGAATAAATTCTATAGTGAGGCATTTGAACTCTATCAATGTATGGCCAAGAAAAGTCCTTATGCTTTCGAGCATTTTTTAGTCAGGATCAAAGCGGATATTTCGAGGTTGTATATCGATTCGGGAAAGGAGAGCGAAGGCATAACATGCTTAAATGATTGTCTGAAGAGAAATGATCTCCTGCCAGATTTAGGCGCAGAATCCTTTGCCGCTCTGGGCGCGGCTCAGGAAAGACTTCAGAACGCTAAAGAGGCAGCTGAAAATTATCTATCGGCAGCGTCGACGTATTTCATTTTGTTTAAGAAAGGTGTGCGCTGTCTGGATGAGATAATGAAAGATCTACAGAAGGTGAAAGAGCTGGGCGATGGTGAGACAAAAGGCGATACCGAAATGATGCTCACCGCTATGAAAAGACTTAAAGGAGAAGAAACGGCTATTCCTGAAGTCGAATTGTCCAAAAGAGGAATGGCATTGAAAGACGCCTTAGAAAGAAAGGCTGCATATTCAGAATTTCAGCCCGAAAGCGTAATTGATGATATGATTTTGATATTGATCAAAGATCTATCCGAGAGCAACTTAAGGTCTTGATTCAATTAAAAATAGGTATGCTGATGGCCGTCGCCCACGGCTGCTTGCATCACTTTCTGCTTATCATCGTCCCAATCCCTTCGTCCGTCAGCAGCTCAAGAAGTATGGCGTGCGGCTTCCTGCCGTCGATGATGTGAGCCTTCTCCACTCCGCCCTCTACCGTTCTAACGCAGGCTTCCACCTTGGGGATCATGCCGCCCTTGATAACGCCGTCCTCAACCAGCCGCTCGAAGTCAGAGACTGGGAACTCGGAGATCACAGTGTTCGGGTCATTGGGGTCCATCCGGACGCCCTCGACGTCCGTTATGGAGATGAACTTCTTGGCGTGCAGAGCAATGGCTATTGCGCCGGCTGCGGTGTCGGCGTTCACGTTCAGGTTGTTGCCCTCACCGTCCACGGCAATTGGTGAGATGACGGGGATGTAGCCCTTGCCAGCGGTGATCATGATGATCTCCGGGTTGACGGACTCCACATCGCCCACCCAGCCCAGGTCCACGGGCTCCTTGCCCTGAATTTTGACTGGTGCCTTCTTCCTGGCCTTGAGGAACATGCCGTCCTGGCCTGAGAGGCCGATGCCTTTGCCACCGTATTTGCCGATTAGGGAGACCAGCTCGGCGTTGATGTTGCCCAGGAGGACCATGCGGGCTATCTGCAGGGTCTCCTTGTCCGTGACCCGCAGGCCGCACACAAACTCGGCCTTCTTGCCGAACCTCTCCATGGCCTCGGAGATCTCCGGGCCGCCGCCGTGTACGATGACCGGATGAATGCCGATGTACCTGAGAAGGACGATGTCCTGGATGAAGTCCTCCAGGACCGCCTTGTCGGACATGATGGAGCCGCCGATTTTGGCCACCATGACAGAGTCGTAGAACTCGCGAATGTAAGGCAAAGCTTCAATGAGCACCTGTTCTCTCTTGATGGACACCTTTGTTGCTCCTATTCTTGTAAACTCCTTATTCCTTTTTACCCGATCTTCGGCCTCGCCTTATTAAATTAGTGGCTTTACGATTGTTTCTTACGATGGCTTGCCCTGCAGGCCACTAATCCCAATCCGAATCTTTCCCAGTCCTAATCTATAGACATCAAGACGTCGCCCGGAGTGACCGTTGTCCCTTCCTTGACGTAAATCTCCTTGATGGTGCCGTCCTTGTTGGCCAGGACGTTGTTCTCCATCTTCATGGCCTCTAGGACGGCCACTGCGTCACCCTTGGCCACCTTGTCCCCCTTCTTCACCATGAACCTTATGATCACGCCCTGCATGGGCACTGTAACTCCATCGGTGGGTGCCTTGGGCTGGGACTCCTGGATGGTCATTCCTGCTGGAGCCACCTTAACCAGATAAGCTTCTCCATCGACCTCCACATCGAAGGCCATTGGCTGGCTGCCTTTGATTGGCTCAGCAGCGCCAGCAGGAGTGGGCTGCTTCTTGACAAGTGGTTCCTCTACAGCTCCGCCCTGCAGGAACTTCAGGGCCACCTGGGGGTAAAGTGCGTAGGTCAGGTAGTCCTCCTCCTTCTTGGCAAGGCACAGAGCATCGACAGCTTTCCTGGCCGCCTCGTACTCCGGCGGCAGAAGATCGGCAGGTCTGACGGTTATCGGCTCCTCGTCGCAGAGGACCTTAAGCCTGACCTTCGGGTCTATCATGGCTGGGCTTTTTCCATAGAGCCCTTTAACGTAGTCCTTGACCTCTTTGGGCACCATCTTGTATCGGTCGCCTGTCATGACGTTCAGCACCGCCTGGGTGCCCACGATCTGGCTGGTCGGCGTTACCAGGGGCGGGTATCCCAGGTCCTTTCGGACTTTAGGAATCTCTGCCAAGACTTCCTCGTACCTGTCCAGAGCCTTCTGTTCAATAAGCTGGGAGACCAGGTTAGACAGCATGCCTCCAGGAACCTGGTAAGCCAGAACGTTGGTGTCCACGCGAGCCGATATGGGATTGAAGACTGGGGCGTATACCTCAACTAGCTTCTCGAAGTACCTCTTGATCTCCGTCAGAAGCTCCATGTCCAGGCCAGTTGCATAGGGAGTGCCCACAAGGGCTGCGACCGCGCTCTCGGTCGAGGGTTGGGATGTGCCTCCGGAAAGTGGCGAGATGGCCGTGTCCAGGATGTCCACTCCAGCCTGGCAGGCATAGAAATAGCTCATCTGGGCCATGCCGCTCGTGCAATGGGTATGGAGGTTTATCGGCAGGCTGACATCCTTCTTGATCGCCCGGATCAGGTCATAGGCGTTCTGCGGCGTGATCAACCCTGCCATATCTTTTATGCAGATCGAGTCGCAGCCTAGCTCTGCCAGGCGGACTGCAAAGTCCGCAAATTGGTCGATTGTATGAACGGGACTGATTGTGTAGCTTATTCCGCCCTGGACGTGAGCGCTGGCGAGCTTGGCGGCCTTTATGGACCGCTCCATGTTCCTAATGTCGTTCACTGCGTCGAAGATCCTGAAAATGTCAACGCCGTTCTTGGCAGACCTCTCGACGAACTTGTCCACCAAATCGTCAGCATAGTGCCTGTAACCGACCAGGTTCTGTCCGCGAAGAAGCATCTGCATCGGCGTACTGGGCATTGCCTTCTTCAGCGCACGCAAGCGTTCCCAGGGGTCTTCGTTCAGATAACGGATGCAGGTATCGAAGGTAGCGCCACCCCACATCTCCATCGAGAAGAACCCGACCTGGTCCATCTTCTCCGCTATGGGTAGCATATCCCTGGTCCGCATCCTGGTGGCCAGAAGAGACTGGTGAGCATCCCTAAAAGCCGTTTCAGTAAGCTTTACCCTGCCCATGAAGATCTTCTCCTATACGGTCCCTCATATTTAAAACACCTTCGATAATCAAACTCGTTAGCGTTATTGTCTATTTCTCGGCCTGATTCGTGGCTAGATTCATCTGACATTGCGCTAGTCATTTTAAGCCTACACTTTAATATGAGTATTAGGTCGCGAAATAACGCCATTTATGTCATTTGATAGAGTTTTCCAAGCTGGAACCATTATATGTTATATAAAGTTAATTGACTGAAACAACATGATATATATCAATTAAATGTGATTTTACCTGATTGATTAATGAATCATGATTTTAGATTTTCATTAGCTGGGCAAATCAAATAGCTAAATGCTGGTTTATATACATGTGCATCTTACTTAAATAGAAAGGAACCGCATGCAAGGGACAATAATAATGGAACAGGAGCTAATTAATGCCAAGGCTTGCCTTGAAAACTGATTCAAGCTTCTATCGAAAAATCGTAATGGGCGCAATAGGTGTTCGCGCAGTATGCACCGATTTAAATCATTTTGGCCATCAGCTTGTAGAGCTAGAAAGGGGCTCAAGCGAGTCAAAGATTTGGAAAGATGTCAAAAGAAAGAGGGTTCGCATTCCTGATTTAGTCTGCAAAAAATGTGGAACGCGTATTGAATGCAGGGCCAAAACTAAACCTGAGCTTTCGATGTCTCATAGTGCCAATGATGCGGAACGGTCTTGGGACTATGGCATGGTTGATACAGATTGGATAGCATTTCCAATACTAAGTCCAGAAGAAGATCCCTGGAGTTCGGGTCGCATCAAAGAAACAATGTCATACTGGCATGAGCGAAACCGGATTGTATGGAACAGAATGGGTAAGATTAACTATTTCACTGTTAAGGCTTTTCGATCCGTACCTCCTGAAACGAGCAGCATTAAAGGTGTTACTGAGGGATCAGAGACCAGCATAACATGAGATGCCCTATTTTCTACAAGGGCAGGCAAAGTTGAAGGAGCAAATGAAGAAAAAATCACGGTTTCTCGCAGCATAGATAATCGTCCACATACATGGAAGATAAGGCCGAATAATAAAATCCAAGTAGCTCAAGGCGATAATGTTGATAAGTGCCAAATTCTAGCATCCAAAATGCCCGTCCTCACCAATCCGGAACTTGTTTGCCCTGGAATGATATCGTATGGATATATTGAGAGACTCTTGGCATCACGCGAGAGAACACAAAGATTTACGGGAATCAAGCTTGCACGCTTAAATGAATCCATCGAATACCGCGAAACCGTTCGGGAAATGATAAATGATCAGGAAGAGGACATTTATGTGAGATTGGAAGGAGTTTCATATCTCTCATCGGTATGTGAAGAATCCACCAGAACATTGTTTACACCTTTTCTTAACGACCAAGATCCACAGAACCGACTTGAAGCAACTATAGCGTTAGGAGAAACGGCAACACATGAATCTATTGAGGTTCTTGGGGAAATATTGAATGATTCGTGCCAGCCGGAATTCATGCGAAGCGCTTCCGCCTGGGCTTTGGGAAAGATTGGAACAGAGAGGGCTCAGCATTTATTAGTACATGCTTTCGCCGATGTCAATAAGAGCTTAAGAGAAGAAGCACTCGAAAACATAATAGGCATTGGCGTTGCATCTCTTGATGTGCTGGTAGAAGGACTCAGGCAGAATGATGAAGATATAGCTGCAGGATGTGCTGAAGCGTTACGTCAATGCGAACCTATCCCACTCAACGTATTGGAGGATCTTGTCCATGATCTCATTGAGAATAATCGGAGCAAGGTCTCTCTATATGGACTGTTTGGCTGCTTGGGTATAGGCCAATTGAGTCTCTTGCGCCTGCAATTGCTGGGCTACAAGATGCAAGACCAGAATTGCATTATGCAATGTCAGTTCTCTGGTCATTCATGAATAGCTGGATATCGAAGCATTGGGAGTTAGGGCCTTGGTCGCGAGAGTACATAACGGAGGATTGAGAAGTGCCATTTGATATTCCCACTGAATTTCAGATCTACAAGACGCAAAAAGGTATGCAATTATGTGCAGATAGTCTTGAAATTCTTCGTATCATTCCAAGTGACTCGATTGATCGCATTCTAACAAGCCCACCATTTGCACTATTACGCAAGAAGAAATATGGAAACGAGAACCAAGATGAATATGTAGGCTGGCTTAGTGCATTTGGGAGAGAAGCGCTAAGGACTCTGAAACCAACAGGTAGCTTCGTTTTAGATATTGGCGGAGCTTATCAGCGGGGCAGGCCTGTACGATCACTTTATAATTTTAGAGTTCTAATGGATTTCTGCGATAACATTGGATATAGGCTCGCACAAGAATTTTTTTGGTACAATCCCTCCAAATTACCATCACCAATAGAATGGGTTAACAAACGAAAAATACGTGTTAAAGACGCCGTCAATACGGTATGGTGGTTCTCAAAAACAGATTATCCAAAGGCTGATGTAACGAAAGTTTTGGCTCCTTACTCTCGACGCATGCAAGCTCTACTTAGAAATCCAGACAAGTTCTATACACCTAAAGAGCGACCCTCTGGGCACGATATAAGCAGAGCTTTTGATAAAGATAACATGGGTGCTATTCCTCCAAATCTTTTACAAATACCCAATCCTGATAGCAACTCTCATTACCTTAGAATGTGCAAGACATTAGGCAAATCTTCTCATCCTGCGAGATTCCCAGACGCCTTGCCCGAATTTTTTATTCGCTTCCTCACCGAACCGGATGATATTGTTCTTGATATCTTCTCAGGCTCAAATACAACGGGATATATTGCGGAAATGCTAGACAGAAAATGGCTAAGCTCAGACATAGATCGAGATTATTCTGTTCTATCGGCCATACGATTTATGCAGGGATTAGAACCCGATCAGATTCGTTCATTGATATCGATTATTGAACAAGGCCTTGTGCCAATCTTAGACGACTATTTGCCAAAGGATCAACGAATACACAAAAGACTACAATCACATAATATGCTAAGCACTTCGAGCAAATTGACCGATTTTAATCAAGTTTGATTGCAAGTATTTTAAAGCAAGAATAATCATATCGTGCAAGAATGTAATCTAGGATCGTACTTCTTTAACGGAGCGCGTCACGTGATCTTGCACAGAAAGTTTTATCGTTTGGAAAATAGCATCTTTCTCGATGCACAAATTTAACTCCAAGCTGCCGTGGATATTTGTTGCTTGCATTCTGGCTATTTATGCCGCGTTCATCTTCAATGCGGCAGCCTCCGGCAAAAGCGTAGAAGACCTGGTGGGCGTCTTCTCCATTCAGAAGACTATCAAGCTAGGTAGCAACAGTGAATGCTTTGCCGGTTCGCAGAGCTCTGCGGATTCTCTGAGCCTGCAGAATAAGGGTCTAGCAGACAATCAGCCTCCTGGATTGGCAGGCCTCAGCATTGAGCCCAAAGCGATAAAGGCATCGTCTTCTCACTCAATCAACCTGACGGCCCACATCATTGACGATCAGAGCGGCCTTGCGGAAGGGAGTGGATCGAACTTATCGACCGCCTGGTTCGTAAGTCCTTCGGGGAGACAAGTGGTCGGTACACCTTTTGCTCCGGGCAATCTCACCTCGGGAAACAAGCTGGACAGCTTCTACAAAGCCTTGATAGTTCTGCCAAAGGACAGCGAGACAGGAACCTGGCGTCTTGACAACCTCACAATCGTCGATGAACAGGGCAACCGAAGGGTCATAGGACGAGACCAGGTGCTCCGATTTGGATTTCCGGCAGAATTCCTGGTGACCTGAGCTATTCGCCAAAGATCTGGAGGATGATCCTTCGCTTTCTGGGCCTGTTGTCCAACTCCAGGAAGACTATCTGCTGCCATGTTCCCAACATGAGCTGGCCATTTAGGAAAGGAACAGTCAGGCTGGGACCGATGAGCGATGCCCGGATGTGGGAGTGACCATTTCCGTCTCCCCACTTTTGATCGTGGGCGTACTCATTCAGCTCAGGTGCAATCCTCTCCAGAGCAGCTCTGATGTCAACGACAAGTCCCGGCTCATGCTCTATGGTGGTTACGGCTCCGGTTGCTCCAGGAACGAATACCACGACTATGCCGGCTAGCAGTCCAGACTCTTGAACTACAGCGGCAACCTTCTCTGTTATATCGATGACATCTCCGATGCTCGTGTCAAACTCCAAATACCTGGTTAAAATCAACGGCCTCTCCTCTCATCCCGATACTATCAAAAATATCCGTAGATTACAGGATATATCCTTTGCTGGCCCAGCTTGAATTGGCTGTAGAGCAGATAGGTTCATAGGATTGGGAGACAATATACATAAAATTCTAGAACACATGAAGTTCTGAATCCGAAAACGTCTAGGAGGAACCATAATCCGTACAACCTCTATCGCATCTGTGACGTCCAGCCTGAATAGCGAAACATCATTCTTACGGACGATCTATCTTAATGCCTCTCTGGCACAAGGCGGTTGGGGCTTGTGAGCAGCGAATCAACTGTTCTCCTGTCCGTGAGGGATTCTGGAACGCCTGCCGCACGGAGCTATGCATTTACCATCCTGGCCGATGGCAAAACCCTGGACGAACGCACCCTCACGCCTGTTGAGTCGCAGGAGATCATTGAAATATCCAGACAGTATCAGTCGCTCTTTGATCAGAGCTGCCGGTACCATAGAACAGATTACCTTGAGATCCTGGGGTCCGGACTTTTCCATCTATTCTTCGAGGTAGCTTGGGGCCAAATAAGATCCAAAGCCTCTGGTGGCAAGGTCAACTTGGTAGTAGCCACGGACATCTACGAAGTTCTGATCCTGCCATGGGAGATAGTGCGTCCTCCCGATGGAGATATGCTAGGGTTCGATCCATCTATTAGCATCCTACGCCTGCCAGATCAACAAAACTCTCTGCCGCAGTTCAAAGGCCAGCTACCACCTGGACCTTTGCTAGTTGTCTTTGCTGCATGCGCCCCAAGACAATCCCTGGACTACGTCAAGGAGGAGGAATCCTTTTTCAAAGCTTTAGAGGGCACGGAGGTTGTATTGGATTCTTGCGATCTGGGAACCTTCGAGGAGCTGGGAAAGAGAGTTGATGAATTCCGGCCCCAGATCGTCCATCTGGTCGGACAAGGAGTTGTGAAAGACGGCCAGAACTACTTCGCCTTCGAGGGTAGCGATGGAATTGCCGATCTCAAGTCACCCGCAGACATTCTGAAGGCAACGCCAGGAGTTCAGCTGGTATTCCTTAGCGGTTGCCAAGGCAAGAGTCCTTACGTTCTAGCAAAACTTGGAATTGAGCTTGTAAGTGCGGGTCTGCCCTTGGCCGTGAGTTGGCCCGGCTCAATTGCAGATGCTGAATCTGCGGTAAGAGCATTCTATGGAGATTTGGCCTCTGGAAACGCCCTAGAAAGCGCGATGACATCAATGCGCCATGAGATTGGAGTTGTTCACAAACAGGGTGCGGCCTTGCTCGCCTTTCCGTCACTTTATTCCGTGACTGATCAGAACAGGACCTTCGATCCCCAACAAAGATCGGTTCTTCCTCGGCCTCTCCTTTCCAGACAGCAGCCCCTGGAAGGCGCGACTGAAGGGTACACAGAGAATTTCGTGGGACGGAGAAGAGACCTCCAGCGTCTTGTGCCGGCATTGAGAGAAGGCACAGTGAAAGCAGCGGTCCTAACAGGCCCTCATGGATCGGGAAAGAGCACCCTGGCGGTAAGGCTTGCAGAAGAGCTTGAATCGGCAGGGTTCACTGTCATCGCTGTATTTAGCTCTGTAGAGAATCCTCTAAGCGCCGCCAGGCTGGTCGATGCTCTGGGCAGCGCCTTTCACAGGGCAGCTGCAGAACGCCGGGCTCTGGGCAGGAACGATCTTGCAGAGAATATCCAGGCCGCAGTCCAAGCCTTGAGGAACCCGGGGAATTCTGCAGATAATCGCCTCAGGGAAGCCGTAGAAGCATTGAACCCTGGCCAGTTTCTCCTTGTTCTCGACGGCTTTGAGGTCAACCTGAACGAGTCAGGGCAGATAATTGACACTGATGTAGCCATGTTCTACTTGCTGATCCTTAACAACCTCAACCGCTCCAGAGCCATCGTCACCAGCGAACGCCTGCCTGGGAACGCATTGACCTTGCCCCAGAGGGCATGGGAGTATGCTGTTACGGGATTGACCAGGGCAGATTTCTTCAGGTTCCTTCAAAGGGATGGAGATCTAACCGCCCGTCTTAGATCCGGAGAATTAAATCATCAAAAGCTCGCGAAAATCTACGAAAGAACTAATGAACTACCGCTATGCTTTGATAGGATTAGTAAAGCGCTTGGAGATGTTAGTCCTGCTAATCCTGCCCATTTCATTGCAGAAGCTCAGTCTGTTTCGCAGTCTTCTACCAGCTTTTGCGATGAAATAACATCCATGCTTTATGACTCATTGAGCCCTGATTCGAGGGCATCACTCAGCAGGGTGGCGGTTTATGGTGTTCCCATCAACCTGGATGGACTCGAAGCCGTAACCGGAGAGCAGCAGGAGCGGATCAAAGATCTCTCCGAAGAGTGGACCAAGAAAGCTCTGGCA
This sequence comes from Methanotrichaceae archaeon, assembly GCA_041494285.1. Lineage (GTDB taxonomy): Archaea > Halobacteriota > Methanosarcinia > Methanotrichales > Methanotrichaceae > Fen-7. Next base: position 16,137 of record JBGQAL010000021.1, read on the forward strand.
TTCCGGGAAGATAACGGTCTCATCGTCATCAGAAAAGAGCTTAGAGTCTGGCTGACTAAAAAATTGAGCAAAGAGGAAGCCAAGAAGGCACATGAGGCGGCGGGCGATCTTCTCGACATAACCGTCAAAGGAAAAACCTGCAAAGAGCTTGGACTTACAAATCTGGAGTGCTTGTTGGAAGCGCGGGCGCACTTTCTTGCCGCGTGTGTCTTAGAGAAGGCCATTGAGGTCACAAGCCGTATGAGCACCACGATGATGGCCCGAGGGTTCTATGATGAGGTCCTGAGGCTGAACCATGAGCTCCTTAAGCAGGTCGAGCACCCAGTGCCGATCAGATGGATAGCCCAGGCGTTCTCCGAACTGGAGGACTTCGGGCATGCTCTGAAGTGGTATCAGAAGGGGCTCCTGGTTCCAGGCAGATCGGAAGAAGACGATGCTGCATCTTGGCTTGGAATTGCCTCAATCGACCTCCGCCAGGGCAGATACTATGAGGCTGAAGAAAACCTACGAAATGCCTTGGATGTCTACAGGCGAAAGGGTGACGAAAAGCGCGAAGCTGAAGTGCTTCGTGGCTTGGCATCAATGGAGATGGCTAAAGGAAACTACGAGAACGCCAGGGAGAATTTGAATAAGGTTCTGCAAACTCAAATGAAAACTGAGGACTTGACGGGACAAGCCTCCACGCTGAAAGACCTTATCGCCATCGACCTCCACCAGAAAGATCGAGATGCTGCAATCGAGAAGCTCAATAGGTCCGTGGAGATCTTCAGAAAATTGGGTCATCCCGCTGACGAAGCGGCTGCACTCTACGATCTGGCATCTTTAGATATGGAGAAAGAGGATTTCGATTCTGCTACCGAGAAGTTCCAGAGGGCCCTCGAGATCAGGAGACAGATCGGTGAGCGTGAGGGAGAGGCTGCAACACTTCATAGCCTAGCCTTGATCGATGCCCATAAAGGAGACGTCCAGGGAGCTAGCGAAAAATTCGAGGGTGCTCTTAAGATCTACCAGCAGAACGGAGATAAGTCCGGTGAGGCGGCAGCTTTCTTCCAACTCGGCATTCTTGCAGTACGTCTCGGCCGCAACATGAATGATGGAATGAGGCTCTTGGCCCTAAGCGGCATAATCCTGAGATCGATAGGGAGCCCTGATGTCAGGAATGTAGAGCCGGTTATAGAAAGGATGGCTTCCCACATGAAGTACACTCAGGACAAGTTCGCGGAGTTGGTGCGAGAGGTCGTTATGGCCTACAGGAAGGACAAGGGTTGGGGGCTTCTGGAGGCAGCTTTCGGAGTTGAGAGGTAGTATTTTCCATCGATTTCACAAGTGCGTACAATGTTTCATTTGCTGGCACTTTGATGCCGTGCTTTCTGGCCAGGCTGATCACATAGCCGTTTATGGAATCGACCTCCGTCATCCTACCTCTCCGCACGTCTTGAAGCATGCTCGACGTGTTCATTGAGGTTTTTGAGGCGATCGAGTGAACAAGGTCGAGGACGATGTCTTTATCTGCTTCGCACCCCTCCTTGGCAGCAACGCTCACACATTCTTCAACTATCTTTTCGACCGCGTCTTCGAGATATTCTGAAAGTACGATGTCGTTATGTTTCCTTGTCAGAGCGGTCATCGGGTTTATTACCGAATTTACAAAAAGCTTGTTCCACTGGTGGTTCTTAAAGTCATTCGCGAATTCTATCTCGAAGCCCTTTTCCTCAAACATCTCTCTCATGAAATGTTTGATTTTCGGTCCGATTCCGTACTCAAAAACTGTCTTTCCTCTTCCTTTAAGCTCGATTGAACCATCTTCAGGAAAATTGACTCCTATGGAGGTAATGCCTTCGAAAACGTTATGAGAGGTCAGTTTGAAAACTTCCCTGTTCCCCATCCCATTCATCAAGAGGATAAAATACGCTTTCTTTAAATTCCCGTTCAGCGCCCCTGACGCCATCATCTCATCCAACGCTCGTTGGAGAGAATATGTCTTGACGCATACGATCACGATATCAGGGAAAAAGTTCGAACTACACAGTTCACCGGGGCTAGAAAAACAATGCCTGAACCTTAGACACTTGTGCCCTTCCGGAAAATCGATTCGTAGACCTGCTTTGATTATCTTTTGAATATGGCTTTTTCTGCCCAGAAGCGCTACATTCTCAATTGTGGTGCTTTCGTCTCCCGTAGCTTCTGAGAGCAAGTAACCCACAAATGAGCCTATTGCCCCTGCCCCACAGATCATTACATTTTTCATAAGGTCGCTTATTGAGCTGGTCTTGTTCAAAGATGGATGCATTAACGATATGAATCTTCTCGATGTAAGATCGGCGTTACAACTCGAAGTTCATGAATTCTATAAGGCTCGAACTCTCTTAATCCATTCTTAATCCACGACCCAGTCAAATGCCGAATCTCAACACGCATCTTTTGGAGCCCTTGCAGATCTGCTCGTCCAGCTCAAAACTGATATCGCCGAACTCCGAGGCCCAGACCGAGTTCTCCTCCCTGCAGATCAAGCTGCTCACCTTTTCCGAAAGATGCTCTCTGCCTGATTTGGCCATGAGTTCATGCCACGGACACCGCTCGATGAAGAACTTTAGACCGTCGTTTTCCTTCTCGGCCTCGAACTCGAACCCTTCCAGAGCGAGCCGAGTCTTGATGGCTTCACCTAGCCCCTCCATTCCTTCATCCAAGAGCAGCATGGACTTGAGCATCCTGGCCTGGATCTTGGGCAGGACTTTCCACACCTGGTCGTCGATCTCCAGAGCGGTGTCGAAACCGCACTTCTCTTCGACCTTCATGAACCACAGTCCGTCTGCTGCGGCGTAGGAGCGGTGAAAGTACGCGGCAATCTGCTTGTCTGTCAGTTCTTTCATTTTTTTTCCTTTCCGGCTTATGCTTCCTTTTTGTCCTGCCGTTTTTTGGCTGAAGCTTCCTTGGCTTTCCTGGAAGTTTTGAGGATCTTCCGGCAGGCTTCAATGGCATTCTGACACTTGTCTGCCTTCTCCCTGGCCTCGGCCGACCTCGGGTCCTCGACAGATTCAAACTCTCTGGAGGCGTCAGAATAAGCTTTAAAGGCTTTCTTGTAGGCTTTTACAGACATCTTGCAGTTTTCTGCCTTATCCTCTGCGTCCGAAAGAAGGAGGTAAGTGTATCCAATGTCCCTCTGGATTTCTGCATGCTCAAAGGACGCTATATCTGCCGAGTAGACCTTCAAGGCGGCTTTGTACGATTCGATTGCTAACTCGCAATTCTCTTTGAGACTTTCAGTCTCGGCGAGGGTTACGTAGGTGTAGCCCAGGTTCTTGAGAGCGTCTGCATAATCATGGCTGTTCTTCTCGTAGATCTCCATAGATCTCTGGCAGGCAACAATCGCCTTCCGGCAGTTTTCGGCTTTATCCTCTACCTCGGCTAGAGTGGTAAAAGCCGTCCAGAGGAGGTTCTGAACCTCGGCGTACTCCGCCGGCTGATCTGGAGGCGTGTAGAACTTCAGTGCTTCGTCGCAAGCAGAAATGGCCTTCTTGCAATCCCATGCCTTGTCCTCGGGTGTGTCCTCCACATTTGCCAGCATGCTGTAGGTTATCGCCAGGTCCTTCTGGCAAGACGCGTACTGTTCCGGACGGGCTGCTGCGTAGACCTTGAGCCGCTCCTGGCAGGCATCCAGGGCCAGGATACAATTCTCCGCACGATACTCCGAGTCTGCCAGTGTGGAGTAGGCAACCCACAGATACCCTTGAATATCTGCATAATCTTCAGGGAAATCCTCGATGTTGTAGACCTTGAGCGCCTCCTTACATGCCTTGACGGCCTCCCGGCAGTTATCGAACTTCTGGTCTGATTCGGCGAGGACTAAGTAAGCGTTTGCCAAGTTGCTCTCCGTCAAAGCATACTGAATAGGGAACTTCTCGAGGGAATAGACCTCAAGGGCTTTCCTGTAAGCATCAACGGCCCGCTGGCAGTTCTCAAACCCCACTTCTGCCTCAGCCAGAGTCAGATAAGCGTTTCCCAGGTTATTCTGAGTGGCAGCATAGTCGAACGGCAAGCGTTCTTTTGTCCTAACCCGAAGGGCGTCATCGCAAGCCTCGATGGCACGCCAACAGTTGGTCGCTTTCTCCTTCGCTCTTGATAGCGAGGTATAAGCTGCAGCCAGATTGTTTTGAACTGAGGCGTATACAAATGGCAAGCGTTCAAAGGTGTAGACCTCCAATGCCCTAACGTAGGCACGTATAGCGTTACCACAATTTTCCTCTCTCGACTCAATTTCGGCCAAAGCTGCGTAGGCCATCCCCAAGTTGATCTGTACGTCTGCAAACTTGGCTGGATAGTCTTTAAATGTGTAAAATTTGACGGCTTCTGTGCAGGCTCTTATAGCTAGCCGACAATTGACTTCCATCTTCTCAGATTCGGCCAGTCTCCTGTAGGCTACTCCAAGGCTGGCCTGTATCTCGGAATAGTCGGTCGAGAAGCTCTCGGGAAGATAATAATTTAAAGCTTCCTTGAAGGCAACAGCCGAAGATCGGCAGTTTTCAGCCTTTTGCTCCACTTCACCCAGACCGAGGTAGGCTGATCCGATAGCCCTCTGGACTCTAGCTCTTTGGGCAGGATTGTTCTCCGAGGTAAAGGCCTCCAGGGCCATCTGGTAGGTCGCAATTGCCAGCTTGCAGTTCTTCGCCTTATCCTCCTGCTTAGAGATTTCCGAGTAAATGTCTCCGACCTTCCTCTGAATACTGGCTCTCTGGACAGGGTCCATCTCTAAGGCCAATATCCTCTGGTATGTACCCAAAGCCTTGTTGTACTCTTCGATGAGATCAATGGAGTTCATTCCCGGCATCCTTGCTTTGGTATTTCTCTAAGAGTATAAAGATTTAACCTATGTCATATATGAGGAATGTAATTCACGAACGCCTTTTCATAGAGGCCCTGATCGTTTAAGCCTGGCGGAGGAACGGATGATTCAAATAGACTATTATCCTTCTGGCCCTTCTCCCTGGAAGTACTTACTGGTAAACAATATCTGCTGTTTTTAAGAGGGATGGTGGCCCATCGGCGTTCTCAAGGTACAAGATCAGTTCGGTGTGAGTGCACCGATCAGATCTGCTGGGGTGATTATCCCCCAAGGAACTCCCGAATCTAGGACTACGAGCTGGCTCGACCCACTCATTCCCAGAACCTTGACAGCCTCGAAGATTAGTTCCTTAGAATCTATGGTCAAAAAGTCGTGAGTCATAATATCCCTGACCTTGAGATCGGCCCTGCCCTTCGCTACGGCTCGGGTTATGTCGGTCATGCTGACAAGACCAAGAGAGCTTTCATCGACCAGCGCCTCTCGAACTCCGTCATGAATCAATGTCATGGCTGCCTCTTGAATGGTGACATTAGGATCAATATGAACAGCACGCCGCGCTATCTTCTTGACTGGAATCCTCGGCACTGAAATGATCTCTTTAACGTGAAAAATGAGCCGAGACATGGTGTCGTCCCTGCCTTCAACATCCCCTCGGATGTAGAGCTTGTTCACGGGCGTAGGTCCGATTCGGATTTCGTCTCCAACATTGAAGTCCTTCACATTGCCCAATATGCGTACTGTTCCGCTACACTCGTGGGACGACATTACCTTATTGAAGACAATCTCGCTCGCAGTTGCCCCATCGACCAACACTCCGTTTTTTACGATGGGAACAACAACTACTTCTCCGGTGGTGTCCAGACTGAGGGCTTCGTATGCGGAACCAGTAGCCTTGTAGCCACCTTTAGGCCCTGGCACGCCTTCGACCAGGTTCAACGCTTTCAGGGATTGCATCTGGTTCCTGACAGTGCCTGGTTTGCGGTCAATGAGACCTGCAATCTCCTCGCCTTTGACGGCTCGATCCTCCTTACGATAAATGTTTATTAGGGCGGTCAAGATATCTCTTTGAACAGGAGTTAATTCCATTGTTGATCGGCATTAATCATGACTAATGGAATATATAGGTTTGTTGATCTACGATTCAAAACCCACGATATTAGAATAAAAAAATTTAACACTCGTTGGTCAAGGCATAAAGTTAACTAACCGATGCACTATTAGAGATGCTAAGTTTATGGCCTACCGAACGTCGACGTGAGCACCTATAAGGAACATGGCCTGCTCACTAGACAACTATGGCCAGAAGTGCACACTCATTCGATAGCTGGAGGATTCATGATGAAGAGATTCGATAAACTACTCGAGCAGGAAGTCTCAGGCTATAAAGGCAAGCATAGCGAGATCATAATTAAGGCTCCTGCTCTTTACAAGTTGATGACCCGATTGCTGGACGATCCAGCCCTTCCAGGTCATCTGTCGCCTCTTGTGATTGCCTCAATAGCTTACTTCATCCTGCCCGAGGACGTCATACCAGAGGAGAAATACGGTCCCCTGGGCTTTGTTGATGATATTTTCCTTTGCGCCTTTGTAGCTGACAAGGTAAGGAAAGAAGCAGGCACCGATGACATCCTGATAAGGAACTGGGACGACAAAACCCCCGTTGTTCCTCTGATACAGCAAATTCTAGAGCACGAGGAAGAACTCATCGGCGACAAAAAGCAAGTCATAATGGACTACATTGGATACGAGCAATTGGGGACTACAGCAGTGGACCAAAGTCCAGCTTAATGGTGCTGATGTGCATTAGGCTTTAGTCGTTCTCACGAGACATACAGGAGCTCTTCTCTTAAGTCCGTCGCCAAAGACATCAAGAAATGCACAGCCTGAGCTGTATGTCCTCTAGTGGCCAAAGTGCGCAGCCGGTGGTCCTTTGTCGCTTATGGTCAACTATCAAGGGCATCGGGTTGCCACAGCGAAGTCGGTCCTGTCTCGAGCCATCGGCTTCGCGACTCGCTTAAGCATAAGCCTCGCGGAGCTTAGGTAGTCGAGACCGTCGTCGATATCTTCAGACTTAAGCGACCTGAACAGCAATCGAGCTAGGTTCCGTCAAGGTGTTACTCTTGGCATTCAAACACGTTTAAATTTCTGGGAACGTCTTTGTGCCGCAACTGGCCTCTCCACTTCATACGGAATCCTAGTTTGTTTGCCGCATATCAGACAAGTAGCGATGATAACACCACGGCACAATCTCACCCTCCTTTCCGAAGCTGGGAGATAGCTGCCACAGTGCTTGCATAACATCCTTTTCATTTGGGAAGACATCCTTATCCGTATACGAGTGCCGATCATCCTTGCGATTTGGACGTACCTGTCGGATCTCTCTGGATGTAAGGGCAACTCCTGGGAGGCCAGCTCAAAGAGGATCTCCATGCGCTGTCGGGCAATGTCCCTGGCCTGGGCCACATTGTTCTTGCGTCTCACTTTTAAGACTCTTAAGTAAGGGATATAAAACCTATTGCACCTAAAACCTATTGTAGCCGAAGATCGAAAGTGTCTTTCCGATGCCGTCCCAAACTGCACCATTTAGGATGACTCCGGAGATGGAAGATTACATTCGATCCAAGTCAACTGACCTACGGATTTGTACCACCTGTGAGGGTCCAATGCTATTCTCGGTCAAGATCGCGTCGCCAAAGGCCACGGACTACGTCCAGATGGTTGGCGAAAGAAAGCTGTACATCTCTGCTGTCCAGGCCCCCTGTATCAAGGTAATAGATTCGAGAATGCTGCCAAAGTGTGCACTAGTGAATAGGCGCAAATAGTCTAGCTGCTCGCCAGCAGGTGTTCGGTACCCATAGTGTACAGTCCCGAACCTCATGCGGATTCGTGGTCTAAATTCCCAGATCGTTGATCTCCTCAATGAGGCCAGTGAAAGCCTCGATCTCCCTATCCAGAACCTGCCGGGTTGTCAGGCATATGCTTCGTTCCGATTCCACGGTGAACTCGTCCGGTCCCCCGAAGACCAATCTGTTCTTGCCGTCGCGCCTCAAGGCTTTACGAATTTCTTTGTCGTAGGCCAGGACCGAACCAGGGATTATAACCCGTTCCTTCACCTCATCGGTTTCCAGGCCTGCAAAGTCATTCAAAGTGATAAGGTTGCCGATCTCCTTATTAACGCTCACAACGTTCACGTTGTCTCCCAGCTCTTGAAATATCGAGGACAAAAGCGGATAGGCAACTGAGCTGGTAATGATGGTGGCGCTCTTTTCAATTGAAGGAAGCTTCTTAAGCTCCTCCTTGTGGCGAGCAAGGGCAAAAG